>CAURKB010000084.1:0-9193 GCA_963525315.1 uncultured Campylobacter sp. | reverse complement strand
AACCCAGTGATGACGCAAAAAGTCGCGCGCGAGGGCGAGGGGATCGTCTTTACGGATGAATTTGGCGTGAAAAATTTGCTTGATGACGGCCTAGTGATCGGCTTTGGCGCTGGCGACATCACATATCAGCTGCGAGGCGATGCATGAGGGTCATAATCGTACTTTTAGGCGTGCTTGCCGCGATCGCGATATTTAGCGTGAGCGACGAGAAGCTAAGCAAAAAGGCGAAATTTATCATCACTTTTTCGGTTATTTTTGTCGCGACGGCGCTATATTTTTACGAGACCAGGCTAGAAAGCGAGCAGGGCAAAAGGCTGGAGCTAGTCGCGCTTTTTAATCAAGGCAAAACCCTAAAATGCGGAAATTTCGACGTAAATAACACCAAATTTAACTACGAGTTCGGCACGTCATCCTTCGTCGCAAAACGCGCGGCAAAGGAGCTAAACAGCGTCAAGATCGCGCTTGATGGCTGCGAATTTAAAGGCGAATAATTGCGTAATTTTAAAGATAATCAAAATTTGACTCAAGGCAGCGTTTGGGAGGTTGGCGGGCTGGAAAATAACGTCTCGCGCGAGCAAAGAAACGGCGATATTTCGGACGCCGCGGCGCACCGCGAGCAAAAAGAATTTACAAACGCGGAGGGCTTTGAGCGGCTTATAAAAATTTTAGACCTGCAAGGCTATATGGCGCGGTTTAACTCCTTTCTAGCGCGCCCAAAGCCGCTTTTTATGGCGGGCGACAGCAGGCTGCATTATGAAAAGATTTTAGAACTCTCGCAAAAGCAGTTTGACCCTCCCACACCGGCTCAAAATCTAGACGACGCGCTCATTCGCCTTAGCAAACAAGCCACGCTGCACGTGAGCGAGATTTTCGAGTTTGCTAAGATCATTAGCTACTTTACCTACCTAAAAACGCTCAAATTTGAAGGCAAACTAGGCGAATGGCTCGCTAAAATAGAAATCCCGCAGCCGATGCTAAAGCTCGCAAATTCATTTGACAAAAACGGCGAGCTAAAAGACGAAGTAGACGAGCGTCTGGGTGGTATCAGAGACGCCTTTAGCGCCAAAAGAGCGCAAATAGACGCCGATCTGCGCCGCCTCATCTACTCAAAATCTATCACGCCCTATCTCGTCGATACGCAGGTGCACTACATCAGCTCGGTCGAGGCGCTGCTCGTGCGAGGCGGTTTTAACCACGTGCTAAAGGGCACGGTCGTGGCTAGAAGCTCGGGCGGCTACTTCTACGTCGCGCCCGAAAACATCCAAAAACTCAAAAAAGAGCAAAGCGAGCTGCTAGATAAAAAAGAGGAAATTGTCTACGAGCACTGCAAAATTTTTAGCTCCGCGATGCACAAGGCCTTGCCGTTTTTAAAATTTATAAACGGAGCGTTTGACGTGTTTGACGCCTACTGCGCGCGGGTTTTTACGGCTAAAAGCGCGGATTTTGAGTTCGTGCTGCCAAGTGGCGGGTCAAATTTAAAACTGGCAAATTTCGCCCACCCCGCGCTAAAAAATCCAAAAAGTATCAGCATAGACTTTAGCAAAAAGGTGCTTTTAATCACCGGCGTAAACGCGGGCGGTAAATCGATGCTGCTAAAATCGCTGATAGCCGCAGCCTTTCTAGCCAAATACCTACTTCCGATGCGCATAAACGCGCAAAAATCGCAGATCGGAAATTTCAAGGAATTTGACGCTATCATCGAGGATCCGCAAAACGTGAAAAACGACATCTCGACTTTTGCCGGGCGTATGGTGCATTTTTCTAAGCTCTTTACGAAAAAAAATCTACTCATCGGAGTCGATGAGATTGAGCTGGGAACGGATTTTGAGGAGGCGGCGAGCCTGTATGGTGTGATGATCGAGCGGCTGATGAGCCAGGACATCAAGATGATAATCACCACCCACCACAAGCGCCTTGCTATGCTGTTAGCCAAAAATCCCGACGTCGAGCTCGTGGCGGCGCTTTACGACGAGGAAAATTCGCGGCCTAAATTTGAGTTTTTAAAAGGTACGATCGGCAAGTCATACGCCTTTGAGACTGCGGCTAGATACGGCATCGCGGCAAATTTGGTCGCGCAGGCGAAAAAGATCTACGGCGAAGACAAAGAAAATCTAAACGAAATCATCACAAAGACATTAAATTTAGAGGTGCAGCTCAAAGAAAAACTCGAAAGCGCCGAGAAAAAAGAGCAAAAGCTAGACTCGCTAATCGAAAATTTAAAAGAGCAAAAAGAGCGCGCCGAAGCCGAGCAGCATGAGGTTATAACGCGGCTGGAGCGGGAGTATTTTAAGGCGATAAACGAGGCTAGACGGGCGATAAATCTAGACGATACCAAAGAAAAACAGCGCGCCCTAAACCGCGCAAACGAGGCCAAACGCGCCGTGCAAAAGCCAGAAATCTCCGCCCCACCCGAGCTAAAAGTTGGCGACCGCGTAAAATACGGCAAGATAAAAGGCGTCGTAGTAAGCCTTAGCAAAAATGACGCCGTGATACAAACCGACAACGTGAGCATGCGCGTACCGATAAATCAGCTAAAAATCAGCGGCGAAACGCCAGCTCCGCCGAAAAAATCAGGCATAAATCTAAGCGTGCAAAAGCCGCAAAACGCTAGCGTCACGCTCGATCTACACGGCCTGCGCGCCGACGAAGCGGTGCAAAAGCTGGATAAATTTATCTCAGATAGCCTAGTGATGGGCTTTGACGAGGTGCAGGTGTATCACGGCATCGGCACTGGCAAGCTCGCCTACGCGGTCAAAAACTTCTTGCGCGAGCATCCGAGCGTGAAGGAGTTTTTTGACGCGCCGGCGGGGCAGGGGGGATTTGGAGCGCAGATAGTAAGGCTGTAAATTTGCCTTGCTGCGGCTTGTCTCGCGAGCGCTTTTCCGAGATTTCGCAAAATTTTCGCTCCGCAGGCTATATGCCTAGCGCACGCCCAATTTTGCTTCTTCTGCTTGCAGCTGCGAGCTTGCGAAGTAGAAAACTCGAAAAATCATCTCACGATACTTCGCCTTAACTTTTTACGCTCAAATTTGGCTTAAATTTCAAATTTGAGTCGCCGAGACCCGTACCCTGAAAATGTCAAATTTAAGCCTATTTACGCATTTTTATAAAGTCGGCGGCTTTTAAATTTGGCTCCAGTGCGCCTAGTCGCTTAAAAGCTCGCAAAAAAGAGCGACGAAAAATCAGCCGTCCGCATAGTCGTTTTACCGCGTCCGTTTTCTTGCTTTGCTTTTTAGCGCGCAAATTATTTTTATAAATTTTGGCTTTAATGATTAACTTAAATAAATAATGATAAAATGGCGATAAAATTATAAAAGAAGGTCGATGCAAAATTTAGAATCTAAGAGCAAGGCAACGCGCTATCTCGTTTTACCTATCGTCGTGCTTGTGATATGTTCGTGTATAGCCGTTTGTTTTATATTTTATAATAAATTTCAAGACTCCGTTAATTACCCTTCAAACATCGGCATAGACGCTAAAGCCGAGGCATATATGAACGTAGTAGAAATGATTTATAAACAAGTGGCCAAGCGCGACATAAACGAGTTTCAAAGGTATGCCGAAGCGGCTAATTCTGTACCTGCTTGGATATTTAAGCAAACCGGAGACAAAAACGAACTTACGGTGCTTGCCAGCTCGCAGCATCCTAATTTAATAGGCGAAATTTTGCCCTATAAATTTTGCGATATGGACTCTAGGGCGCATACGGATTTGGAGCAAAAGGGCATTTATAAGCGCATTCGTCTGATTGCGGATAATAAGGCCGAGGTTTGCTATTTTAAAAAAACAGACGGCGTGATACTGGGCTACGATATGGTTCACGCGGTAAAAATTTCAGGCTTTGACGACCCGCGTTTTTTTACTTGGCTTGCTGTAAATATGAAAAATACCGTTTTAGTTACCCTTATCATGATGCTTATTTGCGTGTTTCAGTATTGGCTTTTTTTTAGAAATATCAAAAACAGTCAAATCTCGCTCATGAAAACCAACGCTAGGCTACTAGCCAATAACTCCGAGATGCAAAAGCGCCTATATAGCGACGCGCTAACTGGACTACCCAACAAAACGGCTTTAGAGCGCGACGTAGCGACTATGAAGAGCCCTAAAATCGTAGTCGTGGATATAGACGAGTTTAGAAAGATGAATAACTACTTTGGCGCCGAGGCTTGCGATCAAATTTTACTTAAAATGGCGCAAATAGCTAGAAAATTCGCAAACGATAACGATATGGCGGCTTACCGCGTGGGGCCTGACCAGTTTGCTCTAGTCGAAAACGCCGATTATTTCATAGATAGATACGAGGATTTGGCAAGTGAGCTTTTAGAGAGCATAAAAGGGCTGGTCATAGACGTGTCTAAAGACGGAG
This sequence comes from uncultured Campylobacter sp., assembly GCA_963525315.1. Classification (GTDB taxonomy): domain Bacteria; phylum Campylobacterota; class Campylobacteria; order Campylobacterales; family Campylobacteraceae; genus Campylobacter_A. The sequence goes on along the minus strand of CAURKB010000084.1, from coordinate 4,827 downwards.
GCGAGCAAATAGAGATAGAGATCTACTGTACGGTAGGCTTTGCCCTAGATGAGGCCGATACGTTTCAAAAGGCGATGACGGCGCTTGAGTTTGCAAAGCAAAGCGGCAAGGATTTCTTTTGCTACTTTAAAAATATCGACGACACTCCTCAATACGCCGAGCAAATCAAGCGATCAAATATGATACGAAACGCTATAATAAACGATAAAATCGTGCCGTTTTATCAACCGATATTTAACAAAGACGGCAAGGTGTTAAAATACGAAACGCTAATCCGTATCCAAAATAGCTCTGAAATCATCTCACCGAGCGTTTTTTTAGAGGTTTCAAAGCGCATTAAGCGCTACACCGATATCGAAAAGATGCTAATCGAAAAGAGCTTTAAGCTAATCAAAGACAAGCCTAGCGCCATCATCTCGGCAAATTTATCCGGACGCGATATGACCGACGGCGACGTGAGCGCGTTTATCATCGAGAGGCTAAACAGATATAAGATCGCCTCAAGGGTAATATTTGAGATACTAGAGGATGAAAATATAGAAAATATCGAGCGCATCGGCGCATTTATCGAACGCGTGCGAAGGATGGGCGCAAAGATCGCCATAGATGATTTCGGCTCGGGTTATAGCAACTTCTCCTATATCCTAAAGCTAAAGCCGGACTACATCAAAATAGACGGCTCGATCATCAAAAATATAGACTCTAGCGAGGATTCTCGGGCGATAGCTAGCGCGATCATAGCCTTTGCTAATCAGCTAGATATCACCGTAATAGCCGAGTTCGTCCACTCAAAAGAGGTGTTTGATACCTGCGTGCGCCTGGGCGTGGACGAATTTCAGGGCTTTTATCTAGGCGAACCGAGAGATAGTCTGCTGGAGTAACAAGGCGGGTAAAACGCCGTCTGATACGTTCGCGGTCGTCCGGTAATGCGCCTGCGCCAAAAAAGCCGCGTCCTATGCGGCTAAATTTGCTCGCGTCTATGCCGCCCGTATCAGCTAAAACCCGTAAAGACGGCGGCCTAAGAGCGTTTAGCAAAACCGCTCCGATTAAGAGATTTTAAAACGGGAGCTTAAAAAGCCGCTTTTATTCTCAAGGGTGCCGTGCAAATTTACGCGAGTTTTTATCACGCTTGAAGTTTTTATTCATTTAAATTCTCGCCGATTTTTACTTATTTTTAAGACATAATTTATATTTTCGGTAAAAATTTATAGGATAATCCGCCTTCTTTATCGCCAGGCCTTACTGCTTCGCCGTCGTTAGTATTTGCTCGGCGCCTTATTTGATGAAGTTCGTAAATCGTTTGTTCTTTGTTTGCGCCGTTTTTCTCCGCCGTTTGCGTAGTCTTTAAGGGCGCAGCCCGCTTTTATCACCTTGGTCGTTTCTCTTAGATGATATTTTAGCGCAGCACCTTTGTCTATTATCGGTACGTATTCTAAAGCGGTTTGACGCGCAGCGTTTACAAACGCGGCTCTGCTAGCTTCGCAAAATAGCGAGCTTGCTTTTTTAGATAAATTTGATATTTGGTGCGGATAAATCGAGGCTAAATTTATCTTTGAAAAGGCTTTGATCATGCGTGCGAACCGATGCTGCGTATCTTTTGGCTTGGTCGCTCTAACTTAAATTTTACGCTACAAATCTGCGACTGATTGGGGCTTAGGCGTTTTTTCGCTTATAACCCAACGGAGGCTTATCTAAATTTGATCGCGCAGTAGATATTTTTAGCCTAAATTTGCGCTTTGATCTTTTCGTAAAGCGATAAAATTTCGTCTTTTTTGATGATAAAGCTATTTTTGTTTGCGATAAGGTACGCCGAGCTTTGCATGATAGTCTGGGCGACTTTTAGTCCGTTTTGTTTCATAGTGGTGCCCGTTTCCACTACGTCTACGATAGCATCGGCAAGGCCAACTAGCGGCGCTAGCTCGATCGAGCCGTATAGTTTGATGATCTTTAGCGCGGTAGCCTTTGCGGCGAAATAGTTGCGCGAGATATGCGGCATTTTGGTGGCGATTTTTAGCTCGGGCGCGTTTAAATTTAACTCCTTGCCCTCTTTGACGCCCACGCAGACGCGGCATTTGCCGATCTTTAGATCAAGCAGGCGCAAGACGTCCGGACGATGCTCCTCAAGCACGTCAAGACCTACCACGCCGATATCTGCAGCGCCGTTTACGACGTAGGTCGGTATGTCTTGGTTGCGAACCATTAGAAATTTAAAATCGCCCTCGCTCATCAGCAGTTTTCTATCCTCAAATTCAAACGAGCTATTAAAAATTTTCCTAAAAATCGCAAGCGTTTCGTCGGCGATGCGGCCTTTTGGTAGAGCAACCGTCAGCATAAGATGTCCTTTTTTTGTTCGATTAATTTTTGCATCCCGCGAAAAACGAGCATACGGTCGTAGATACTGTCGGTAAAAAAACGCGATAAAAACTCGCCGTCGCCGCCCGTGAAGTAGATTTTCGAGCCGTTTGCCATATTTTCGATGAGAAGTAAAATCGGTTTTATGATACCGTAGCTTACCGCGTCGGCCGTTTTTTGCGGGAGCGCGTCGAGGTCGATTTGCGAATTTAGCGAGATTTTAAGTCTGGGCGAAATCGTTTCGCAAGCTTTTAAAAGGTGCGAGATACCAGGCATTATCGCGCCGCCAAGATGCATCGAGTTCATCATTACGTCCATCGTTATGGCGCTACCGGCATCGATGATGAGGCCGTTTTTTACGGCGTGGCAGCTAGCGACTCGGTCGATACCAAGGCCGCTATAGATAGTATCTAGCTCGAAATACGGCTCTAAATTTACAAATTTAGGTAAACTGCGAAGTCTTTGGGTCATCTCGTCGTTTACGCTGATGAAATAAATCCTCTCGTCGTTTTTAAAATCTTTAAAATTTTCAAGCTTGATTTTGGTTATTTTGCCGTCTTCAAAAAAGGTGGCGTTAGTGTTGCCTACGTCACATAGAGTCATATTTGTAGCCATTTTCTTTCATCAAATTTATGGTTTTTGAGCAGATATCCGAGCTAAAAAAAATAGCCTTTTTCTTAAAATTTATACCCGTTTGCTCGGCGATTTTGCCAGCTATTTCATCAATCGCTTCAAATTCTTTACTCAAAAATCTAGCCTTTGCGCTACGGAAAAACAAAAGCGTATAAAATCCCTTCATATCGATGCCCGTAAGCGCGGCAAGGGTCTTTTTTTTGGTAAATTTATCAAGCTGCGTCCAGCTTAAATTTTTTAAAACAATCTTTTTAGCCTCCAGAACTTGATAAATTTCTTGCTTCGTCATTTAAGCTCTAGGCTGTAATCGTCGTAGTAAAATTCTTTCGCGCCGGCGAAAATTTGGCTCTCGACCTCGTCTGAAAGCTCGTAAATTTTGGCGTTGTCAAGCGCTAAATCGGTCTTGATTAGATAGCCTGTTTTTTCCATTATATAAAGCGAGCCGTTATAAACGGTGGCGCTTGAAAAGATGGCAAATTTAAAATACGCGTCTTTAATTTTTTTCAAATTTAGGTCGCTAAGCACGATTTTGCCGTCTTTTAGTAGGATATATACGTGTTCGCCGTTTATGACTACGTCTTTGATCTCGCCGTTAAAATAAACCGTTTTTTCCGGATTTATCGAGACGATACGCTTGCCGGTGGCGGCTATCATCGTGTCGTTTACGACGTTTAGAGATATTACGTTGTTAAAAAACTGTTCGCTGCTAACGATTACGTCGCGTAAAATTCGGCCTTGGCTTTTATCTACGATCATGATCTTGCCGTCAAGCGTAGGGAAAATGACGAGCGAGCTCATAAATAACGGCGCCGCGACGCGGGAGTCTTGCGCATAGACGTTTGAGCTCTCAAACTCGAGCAAAACCTCGTTTGTCGCGATATCGATGAGATATATGACGTTACTCGCGGTTAAAGCAGCAAGCTTGTCGCCCTCAAGAGCGGCCGATACGACGGCTTGATCAAAGCTTCTTTGAAATAAAATTTCGTTGGAGCTATTTTCGACGACCAAGTTTCCGTTTAAATCCGAGCTGATAAATTTACCGTCGCCGTAGTTTAACAAGGTTGAGCCCTTTGGCAGCTTTATCTCCGGCGCAAGTAAGCCGCTTTTGGTTATAACCATGCCGTTTTTTAGCACCGCTCCGTTTAGACTCGCCGTCGCGATGCTAGAAGGCAGCCTGGTTTCCGAGATTTTTTCGTTTTGCACGTCGGTCGGTTCGAAATACTGCCTTTTCGTGCTGCATCCGCCGAGTACGGCTGCGCACAAAACGGCGGCTAAAATAGTCTGAAATTTTTTCATTTTGCTTTTCCTTGGTAGTGTTCTAAATTTTTGACGAGATCTTGGAGCTGCGAATTTAACGGGATTTTCTTAAATTCGTTTTTGGCTTCGTCGATTTTATCTTCTTTTAATAGCTCATAGCCGTTAATCGCGGCTCTATACGAGCTTAAAATTTGACCGCTAGGCTCGTTTAATTGGGATTTTACGATATCTTTTAAAAGCGGATCGATCTGCTCGTTTGCTAGCGATTTTAACGCGCTCGTGTCGTTGTTATCGACGGCAATTTTAAATTCGTAAAGCGCGTAAAGAGAGGCGTCTTTTTGCTTTAGCTCGGCTTTTACTTGCTCGTCTTTTGGGTTAAGTATTAGCTTAGCATAGGCGGCGTTTGCGGCTTTGAAATCTTTTTCTTTTAAGGCGTCGTTTATGTAGTATCCAATCGCGCCGATCGCGCCTAAAACGATCGCGGTTATGATAAATTTGCTATATTTTTTAAAAAATCTTTCGCTTTTTATCATATTTTCTAAAAATTGTTCTTGAGTATTTAGCTCTTCTTTTATGGAGTTGATA
>CAURKB010000083.1:0-9215 GCA_963525315.1 uncultured Campylobacter sp. | reverse complement strand
CATCCATAAAGATACCGGCGCTAAAATCATCAAGATGCAGCACTCAGAGGCTGAGCTAAGCTCAACCGGTATCCACGGAAGAAGCGGCGTAACGTGCGCAGACTGCCACATGCCGTATAAACGCGCCGGAGCTCAAAAGATCACCGAGCATGAAATTTTAACTCCACTTGCCGATATAAACGCGGCTTGCAAAACTTGCCACCCGCAAAGCGAACAAGTGCTAAAAGATAGAATTTCATTCGTACAAAATCGCCACGCTTACGAGCTAAGAAACTGCGAAAACGCGCTACTTTCTTTGATCCAAGACATAAAAACGGCCAGAGCCGAGCTAGCTAAGCATGAGAAATTTGCTTCGATCGCCGATGAAAAAGAGAGAAAAGAAGCTATCAGTAAGGCTCTTGAAAAGACTCTTTACTTGCACCGCAAAACTCACATCCGCTGGGACTTCGCATTTAGCGAAAACAGCTACGGCTTCCACGGAGACGAAGAGTCGGCTAGGATCCTAGGTCAATGTAAAGAATTTGCTCGCCAAGGACAAACCGAGCTAGTTAACGAGCTTGTGCCTTACGGCATCAGCATCAAGCTAACCCAGGAAGCTACTCCGGTTCCTGCACCTGCTTCTTTAGGACATAAATATCCTATCGGCGTAGCGCCTACCGAAGCTATGAAAAAAGCCGACGAAGACGTTAAGAACCTAAATTTTAAATAAACCCCAAAACCCAAGGCCTGCGGGCTTTGGGTTTTTTAAATTTACGCATTTACCTTTCAAATTTTAAAATCCGAATTTTTCTTATAAATTTAAATTTTATTGTTTATTTAGCCGTTTTAGGCGATAATTCCCGTTAAATTTAAAGGGTAAAATATGCTTAAAAAATTTATCTTTGCTGCGTTTGCGGCGAGCCTCGTTTTTGGTGCGCAAGAACTGGCGATAAAGACAAAGCCTTCGTCAAATTCGCCGTCGAATTTAGAGACGAATCTGGAAGAAAGGGACGAATCGCAAGAACGCGTAGATGAATGTATGCAAAAAGATAGCTCCATCGCCGGTATGGTAGGGTGTATAAATGCTGAATTTGCCGTTCAAGATAAAATTTTAAACGAAAACTACAAAAAGGTCATGGGCGCGCTAACCGAAGAAAACCGAAAAATTTTAAAAGACGTCCAGCGCAAATGGGTTGCCTACAAGGAGGCAAAATGCGCGTTTTATCCTAGGCAAGGAACGATTCACCGTCTAGACGCGGCCGATTGCTATTTGCAGATGACTAAAGAGCGCGCGACCGAGCTTGCGGATATAGTTAGCGAATTTGAGGGCAATCAGTGAAGCTGCTCGTCTCTTGTTTGGAGGCTTCTGCAAATTTGCACTTCGAGCAGGTTTTAGAGCATCTGCCAAAGTACGAACTAAAGGGTATTTTTGACGAGAAATTGGGCGAACCTTTTATGCCAAGCTCGGAGTTTTCCGCTATGGGCTTCGTGGAGGTTTTGCCGCTTTATTTTAAGGCAAAACGCGCGGTAAAAGAGATGACGCGCCTTGCTGCTGAGTGCGACGCCGTGCTGCTCATTGATAGTCCCGCCTTTAACTTGCCGCTAGCTAAGGCAATCAAAGAAGCGGGCATCAAAACGCCCATAACCTACTACATCTTGCCGCAGGTGTGGGCGTGGAAGGCCGGACGCGTGGCGAAGGTTGAGGCCTACTGCGATCATTTGGCGTCGATTTTGCCCTTTGACGGGATGTATTACAACCGCTCGCGCTACGTCGGACACCCGCTACTTGACGAGCTAAGGGTACGAAAAAACGAGCTTTTACAAAGCGGCAAGATCGCTTTTATGCCCGGATCCCGCCGCGCCGAAATTTCGCGGTTGATGCCGATTTTTCGCGAAGTAGCGAGCCGTATAAAAGACAAAGAAAAACTGCTCGTCGTGCCGCCTTTTTTGGCAAACGATATGCAAATTTACGGCGACGTTAGCGACTTTAGCGTGGTTACGGACGCGCCGCGTGCGCTTTTGCAAAGCGAGTTTGCCTTTATCTGCTCTGGCACTGCGACTCTGCAGGCCGCGCTCGTGGGTACGCCGTTCGTGCTAGCTTATAAAGCTAAAGCAATCGACATAATGATTGCACGGATGTTTGTGAAGCTGCGCCACATCGGGCTTGCAAATATAATGTTTGATTTTATGGGCGAAGAGGCGCTGCACGAAGAGCTACTGCAAGAGGAAGTAACGCCCGGCAATCTAATAAAAGCCTACGAGAGCTGCGATAAAAAGAATTTTATCGCTGGCTGCGAAAGGCTGCGAAGATACTTAAAACATGGCTCTGCCGCAAATGTGGCGCAAATTTTAACGACTAAAAAGGATGAAAAATGACCGAACCTATGACGCTTTTTGGATATGAAAAAATCACGAACGAACTAAAAAACCTAAAGACGGTCGAAAGGCCCAATATCGTCGAGGAGATCGACATCGCGCGCAGTCACGGCGACCTAAAAGAAAATGCCGAATACCACGCCGCACGCGAAAAGCAGGCGTTTATAGAAAGCCGTATCGCCGAGCTTAGCGACATAGTAAGCCGCGCTAAGGTAATCGACCCTGCAGAGTACGAGCACGATAAGGTAAAATTTGGCTCCACGGTCGTCATCATGGACGTAGAAACCGAGCTAGAAAAGACCTACACGCTAGTGGGTACGCCGGAGAGCAACCTAGAGCGCGGTCTCATCTCTATAAACTCGCCTCTAGCCAAACAGCTAATCGGCAAGAGCGAAGGCGACGAGGTCGCGCTAAATTTACCAAACGGTAGAAGCGACGTAGAAATCGTATCTGTTAGCTATAAACCGATAAAATTTGAGGACTGATGAGAGAGTTTGCGGGGGCGGTTAGTCTCAAATTTATTCGCGGGGCGGATAGTTTTGCGGCCGTTTTTAGGTTAAACAAAAAAACCCTAAATGCGGCAAATACCGCCAAACTTGCGGTTAAATTAGCGAGTAAATTTGATTTGGTGCAGATTTTACCGCCTTTAAATTTGACGGCAGGTTTTAAAATCTCGGGTTTGCCGAGCGCTAAATTTTTAAAAATAGCTTTAGCAAAATTTGCCTTGCTAAATTCGCGCGACTTTAGGTTTGCGGCTGCGAATTTAACGCTTAAAAAAGCAAAATTTTATGCCTGAGCAAATCGTTATAAAAGAGGGAGCGATATTTGTCGCCGACTCGCACGAAAACGAAAACCGTAAAAATTTCCTACGCTTTTTATACGCGTTAAAAAGCGGCGAGATAAAGACGCCGCAGCTGTTTTTGATGGGTGATATGTTTGATTTTTTAGCCGCGCAGTGCGAGTTTTTCGTCAAATTTTACGAGCCTTATATCGACGTCATAAACGAGATAAGCGAAAAAACGGAAATTTATTATTTCGAGGGAAATCACGATTTTAATCTCGCCCCGCTTTTTAAAAACGTCAAAACCTATCCTATCGGCGCGCAGCCGGTTAAATTTGCTTCAAAGTGCCAAAAATGCGTTTTTATCGCGCACGGAGATATATTTTTGCCTTTGGTTTCAAAATACGCTTTGAGATTTTTACGCGTCAAAATTTTTTTAAAGACGATGAATTTTTTCGATAAATTTTTAAATTTTAGACTCTCAAAACGAATTTTAAATAAGCTTAAACGAAAAATTTTAGACTATAAAATCCCTAATTTTAAAGAGCTAGCCGAAGCTAAAGTATATCGGTATAACGGCCTTTGTAAGGCTGATATCGTCATCGAGGGGCACTATCATCAAGGAGATATTTTTGAGCTTGGTTCTCAAAAATATGTAAACGTGCCGTCTTTTGCATGCGAGCAAAGCTATTTTATAGTAGAATACGCGCCAAATATCAAGTTTGCTCGAAAGAGCGTAAAGGTTTAAAATGCTTAACAATGGTGAACTAAAAACCGGTTCAAACGAGATGGAGCTTGTTGATTTTCGTATCTTTAAACAATCAGGCGACAAGGTATATGAGGGCATATACGGCGTCAATGTCGCAAAGGTGCGCGAAATCATCAAAATGCCGAATTTAACCGAACTCCCCGGAGTACCCGAGTATATCGAGGGGATTTTTGATTTACGCGGGGTCGTGATACCCGTGATAAATTTAGCCAAATGGATGCAGATAAATGAGCCCAAAGACGCGGCGATCAAGCCTCGCGTAATCATCGCGGAATTTAGCGAAATTTTGATAGGTTTTATCGTCCATGAGGCAAAACGCATTAGGCGTATAAGCTGGGCGGATATCGAGGCAGCGACCTTTGCTTCAAATGCCGGGACGCTGGATAAAGGCAAAATAACGGGCGTAACTCGCATCGAAAATGACGAGGTTTTGCTCATACTAGATCTTGAAAGCGTAGTAGAAGAGCTTGGCATCTATAGTCCAAAAATAGAGGTCGAAATCGATCAAAGCAAGCTTTTAAGCGGCCTGGCGCTAGTGCTAGACGATAGCTCGACGGCTAGAAAGCTCGTAAAAGACACGCTAGAAAAAATGGGGCTAAAAGTGGTAGAGGCAAAAGACGGCGTAGAGGGGCTTGCTAGGATGGAGGATCTTTACGAGATGTACGGCGATAAGCTAAGCAATTTTTTAAGGGTTATATTAAGCGATATAGAGATGCCGCAGATGGATGGATACCGATTTGCCTCGACGATAAAAGACGATCCTAGGTACGCGGGAATTCCTATTATATTTAACTCGTCTTTAAGCAACGACTACAGCGAAGCTCAAAGTAGGGAAGCGGGAGCTGCGGCGTATCTGACCAAATTTGATGCGACGCTATTTTATAACGAGGTGCTTCGAGTAATCGAGGCGCACAAGAAATAAGGGGGAAATCATGGACGATATGAAAGAAATAATGGAAGACTTCCTGGTCGAAGCCTTCGAACTAGTAGAGCAAATAGACCATGATCTCATAGAGCTTGAGTCAAATCCCGAGGATTTAGAGCTTTTAAATAGAATTTTCCGCGTCGCGCATACGGTTAAGGGATCATCTAGCTTTTTAAATTTCGACATCCTTACTAAGCTCACCCACCACATGGAGGACGTACTAAACAAAGCCCGCCGCGACGAGCTAAAAATAACTCCGGACATAATGGACGTGGTGCTAGAGTCCGTGGATATGATGAAAGGACTGCTGCACGGCATCAGAGATAGCGGTAACGACACGGATGTGGGCATCGATATAGAAGATATCTGCAAAAGACTAACCGCGATATCCGAAGGCGAAGCTCCGAGCGCTGCTGCTAGCAATCCGGCTCCCGTAGAGCCCGAGCCGGTAGCGGAGGCGCCAAAAGAGCCTGAGCCCGAACCCGTTAGCGATGAAAATTTGTCAAATTTAAGCGATGATGAGGTAGAAGCCGAGATAGAAAGACTGCTAAAGATAAGAAAAGCCGAGGATCAAGCAAGGCGCGCTCAAAAAGCAACCGGAGGCGAAGCGCCAAAGCCTGCCGCACCGGCCGCACCGCAAGCCGCCGCTCCCTCAAATTCGGCTCCGGCTCCAAAACCCGCTCCCGCAAAACCCGCCGATAAAAAAGAGGAGAAAAAAGTTCCCGCGACCGGAGGCGGAGGAAGCACGGACGAGCAGACTATACGCGTCGAAGTTAAGCGCCTAGATCATCTGATGAACCTTATCGGCGAGCTGGTGCTCGGCAAAAACAGATTGCTTAAAATTTACGACGACGTCGAGGAGAGATACGAGGGCGAAAAATTCCTCGAGGAGCTAAATCAAGTCGTATCCAGCCTAAGCCTAGTGACCACCGACATACAGCTAGCCGTTATGAAAACGAGGATGCTGCCTATCGCGAAGGTATTTAATAAATTTCCTCGCATGATCCGCGATCTAAGCCGCGAGCTAAATAAGCAAATCGACCTTGAGATCACGGGCGAAGAGACGGAGCTGGATAAATCTATCGTCGAGCAAATCGGCGATCCTCTCGTTCATATGATAAGAAACTCGTGCGACCACGGTATCGAAGACGGCGCAACCAGACTAGCAGCGGGCAAACCCGAAAAAGGCACCATCCAGCTCAAAGCCTACAACGAAGGCAATCATATCGTAGTCGAGATCACCGACGACGGTAAAGGGCTAGACGCAGAGATGCTAAAGGCTAGATCGGTCGAAAAAGGCATCATAACCGAGCGCGAAGCTGATGCGATGAGCGATAAAGAGGCGTTCGGGCTTATATTTAAGCCGGGATTTTCGACTGCAGCAAAGGTAACTAACGTAAGCGGCCGCGGCGTGGGAATGGATGTCGTAAAGACCAATATCGAAAAGCTAAACGGTATAATCGATATCGAAAGCGAAGTGGGCAAGGGCACGACGATGAAGCTAAAAATCCCGCTCACGCTAGCCATTATCCAGTCGCTTTTGGTAGGCGCGCAGGAGGAATTTTTCGCTATCCCTCTAGCAAGCGTCTTAGAGACCGTGCGCGTACCGATCGATGATATCTACACGATCGACGGCAAAAACGTGCTTAGACTACGCGACGAAGTGCTTTCGCTGGTTAAGCTCTCAGACATCTTTGGCGTCAAGCAGGTCTTTGACGGCGGAGATCAGACATACGTGGTCGTTATCGGCGTAGCGGAGGCGAAGCTAGGCATCATCGTAGATAGCCTCGTAGGACAAGAAGAGATCGTCATAAAATCAATGGGCGATTATCTACAAAATATCCCTGGAATTGCCGGTGCAACGATAAGAGGCGACGGCCGCGTAACGCTCATCATCGACGTAGGTATGATGATGGAGATGGCAAAAGATATAAAAGTAGACATAAAAGCCAGCATGGAATCCTCAAAAAGCGTCAAAGAAAAACCGAGCGATTATAAAGTGCTGATCGTCGACGACTCGAAGATGGACAGAACCATAATGCAAAAATCGCTAGCCCCTCTTGGCGTAACGGTAATCGAGGCTACCAACGGAGTCGAGGCTCTAACTATCGTAAAATCTGGCGAACATGCGCTTGATGCGATGCTAATCGATATCGAAATGCCGAGGATGGACGGCTACACGCTAGCGGGCGAAATTCGCAAGTACTCAAAATATAGAAATTTGCCGCTTATTGCCGTAACTTCAAGGACGTCAAAGACCGACAGGCTAAGAGGCGTAGAGGTAGGAATGACCGAGTACATCACCAAGCCGTATTCGTCCGAGTACCTTGAAAACGTAGTTAGAAAAAATATCAAACTAATAGGATAGAACATGAACGACAAACTAAATCAGGTTCTAAAAAGACAAAAAAGACAGGTGATAGACCCGAGCGAAAAAGAGCGCGAGGAGATCGTCCAACTAGTCGGTTTCATCGTAGGCGACGAGGAGTATGCGATACCTATTTTAAATATCCAAGAGATTATTAAACCGATCGAATACACTCGCGTACCTAGCGTGCCTGAGTATGTTTTGGGCGTATTTAATCTGCGCGGTAGCGTCATCCCGCTAATCGACTTGAGAAAGAAATTTTCTCTAAACGCCGCAAAACCAAGCCCAAGCACGAGGTATATCGTGATGAAAGAGGGCGATAACGTCGCGGGATTTGTGATCGATAGGCTAACGGAAGCCATCAGGATACAGCAAAACAGGATCGATCCGCCACCTGAAACGCTTTTAAAAGACAAAGGCATGATTTACGGTATCGGCAAAAGAGATAACAATATCCTTACGATTTTAAAAGTCGAAACGTTGCTAAAGCGCGATTTCTAGGATCAAATTTGATAAAGCTTTGCGTATTTGATTTTGATTCGACGCTGATGGACGGCGAGACGATAGATTTTCTAGCTGCAGCAAAGGGCGTGGGCGATGAGGTCAGTGAAATAACTGCAAAAGCGATGGCGGGCGAGCTTGATTTTTTCGAGAGCTTGACACGCCGCGTTTCGCTTTTAAAGGGGCTTGAGCTTGCTAAAGTATATCAAATTTGCTCAAATTTGCCGCTCACGCCAGGAGCTGCCGAGCTAATTGCGCATCTAAAAAGTAAAGGCATCAAGGTCGTAGTTTTTAGCGGCGGATTTCACTCGGGCACGGATAGAGCGCAAGAGAAGCTCAAATTTGACGCTAGCTTTGCAAATATCCTGCATCACAAAGACGGCGTCCTAACCGGGCTTGTGGGCGGCGAGATGATGTTTGGCTTTTCAAAGGGCGCGATGCTTGTAAATTTGCAAAAAATGCTCGGTATCTCAAAAGAGGAGACGATGAGCGTGGGTGACGGCGCCAACGACCTATCCATGTTTGAGCATTCAAATTTAAAAATCGCGTTTTGCGCGAAGCAAATTTTAAGGCAAGCGGCAACTTGTTGCGTGGATAAAAAAGATTTGCGTGAGATCATAAATTTGATATAAAAAGGCGAGAAAAATGTTTAATAACGATATAAATTTTTCATTGTGGTGCGACTTTATCGAGCGCGACTTTTTGCAAGACGAGTTTGAAAATTTGCTTAAAATCGGCGCTATTAACGGCGTGACCTCAAACCCGTCCATTTTTAAAGCGGCGTTTTTGTCGAACTCCTACAAAGACGTCATCGGCCAAATGGGCAAAAAATATCCAAAGGCGCTTTACGAGGCGCTCGCGGTGCAAGATATCAAGATAGCCGCGACCAAGCTTTTGAGGCATTACGCAAACGGCGACGACGGGTTTGTTAGCATCGAGGTCGACCCTAGCTTTTGCGATAACGCCGCGGCTACGGTGGACGAGGGCGCTAGGCTGCACGCAGAGATCGGCATGCCAAACGTCATGATCAAAATCCCCGCGACAAAAGCGGGCTTTGAAGCGATGAGCGCATTAAGCGCGCGCGGTATCTCGGTAAATGCTACGCTGATTTTCTCGCCGGAGCAAGCCGTAGCGTGTTTGGACGCTTTTGAAGAGGGCGTGAAGGCTTATGAGAAGAAATTTCCGCTAACGCCGCTACCAAAAAGCGTGATTAGCATTTTTGTTAGCAGGTTTGATCGTTTGCTAGATGAAAAAATGCGCGAGAATTCGCTACCGACGGGTCAAATCGGCATCATGAACGCGACTAAAATTTATAAAATCATAGAAAACAAAAACTTGCCGACGACGCGCGCGCTGTTTGCTAGCACGGGCGTAAAGGGCGACGAGCTGGCAAAAGATTATTATGTAAAAGAGCTAATGTATCAAAATGCGGTAAATACGGCTCCGCTTGATACTATCAAAGCTTTTATCGCTAGCAAAAACGAACCTAAAACCTCAGTTAGCGATGACAGTATAG
>CAURKB010000082.1:0-9378 GCA_963525315.1 uncultured Campylobacter sp. | reverse complement strand
ACTAGTCGGCGCAATAAGCCAAAAATGCAGCGATGTCAGGGCATTTAAAGCAAGCATAAATTGATTTTTCGGGAGCTCTGCGGAGCTTCCTATAAAGTCAAATTTGAAGAAAGGAGAATGAGTGAAACAAACGATGAGATTAGTCTACGTCGCTACGCCTTACGCGGGATTAAACGTAAGCGATATAAATAGGCCTTTTGCTGCCAAAAAGCTCGCTATAGCCGAGTGTCAAAAGGTTATAAAAGCGGGCTATATACCTATAAGCCCGGTGCTAGCTTTCGGCGAGATATTCGATGAAAGTACAGATAGAGACAAGGCTATAAACGCAGGACTTGAACTGCTTAGCCACTGCTCTTATATCTATTTCTCGACTCACGCCGATGCTGCTAGATCGCAAGGCATGAAAAAAGAGCGCGAATACGCTAACGAGCTAGGGCTTACTGAGCTCGATTTTTGGCAAAATCAAGCCTCGCAGGGGCTGTTTGAAGAATGCCTTTAACATTCAAAGGACACAAAAAAGCCAAAACAAATTTGCCCGTTTGCACGGTCTACGGGTACGTTTGCAAGCTCAAATTTGCGATGAAATTTAAAATCTTAGGAGGAAAATATGGAAATCAAAAGCTTTAGCGATATAGATAATGCGCTAAAAAAGGTATGCGAGCTAAGCGTAGGTATAGAAAAAATCAATGGCGAAGTAACGCTTGAGTGCAACCGCATCAAAGAGAGCAGAAAGGCCGAAGTAGAAAGACTCGAGAGCGAAAAAAACTACATCGAGCAGCAAATCACGTTTTTTTGCGAAGAGAACAAGCACGAATTCGCCGAAAAACGCTCGAAAGAATTTACATTTGGAGAGATCGGCTACCGCCTAACCAAAAGTGTGAGCTTGCCGCGCATAAAGGCCAAAGTAGAAAGCCTGCTAAAAGCGATCAAAAGCTACGGGCTAGCTAAAGAGTGCATCATATACGAGGAAAAGCCGAACAAAGACGCGCTAGCGGAGCTAAAAGACGAAGATCTAGTAAAGCTAGGGCTAACCAGGACGGTAAAAGATAGCTTCCGCATAGTGCCGAAAATTGAGAGTTTGGAGGTAGGGAAATGATAGAGCCAAAATATAGGATAAAAGATAAAGCCGATTTTGAGAGAATTTTTAAAAGAGCTGCCGAGCTTGATAACGAAGAACTAGACGATAGCTTTATAGTAGAAGGCAACCACGATATAACCTATGGCACTATAAAAGCTACTTGCGAGCTAATCGGATATGATTTGCTTCTTTTATCGCAAAAAACGGTGGACGATTTAGAAAGAGGCAAGTATTCGCATATCGATACTTTTTACATCGATATCGTCAATTTAACCATGCTGGATCAAAATTTTAAGGGCACTCACTCTTTGTTCGGCGGGGCCATCCCTGATGAACTGTACATAGATGACGACGGCACGCTTGGGCTATGGTTTGATTAAAGTTAAAGGGCTTTAAGCCCTTTAAAATGCGTTTAATTCGCTGTTAAACGTATTTTAAAAGGTTTAAATTTAAGGAAAAACAATGGCTATTTTATTATCCATAAAGCCCA
Source organism: uncultured Campylobacter sp. (assembly GCA_963525315.1). Classification (GTDB taxonomy): domain Bacteria; phylum Campylobacterota; class Campylobacteria; order Campylobacterales; family Campylobacteraceae; genus Campylobacter_A. The sequence continues at coordinate 7,810 of CAURKB010000082.1, read as the reverse complement.
AATTTGCAGACATGATACTCGACGGCACAAAACGAGTAGAATACAGAAAGGCGTTAGCATCCGTCGCTAACGACAGGATATTTTTGTACGCAACGGCGCCAATAAAAAAGGTAGTCGGCGAGGTAAAAGTAAAAAGAGCCGATAGATGCGAAAACAAAGAGGTGGTATGGGCTTGCTATTTGGACTGCTCGGGAATTACCAAAGAAGAATTCGACGAATATTTTAAGAATAAAAAATATGCCTCTTGGTATTTTTTAGAAGAGCCGATCAGATACAAAAAACCTCAAAATATAAGGTATTTCGGAGTAAAAAGCGCTCCTCGTAATTTCGTATATCTAAAGGATACAAATGCCTGAACTGGCTCCCGGTATCGCAAAATACCAGCTCATACAAACACTAGCCAAATACGGCATAAACGGCACAATCGACGTTAAGCTTTTAAAATGGGCGAAGATAAACGGTATAAATTTGCATTTTACGTTTAGCCACCCCGCCGCAAAGCAAATTTTCGAGTTCAACAAAGAAAATATCAAAGCTAAACTGCGCGAGTTTTGGGCGGATAACCTTGCCGCGATCAAGGAGGCGGGAATCATGTTTCGCGACATAAGCTGCGAGGTAATATACCGCCTGCCGCGCGATACGCAAGCCATACAAGAAGAAAAGAAGCCATACGAGGAGCTAAGCAACGGCAGCTTTGAAAACAGAGCCAAAACCCCGTCCATAAGGCTAGGCTTTGAGCAAATAAGAAAACATATAATCGCCGACCTAGAAAGCGGCAAGAGCGTGTATGCCGGAGACGCGATATGAAATATTTTTGAGGGGGAGTAAGAAATGAGAGAGATTGAATATAGGGTTTGGGACAAAATCGAAAGAGAGATGTATATCGTAGAAGAGATAAATTTTCCTTTTAAAACGGCAACGGTCATAAAGAGAAAAAATGAAAGGGCGCTTAGGGTATATTTTCATACTCGCGAAGTTAAGCTTATGCAATACATCGGCTCAAAAGATAGAAACGGCGTAAAAATTTACGAGGACGACGTCATCCGTCACTATAGCAACAAAGATAAAACCGACTATATAATCAAGTGGCACGACGCAAGCTTTGGTTTTATCGCAAGGCCAATAAAAGAAAAGCCGGGACGTCCGCACCTAAATCAAGCCACGATGCTTAGCTATGAGATTGTCGGCAATATCTACAAAAACCCGGAACTTTTAAGAGGGGAATAAGAATGACCAAAAATCAAGACCTCTATAGAAAGCAGCTTCTAACGATCATTCATACCGATCCTCTCTACAAAGAGATCAAACGCAACGAGGCGTGGCAAGACTGGCTACAGCTACGCTTTGGGGTAAAAAGTAGCAAGGAGCTAAGCATAAATGAGCTAAACACGGCCGTAAATATCCTGCGCGGTAAGTGCGAGGATAGACTAAATTTTACGCCGGACTACGCAGGTCGCAACCTAGCAAAACCCGATAAAATCACGCAAAAACAGATAAAAAAGATTGAAATTTTGATAAACGAACTAGGCTGGGACGAGGCGGCAAGGCTTAGATTTTCTTATAGACAAACGGGCTGCCTAGTACCCAATACATACATGCTCGATAAAAAACGAGCGAACAAGATAATCACGGGGCTTGAAGCCGTGATCAAGACGCAAAGAGCCAAGGCTAGAGGCTAAAAAGACTTTAAAATTTTAAAAATATGCGCTAAAATCGGCCTAGAAATATAAAATTTGGGAGGTTTTGGCGTGTTTTGTCCGTATTGCGGAAACGAAAAAACAAGAGTCGGCGCTACCGTAAAAGGGCTTGAAACCGTGCGTTTTAGAAAGTGCGCCAAATGCGGCAGGACTTGGACTACAATTGAGACTATCAAGCCAAATGACGAATACTTACAAAAATTTATAGAGGCACGTGATGAGCATAGAAATCAAAGGGCTTGATGAGATCATAAGCAAGCTTGACAAGCTTCAAGGTGGCAACGCTCTATCAAAAAGCACGTTTGATGGTATCGGCAATATGATTGCAAACTCTATCGAAAACGCCTTTGAAGATGAGAAAAGCCCTTTTGGGGAGAAGTGGAAACCGCTATCAGCCACCACAGTGTTTAGTGAGTTTGGTGGTGGTGGGCTAAAAGGCATAAAAAGTGGCACACAGGATGCATATACCAAAAACGGCAAACACCAGCGTAAAAGATTTTTAGATAAATTTGGAGCTGGTGGCACAAGAAAGATATTGCAGCAAAAAGGAAATTTAGCGCATAACTGGCACATAAACGCCACAAAAACAAGCGTCACGGTCTCAAACAATAGCTCGGCTGATGGATACCCATACGGACTCACACATCAGTTTGGCACAAATAAAGCTGGCAAACACAAAAATGTCCATATCCCAGCACGTCCATTTTTGCCAGTAGATAGTAATGGCGAGTTAGAGCCAAATTTAAAGGAAAACATCAAAAGCTTTTTGAATGATGAGATAGCGAAGATGATAAAAAGCTAAATTTGTGGTATAATGATAATTAAAGAGATGGTTGATGCCGAGAATGTAGTATTCGGCACTCCCCCGCTCTTGGCGGGTGTGGGTGGTATTGCAGGTGCAACTCCTGTCGCCATCTCTTATTTGTTTATGATTTTTGCTTTTTTAAACTCTATGACATCGACTTTTCCAGCCGTTACCATATAATTTGTAGTTCCAAATTTTTTTAATTTGTGATTTATATTTACAGCCACTTTATTCATCTTCGTCTTATCCGTTTTGTCTTCAAACCAAAAAATGATACTATTATTTTTTTCATCTACGCTTACTGGTGTATCATCGTCAGCTAGAATTTTAACTATTTGCCTTATTTCATCTATGCCCAAGGCTTGACCAAACTGCCCTTTTCTTTCGGGTCTGATATGTAAAATGCCGCGTTTGTCTCCCGCTATGTGCCTCTCTTCAACTACGGTTTTTAAAATTTCACTCGTCTTTTGGGCTATGAGCGGGCTTAGTAAGCCAACCTGAAAAGCCTGTATTGGAGCACTTTTGTTTTTTTTGATCAGCAGTTCATCTACTGCTTCGTTGAGGCTTTTCTCCCACACATACAAATTCCTCTGACGCTCGTAATCTTGCAAGTCATCTTTTACGATCTGCTTTAATACACCGCTTAAATTTGCCACCTTTTGATCTAGCACAGCTTCTAAACTTTCGCTGCTTTTGCCCGGATTATACGCCCAGTCCTTGCTTGCTATGCTCCCTGGCGCACTTTGGCTTATCTTGTAACCCTTTTGCTTGATCTCATATTCGCTTACCACCTGCACTTTGCACCGACATCCCCAGTCGTTTGGCGGGTAATTTTTCTGCCAAAATTTATGCGTCTTTGGTAGTATGAGCCCATGCAGCTTCGCGTGAGATGCCCTTGTGCGCCGATCAAGTATGGCTACATATCTAAAATACTCAAATGGCGAGCTCATCTGGCTTTCATACCTTGCGCGCGCAAAGCTTACCCTCATATTTGTTTCAAATATCCTTTTTAGCCTACGAGAGCCCACATAAATTTGTTTTGCCTCTCCGGTCTGCGGGTTTGTTACACTTACGTCTCCTAGCCAGCCCTTTTTTGCTAGCACGGGCTTAATGTTTTCTTGCCAAGCTTCAAAGCTCTGACCCTTTTTGTATGCATCTTCAAGGCTTGATTGAATGTCGTTTAGCAGATCTATTTTGGTGATCTTTGCAACTGTAAAAACTCTTGTGTGTGTTTCATGCATGTTCTCATCATAGTCAAAGTGAAGCTCGGGTTTTCTTGCTCTTAACGCAGCTAGCGCGTTTATAGGCTCATCAAAAAATGAAATTTTAATAGGGCTCATTCATCGCTTCCATAAATCTGGGCATTTGCAATAGCTCTCATCATCACATATTCAAGCATATTGGTGTCTAAGTTTTGATACATATCGCCAAGTCTTTTAAAGGCTTCTTCGTAGCTACTGCTATCTTTTAAAAGCGTATTTAATGAGCTTTCAATAGCTTTTAAAATCTCTTTGTCTGCTTTATTGAATTGGCTAGACGATAGTGTTGCATCGATGTTATCGAGTGGTAGATTTAAAGCTTTTGCGTTTTTGTCTTGCCCGCTTTGTTTAGAATTGTCGCTTGCTGGCTCATTTTGCTCACTTTTTAGTTTTAGCCCCTTGATTTTAAAGGTCGTCTCCATAAACTCCACTGGGATCTCATATCCCATATTTGTGATCTTTTCATATACGGCTGATAAGGCTTCTTCATCGGCTTCAAGATTTGCATCGAGCATAAATTTAAATGGCTTGACGTTTGCAAAATTTAACACCAAAATTTCATTTATCAGCTCATATATGCTTGCACCTATCAGCATCGCATCAAAGCGTAGGATGTCTTGTCTTACTTCATTGTGTATCTTGCCAAGAGCTTGCGTGCCGTTTGCTTGTGAGTTGCCAGCAAGCACCTGTCCTGTTATGCTTTTTGATATGCTATCGTCGCAATATTTAATGAATTCAAGAAAGGTCGATTTATCAACATTGCCGTTAAGTAGCTCTAAAATATCATCTTTTGAAAAAAGCCCCACTCCGTTTGCGCGTAAATTTACCGCCGCTTCTATGAGCGCACTACTTTTTCTTTCATCTTCTATGGAGTCAGATTTCACCACAAGTGGTGGCACGGATAGGCTGTCAAAGTAACTCATATATTTTGAGATGGCAAGGTGTTTAAGGGCTGTGATCGTTACTATTCGATACATCAGACTTTGAGTGATGATGTCGCCGCTATCTGTTGGGTGAAAATGTAGCCAAAACAAATCTAAATTCTCATCCACATATAGCTTTTCAAAGCTTTGTTTTAGATATAGCCGATCCTCGCGGTCAGTGTTAAAGTATGTCGGTGCGATGAAGCTAAACTGCGGTAAAATTTCGCCGTCCGTGTTTTGCCATTGCTTGATAAAAGGAGCAAAGCCATAAGCGATCGCAGCCGTGCAGGCAAAAAGGAATTTTTTAAATTTTATGCTTTCAAGATATTTAAGCATAAACTCATTTTGCGCTTTATCTTCACTCTCAAAAAATATCGGTAATGCACTGACATAGACCTTGCGCTTGAAAAGCTCTGAGCCTATTTGTGCGTCTGTGGCTTTGAAATACTCAAATACCCGCACAAGGCTTTCAAAGCTGCCTTCAACGATGGCTGATCTTACAAGATCGTAGTTTATGCCACTTAACACATCTGCTTTATCACTCTTTTTTATGATTATTTTTTTCACGTGTATCTATCCTTTAATGATCTGATTAAATTTTTATTTTTCTTAATGATTTTATTGATCGCGCGATAGTCTGCTATGGCGACACTTGAAGCGATCCGAAACGCCATTTCGCTAGCATCCAGTAAGTCATCGTGCGGGGCTTTTGGATATGTATCAAGCTCTTCTATCAAAAGTGTGTTGTCTAAATTTACCTCTATCGTGCCATCTGTGATGTATGGCGCAAGTGCGTCAAGTCTAAGCTCTTTTGTGACCGAGTTTTTTAGCTCGCAAACACTTAAAATAATGCCCTTTTTGGCAAATTCATCTTTTAGCTTGTCTTTAAAAAACTCCTGAAACGCGATCGTCTCAATGGCTATCTTTACAGGCCTACCAAGGCTTAAAATTTTAAGATAAAGCCTTACTATCTTTTCTATCATCATATCAGGCTTTATCTTGTAGCCTTTGGTGTCAAGATAGTATTGTTTGTCTTTTTTGCCAAGCAGTGCCAGCCCAAAATAATCCCCTCTTGCCTTTCCCATGGCTGGGTCAATGCCGATATAATAAGCATCGCAAACAGGCATCACTTCATAGGTCTTATACCCAGCAAATATCGCCCCGTCCTTGCTTAAAGGCTCGTTTTGATATTCAGAATAAAAACTCTCTTTGTCATCAAAAAACTCAGCCAAAATCGCACACTTATCCATGCTTTCATCATCAAGCTTCATATTTATGATCTTTGCTGTTTTTATGTTGTCTTTGTTGAGGGTGTCGATATTGTCTGGAAATTTAACGACAAGCGGGAAATTAAAGCTAGTAAAGCTACTTAGCTTTTTAATGCGTGCTAAAAGCCCGTCGTGATGAAGCCTCGTGCCAACGACGATGATGTTAAATTTATCGTCATACCTACTTGGCAGCTTTAAAACTGCCTTTCTAAACCACTTATAAAGCTTCTCACGTTGTGCTAGGCTCTCGACATTCTCATCGTTTTCTATATCATCGGCTATGATGATGTCAGGACGGCGTCCTAAAAAGTTCGTACCCCTTATTTTTTTGCCAGCACCAAAAAATTTAAGCTTCTTTGGCTTTTTGTCGGTATAGAAAATAAATTCTTCACTTTTCCATTTTTCGCCGATTGAAATTTTAAAATCATTTTTTAACTTTGCGTTTTCTTCGAGCTCTACGCGCAAGGTATCGCTGCTCTCAACTGCGATGTCTATGGTTGAACTAACGACTATGCCGTAGTTTTTGCGTCCGCTTAGAAGCTGCCAAAGTAGATACAGCCTAGTGATGAGCGTAGTTTTTGCTCCACCCCTGTAAGCTTCTATGAGCACGCAGCGTCTATCCGCACACACTCTTTCAAGCTTGTTATATACAAATAGGCGGAATTTGCTACTCTCTTTAAATTTTGATAGCCCTGCCTTGCCCTCTATGCCAAGCTGGTGCGCGAAATACTGCGTCGCAAAATAATAAAAATCGTTTTGTGCTTTTTCGCGCCTAAAATCTCCTTGATCGTCTAAAATATTTGGCAGTGATTTCAAGTAGGACTTTAATTCTTTCACATCCATTTGATAAAACCCCTTTTAAAAACGTTTAAACCCCCTTTAAATTCGTTTAAATCATTTGGGGCAATACCCTTGATAACTAAAAGGCTAAAATGGCTTAAAACGCTTAAATTTTTACTTTTCATTTTTTAGAACGCTTGAAATTATTAAGTCGGCATTTTCGCTAAGCCACGTGGTGACTTCGCTTTGCTTTTGCGAGAGAGCTAAATTTGCGATAGTTTGAATGGTCTTTTTAGCAGTTTTTAGCTCAATTTCTTTGGGGTTGATTTGGCGCGGGGCTTTGATAGACCAATATGCTTTTGCAAATTTATGAAGATCTTCGATATGCTCGGGATTTAGCTCGCCTGCGGTTTGCAAAAATTTCTCATAGTTTTCAATGAGGCTATTTACGAAAAGGGCTTCTTTGTTTTCGAGCTCATCTTCGCTGCGTAAATTTGATAGTTTTAGTCCGTCCCAATCTATACCTTTTTTAAAGTCTGCTTTTTTATGATAATAAAACGTTTGTCGCGTGATCCCCAGTGCCGTGCAAATTTCATCTATGCTTTTTCCTTTTATGTATAGTTCTTTCGCCACTTCTCTCATTTACACTCCGTTTTTGCCGACACTATAACGCAAAAATTTTTTTCAAACACTCTATATAAGGGCTATTTAGAGTGTTTTAAATTTTAAAAAGCTCTAAAATGCACCGAAACGAACGAAGGAGCAAAAATGGAGCTTGCCAAAGATTTGATTTGCTTAGAGCTAAACACCGCGCAAACAAACGAAAAGGTCAAGATCAGTCCCGCAGGACAGCAAATAGTCGGCTACGACGGGCGGGTATTTAATATAGACGCAAATTTTGTCGTCACCAATACCAAAAGCCAAGGTGTGGATATTTTGCTAGACCGCGATCACTTTGATGGCGAGGCTATGGGGTGGTTTGACATAAATAGCCTTGAAGCAAGGGGTGATGGCATATATGCGAGCTTAGAATTCACACAAATTGGCAAAGAGCTGGTAGAAAAGAGACTATATCGGT
>CAURKB010000081.1:0-9685 GCA_963525315.1 uncultured Campylobacter sp. | reverse complement strand
TTGATAGAAATTTTTGATATTCAAAATTTAAGTTACTTAGTTTGGCTACTTTTGCTTATATTTTTGCTACCTTTTATTTTTTGCTGGTGTCTTAGATGTAAGGACAGACCGTCATATTTTAAATTTGAAAAAGAAAAAATAGTATATGTATACCACGAGCCGATAAAACCTATTTCTAAACAAATCATTAATTGGCTATATTTTAGCAGTGCGGTATATAAGCCAAAAATTTGTGATATTCGTGATATAAAAGAGATAAATTTCTGCGTTGTTTCCGAGCTTTTTAATAGATTTGGCAGGTTTCATTATTTTAAGCCTTATGAGCTTTACAAGAAAACATCTATCGGTGTCCATATCGGTAAATCAATACTTTTTATTTACTATACTTTAAATTTTATACTTATTTTACCTTATAAAATTTATAAATTTAAAATTGCCAAAGAGCCCATAAACCTCTTAAATAAAAATATCGTAATTAAATTTAAAAATCGCAACTATTTTTTGATAAATATTTACTCTAGGCGAGATTTAATTCAAATTTTAAATTATTTTAAAGATAAAGATATCCCAATCATAAACAAAACAAGTTTTATACCTCAATGTCAAAATATGGGGTTATTTACCGATAAAAATGAGGTCTGGAGCGACGATCCAAACGATACGGAAATACCAAAAGACGACTGGAAGCGCAAGATGAGGCGGTTTTTTAGTTTGGAGTAAATTAGGCTAGAGATTTTTGTCAAATTTACATATAAATTTGCTTTTGGTTCGCCGCTAAAATTTAACTACGTTTAGCTAAATTTACATATCTATTTTTAAACATAAACGCGCAGACAAGAAGATTTTTGAAATTAAAAAATATTTAATTAAGCAAAAAATCTATTTTATAAATGTATAATAAATAAAAAATAGGAAGAAAAATGGAAAAAGAAAAATACGAAGAAAACGTAGAGAATGAATTTGACGAGGAATACGACAAAGAATTATACGACGTGATGCGTATAGAGACTGCCGACGGTAGCGGAGCCTATATAGAGATAGTCATGCCTAAAACGCTTCTTAGCGTAAAACGTGCGAAATATATCGGCGGGTTATTTGAGATTTTGTTTCAAATCGTTATGCTTAGCGCATCTGTTTATTTGACGTTAATCGGTAATAATTATTCGTTTATCGGTATATTAGGTATTTTTTATTTTATAAGAATTTATTTTTATTCGTATTTTATAAAAAAGATATCCTGCTACGATACTTTTTTAAGTATTTATTATTTGTTTAGAGAAAGAAGCGTGGATTATGAAGAAATAAAATACGTTAAAATTATAAATAAATATATGATTATAAAAACCGTAGATTCCGTATTTTATTTTGCGAGAGTTAATTTATCGTTATTTAATGCTGGCGATATTAAAAATTTGGAAGAGTTTTTAATCAACAAAAACGTAAAGATAATGAAATGATAAATTTAAGCGTAAACGTACCGACAAAAGGCGAAAAGTTTCTTAGATTTGCGATGTTTACGGCTCATATCGCATTTGCATTTTTTGTGGCGCGGTTGGTCGCCGGGTGCTATTTGTATTATAATTTTGCACCGAATTTGCCGGTACCTATGGGCGTTTTGAGCGAAATTTTAGGCGGCATATTGATCGGTATCGCGATATTTCCGTCTCAATTTTACTCCGTGAAGTTTGATTTATGTGGAACGCCTAGATATGCGAATTTTAGTTTTAGTAAATTTATAATTGTAATCTTCGTTTTTCCTATCGTATTCGGAATTTTATTTGATATTGGGTTTTTATTAAAAATAATAATGTTTATAAAGCATTATATAGATCGCTTTGTTGTTTTTGTAGGTAACGAATGTGTCGCAAGCACCGTGCGAATGCTTGAGGCGGCAGTAGTTACGATATTTGCCGTCAAATATTTAATATATTATTTTTTGATTATATTTTTTTACTACATATTGTTAAGTATAGATTTAATTATTCGCCTTCAAATGCTATGAAAGTTTAAAATTGGCCTAAAGTAGCCGTTTGCAGTCTTTTCTCGCGCCTGCGCCTTAGGATTTGAAAGGCCTCAAATGCGAGTTTAGCCGCCAAAACCGCGATAAAAATATGCCTAAAGGCATAAATTTTGCCTAAAATTTTATGTTTTTTAACGAGTTTTAGCGCGAGCGATTTAAATGCCTGCATGGGTTTTGATTTTAACTCGCCGACTAATTTATCTTTTAGCTCGCAAAGCAAGGCTAAGGCGATGTCTTTTGCGTATTCTCGTATCTTGGGCGAGGGGCGTTTTAGCGTTTGCGATTTTTGTGCGGCGCCGTAAATTTCATCTAGTTTTCGCATAAAATTTTGCCGCGCGTCTTTACCTTTTAGTATTTTTTCGCAGGCTTGGCTTATCTCGTATATCCCGCGTCCTGTTTTTACGACTAGCCTTTGCGGAGGCGGCAAATTTAAAATCGCTGCGCTTGCTGCTAACGCATTTATGAGCGTGTCGGCTTTGCTTTGCGAGGCGTTTATGCTTTTTGCTAAAAACGCCGTTATTTCCTTTCTGCTCGCCTTTTTTCTATCGTTTAAAAACTGCGCCGTTAAAAATAATCCTTGATAATCCATTGCAAAAACTTTCATATTATATTAAATTGAGAATTATACTTAAAATATATCAAAATAAAATAAAATCTGAAAATATTTTGGTTTTATCACGGTAAAATTAATTTAAGGCTTGTTTTGGCTTAAAGTTACGAAACGGCAAACGGATTTGGGTCAAATTACCACTTTAAAACCTGTGAAATAAGAAGAGGCGGGTTTTTGCAGCGCTTTGTTATAATTGGGATTACGGTGCGCGGCAGCTATAAATTAACGGCAAAATACCGCAAGCACTCGTTTCAAGCTTTATTTTTTAGCGCGCAAGTAAGCAAAATCAAGGCTATTTCGCACTTTAAGGCATGAATTAAAATCGTAAAACTTCGCGCGGGTACGAGCAGCGTAAGCAAACTGGCGCAAGCCGCCGCATAATAAATTTAGCTCCGATTAATAGCAAAAAATCTTACAAAGAGCGTTTTAGCGAAACTGCGGGGCTTTAAAGAGCAAAACCTAGAGTTAAAAATCGCTTGGGCGCCTAGATTTGCAGCGTTTATAAATTAAACCGCTAGCAAACGAAAATCGCTGTTATGCAAGCTAAATTTAGCTCAAAAAGCAAGCCAAATCTTAAAATAAAACCCCGCCGTCGGGTGCGTCCCCTAGCTAAATTTAGCTCAAAAGCAAGCCAAATCAGCGCGCGATTGATATACCGCTTAAATCGCGTCTTTTAAATCGCCACCAAAGGCATTTTGCAAGCGAAATTTAGCTTTTATCGCAAGAGCGAGTTTTTCGGCTCTGCTTGCTTTAGGCGCGCTACGAGGGCACATTTGAGCCAAGAAGACATCTTTATCAATGCGTTTAAATTTGCGTCTAGCCTCTTTTTGCTTTAGTAGATTAAAGCCCAAAGCAAGGTTCTAATGTCGGCTTTAGGCTAAACGGCCGCAAGCTAAGGCAAAACGCTAAATGCTGCTTGCGGTAAGCCGTTAAATTTAGCCGCCCAATTTAGTCGGTAGATTGCTTTTTGCGGATGATTTTAAAACCCAAAGCCCTTAAATTTAGCTTACGATTTTAAACTATCTCGCGCATTTTTAAATTTAATCCGCAAAATTTAACGCGGGCGCGCAGCCTTAATCTAAACGCTTAAATTTAATTTACGAAAAACTCCTGCGCAGGCTCTTTACTCTCAAAAGGCTTCACGCAAATTTCGCGCTCGCCGATCCTAGCTCGAACCGCCGCGTCTTTATCCGTCTTGGTATAAGCAAGCGCCAGCCGTACTGCAAACTCGAGATCAGACTCGTTAAATTTAGCATCCACGAGACTAGTCGCGCCCACGACGCCCTCGTCAAATTTGATCTGCGTAAATTTAGGATTATTTAGAGCTAGAAGTTTGGCGTTATCGTTTTCGTCGCGGCCGATGACCATTTTGGTGCCGTTTGCCAGGCGCAGATGCCGCCCGATACGCAGCAGCTGCATATCCGCGCTAGTCATATCCGGGTCAAATTTGATGAAATCTTTGATTTTATTTGAAAAGCTCTCGATCGTGAGCAAGCACCCGCCGCCGGGCGTCTCAAATTCGCTAAAGCCGAATTCCTTAGCAAGCGCGAGCTGCCTTTTGCGGTCGCGCCCGCTGATGCCTAGCAGCTTACTGCGATCGACCCAGCCTTCGCGCTCGGGCTTTGTGGGTTTCATCAGCTGCGCGGACATCGGGCGCAAGATAAGGTCGTCCTCGTCGCCCGCGGCGTTTTTGACCTGCGCCATCGCGTCGCGCCTCTGGCTCATCGGACGCTGGCCGATCACCTCGCCCGTCGCGATAAAGCTAGCGCCCTCCGAGCGCATCATCGCAAGCGCCGTTTTAAACATATATCCGTGGCAGTCGATGCAAGGGTTAAAGTGCTTGCCGTAGCCGTGTTTAGGCGTAAAAAGCACCTCGCGCAGGTATTCGTTTCTGATATCTACGATCTTAAACTCGGCTCCGGCTTCGTTCGCGCGGCGGCGTAAAATTTCCGCCTTTTTCTCGTCGCCGCTAAAGCCGATGTCGATATGGATCGCCGTAACTTCGATGCCTTGGCTGGTTAGAAGCTTGATAGAAATCATACTATCAAGCCCGCCGCTAAATAAAACTAACGCTTTCATTTTTTAAGTTCCTTTAAAATTTCGTTGATTTTTTTTAGTATCGGTTGCTTTTCTTCTAGCGAGATTTGCGACGCCGAATACTTTTTGTATAAATTTTTGTAAAATCTTGTTTTAAAAAATTTTAGGTTTTGTAAAATTTCCTCCTCGTTTTTAAACGCCTCGTATTTTTCAAATATTATCTCGCGCACGGACGGATCGCTCCCGTCCGCTCCCGCCGCGATCGCTTCGTAGACCGCCCTGTGGCGCGCGAAATAATCGGGCTTTAAATTTTCTAAAATAAATTTTTTTAGACTCTGGTTTTCTATCATCGTTTTTAAAATTTGGATTTCTAGCGGGTCTTTGCGTCCCGAGTTTGCTCGTAAATTTTGCGTTTCGTAGCCTTGCGCGTTTTGCTCCGTCCCGCCGTAGCTTTGCCTCGCCGTCGAATTTGATCCGAGTGAGAGGCGAAACGACCCCTCGGCTATCTTTAAAATTTTAGCCACGAGCGGGACGTAGGAGTTTGCGACGACGGGTTTTAGACTCGCGGTAAAGGCCTGGATCGCTTCTAGCGCCTTTTGCTTTTGCACGGGGCGCGAGAGGTCAAAGCCGCTAGCTAGATGCCTGATGTAAAATTCTCCGATCTCCGTGCCGCTTTCAAAAATTTGCCGCAGATACTCTATCTTACCCGCGACGACCATATCGGCGGGATCGGCGCCGCCCTCTATGATTACTACGCTGCCGTCGATTTCGTTTTGCGCCAGCAGCAGGGCGGACTTCGTCGCGGCGTTTATGCCCGCATCGTCGCCGTCAAAGCACAAGATAACGCTAATCTCGCCGCGTTTTAAAAGCGGCAGGTGCTTGGTCGTGAGCGCGGTTCCGAGCACGGCTACGACGTTGTTAAAGCCCGCCTTGTGCAGCATGATGACGTCCATGTAGCCTTCGGTGATTATGATCTGATTTTTGGCGAAAATTTCGCGCTTTGCCAGGTGGTAGCCGTAAAAAAGCGTGGACTTGTCAAAAACCGCAGACTGGGGCGAATTTACGTATTTAGCCGGGTTGCCGCTGATCGTACGTCCGCCAAAACCCACGAGCCGTCCCGCGTGCGTGTAGATAGGAAAGGTGATGCGGTTTATGAAGCTAGCGTAGATGCCGTTTTCGTTTTGCTTTACGATGCCGACTTCTAGGGCTTCTTTGGGCTCGATTTGTTCGTTTTGCAGTAGCCTTATCGTCTGCGCGCTCTCAGGCGAGAAACCTAGTTCAAATTTATCTATTAGCTCGTCGGTTATACCGCGCGAGTAGAGATACTCCACGGCTGCTGGCGTTTTATAAAGCAGCGAGCGGTAAAAGGCGTTTGCGTTTTCTAGGATGTGCTTGTTTTCTTTCGCTGGTTCGCCGCCGCGCACGTAGTTTAGCGTGAAATTTTGCAGTCCCGCGATCTTTTCGACGGCTTCTGGGTAGCTTAGCTTTTCGTAGTCCATCACGAATTTGATCGCGTCGCCGCCGGCTTTGCACGAAAAGCAGTGAAATATCCCGCGCGACGGGCTCACGCTCATGCTCGGGTTTTTATCGTCGTGAAACGGGCATACGCACACGAAGTTCGCTCCGCTTTTTTTTAGCGGCAGATAGTGCCCGACTATATCTGCGATATCGGTTTGCGCTTTTAGTCTTTCTATTGATTTTGGATCGATCATAAGCGAGATTATACAATCGTTTTGCTATAATCGGCGTTAAATTTGACTTTAGAAAGCGGCATTTTGGATATATTTTTTATCGAATTTAGAGACCCGATTTTCGGCCTCGTGGTACTAGTCGCCGCGGTGCTAATTATCGCCGTTTTTAGCTACGCGTGGGGCGTTTTTAAGAGCAAGGACGAAAAGGCGGAGATCACGGGATTTTTGAAAAAATTCGGCAAATCTCAAGGCCTGAGCGAGCAAAACAAGCAGCTTTTGATAAACTCGGGCGCGGATACGGCTACGATGTGCTTTTTGGCGGGGACGTTTTCAAAAAGCGGGTATTTTGAAAAGGCTATCAACGTCTATGCCGTGGCTTTAGAGCGGGCTAAAAACCGCGCGGCAAAGGAGCAAATTTTTACCGATCTTGGTCAGACTTATTTTAAAGCGGGCTTTCTTGAGCGCGCAAAGAGCGTGTTTTTAGAGGCATTAAAAATCTCTCCGCGAAATCAAATCGCGCTAAAATCTCTAACGATAATTTTCGAAAAACTAAAAGACTACGAGGGGGCGCTGCAGGCTTTGGATGCCTTACAGGAGCTTGGCAGCGACGTGAGAGCGCAGACGGCGTATATAAAGGCGCTGCAAATTTTAGCGGATAAAAGCAGGGACGAAGCGGCCAAAATCAGCGAAATTTTAGCGCTAAAGGACGAATTTGCGCTCGTGCGGCGTATGGCGTTGGAGAGGTTAAATTTAAATGGTTCGGGGTTTAAGGATTTTAGCGATTTCCCGCCGCTAGGGGACGTTTTGGATTTGGTTTATTATCAAAACACGCCCGTAAATTTAGCCGACCCCGAGTATAAGAGCTTGTTTTTCATCAAAGGTATGAGCGACGAGGACGGCGCGCCGCTGGGCTTTGAGCTAGAGGTTTTAAAGAAACTAAAAACAGCAAACTACGACAAAGCCACGCTTAGCTTTAACTACGTCTGCAAGAGCTGCAAAAACGCCTTTCCGATGCATTTTTACCGCTGTCCGATGTGTAGCGAGCTAGGCAGCGTGCAAATTTTGCCTCACGTCACGGAAAAATCCGATGAAAACAGTATGCCTTTTTAGCGACGGATCGTGCCTGGATAACCCGGGACCGGGCGGCTGGGCGTACATCCTAGAGTACGGCGAGCATAAAAAAACGGCAAGCGGCGGGCAGGCGCATACGACGAATAATCAAATGGAACTGCGCGCTGCGATCGAGGGGCTAAAAGCACTAAAGCAGCCGTGCCGCGTAAAGCTCTACACCGATAGCTCATACGTCGCAAACGCCGTAAATGCGTGGCTAGAGGGCTGGGTCAAAAAAAGCTTTAAAAACGTAAAAAACGTCCCGCTGTGGCAGGAGTATCTGGCTGCTAGCGAGCCGCACGATGTCGAAGCGATCTGGGTCAAAGGCCACGCCGGACACCCGCAAAACGAGCTTTGCGACGAGATGGCGCGCGAACAAGCCGTAAAGATAAAAAATAGCTTAAAAGGCGAATAATGCGAAATTTGGAAGAGAAATTAGGTTATAAATTTAAAGACGAAAAGCTGCTAAAAACCGCGCTCACGCACAAAAGCGTAAAAGGCGGCGCAAACAACGAGAGGCTCGAATTTCTGGGCGATGCGGTAATGGATCTGGTGATCGGGGATTATCTTTTTCACAAATTTTCGCGCCTAAGCGAGGGAGATCTGAGCAAACTAAGAGCCGCGCTCGTAAATGAAAAAAGCTTCGCCGAGCTCGCTAAATATCTAAATTTAGGCCAACTCATCAACATCTCGCCGGCCGAGGAGCACAATGGCGGACGGCTAAAAGCCTCGATACTCTCGGACGCCTTTGAGGCGCTGATGGGCGCGATCTACCTAGAAAGCGGCTTTGACGCCGTGCGCGCAGCTAGCTTAAAAGCCTTTGAGAGATGCTACCCGGATATAAATTTCGACCGCATGGTCAAGGACTACAAAACCGCGCTGCAAGAGCTCACTCAGGCGCGCTTTGCGCAGATACCAAAATACGTGCTGGTGGGCTCAAAAGGCCCCGATCACAAGAAGGAGTTTGAGATCGCGCTGATGCTAAACGAGCGCGAGATCTCGCGAGCCGCAGGCAAGAGCAAAAAAGAAGCCGAGCAAAAAGCCGCCAAAACCGCGCTTGAGATTTTAGGGGATGGCAAGTGAATACCTTCGGACGCAAACTAACGCTAACGACGTTCGGCGAGAGCCACGCAGCGGCGATCGGCGGTGTGCTAGACGGGTTTCCCGCAGGCGTGCGTATCGATTTAAATTTTATCCAAAGCGAGCTTGACAAACGAAAACCAGGCGGCTCGAAATTTGCGACGGCAAGGAGCGAAGGCGACCGCGCGGAGTTTTTAAGCGGCGTGTTTGAAGGTGTCAGCACGGGCACTCCGATCGGCTTTATCATCCGAAACGAAAATCAAAAATCGGGCGATTACGAAAATTTACGCGAGCTCTTTCGTCCCGGGCACGCCGACTACGCCTACTACCGTAAATACGGCATCCGCGACCACAGAGGCGGCGGACGCAGCTCGGCTAGAGAGACGGCCGTGCGCGTGGCGGGCGGCGCGATAGCTCAAATTTTGCTGGGCGAGTTTGGCATCAGCGTGCAAAGCGGCGTGGCGAGCGTGGGCGAAATTTCGTGCGGCGAGCTGTTAGACTTTGATCTCGCGGCGCGATCGGAGATATTTTCTCTGGGTAATGAAGAGGCGATGAAAGAGGAAATCCTAAAAGCCAAGCAGGAGCACGACAGCGTCGGAGCTAGCATCGTAACGGTTATCCGCGGCGCGTCGGCCGGGCTTGGCGAGGGGCTATACTATAAATTTGACGCGGCAATCGCGGCTGCGATGATGGGCATAAACGGCGTCAAAGCCGTAGAAATCGGCGAGGGCGTGAATGCAAGCAAGATGCGCGGCAGCCAAAATAACGACTCTATGAGCGCGGCGCATATAGGCGTAAATTTGGGCGCGGATAACTCTACTCTTGACGGTACGGACGAGCCGACAAATTTAAACGGCGTCAAATTTGACGAGTATAAAAGCGGGGCTTGTCGCGGCTCAAATTCGGACGAGAAATTCGGCTTTGCCTCAAATCACGCGGGCGGAACGCTAGGCGGCATGACGAGCGGACAAGAGGTAGCGATAAAGACGCATTTTAAGCCGACTCCGTCGATATTTTTACCTCAGCCGACGCAAAATGTGCTCGCAGAGGACGTCATCTGCGAGCTACGCGGACGGCACGATCCGTGCATCGGCGTGCGCGGCAGCGTCGTAGCTACCGCGATGGCAAGGCTAGTAA
>CAURKB010000080.1:0-9887 GCA_963525315.1 uncultured Campylobacter sp. | reverse complement strand
ATCTAGCTCGTCGTTTAGGCTTATCTCAAGCGGAGCAAATATCTGCTCGTTAGCAAAGTCCTCTATGTATTTTTTCGTAGCGGCGGCGATGAGATTTGCGATATCGTCTACGGCATTTTTATAGCTCCTGCCGGTGAAAAAATCAGACACCGTATCGCCAAACATCGTAATGCCTCCTAGTCCCCATTTAACTGTTTTAGTAATTATCATTAGCTTTGGCACTGCAATCAGGTAGTTATCGACTTTATCCAGCATGGAGCTGATACCGCCCGATATACTCGGCAATATATCCAAAATCTGCTTTCTAAAATTTATCTTTTCTATTAACTCTGATATATGCGATATATCGATAAGCCCGTCATCGACGTGAAGCCGACCGCTAAAGTACTCGCTAACGTTGCTTTCTACTATGCTTATTATCTCCTCGCTAAACCCGCTCGCATCGCCTGACTTTAGCATATCAGCGCTTCTTACGGCAGCGTTTTTTATCTTTATCTCGAGGTTTTTTACATAATCGTTTAAATTTAACTTTTGTTTGTTTATATCTTCTTTCAGTTTTGCGATTTTGGCGTTTATATCAGAGGCTTTAGCATCTAGCTCGGCGATACTAAAGCTCGTATTTTCAAGTCTGTCTTTTAGTATCTTTAGGAGCTCTTTTTTAGTCTTTAGCTCATACTTGGCTACTTTTACTGCTTTTAGCGTCTCAAAATTTTTATAAAATCTCTCGCCTATCAGCTCTTTTAACTCCAAATTTTGGCTTTTAGCGTCAGTGAAAACTATCCTCTTCCCGATATCTTGCATATCTGCATCGCCCAAAAGCTCGCTAAGCTGATTTAAAACGGCTTCTTTTATCCTTTGTGCTGCGTATGCGGACTTAGAGTCGCTTTTGGTAATAGCAAAGATGACGTGAGGTAGGATTTCTGGATTTTGCGAGATGAAATTTAAGATAGACTGCGTTAACGAACCTTGGTTGATATCTTGGCAAACGATAGCGCACTCAAGGCGAGGTAAATAACCAAACGTAATGTCAAAATCAAGTTTATCAAGACTTGAAACGCCGGGAGTATCTATGTAGGTGAAATTTAGGCTATTAGCGTCCCCCCCCCACGGGAATTTGAGCTTTTAGACGAGACTCTGCGCTTTCGGTTTGAAGCGCGATAAATTCATCCTTGCTAATCTGCTCGTCGCAGCCGCCTTCGATCTTAAAAAACTTCTCCTCCTCGCCAAAACCTACGCTAACAACGGTTTTAGTCGTCGGCTTGCTAGCGGTCACTAGCAGATCCTGCCCTAAAAGGGAATTTAGCAAGCTTGACTTACCGCTTGAAAACTCGCCTAAAAATCCGACTTCAATCTTATCCTCGCAAGATGAAGCAAAACGCTCATATACGCCGTCTATGCCGTATTTGTCGCAAATTTCTTTGATTTGCATACTTAACTCCTTTGATTAATTTCGTGTTATTTTAGCACAAAAAATAGGACTAAAAAACGTCCAAATTTTATAATAAAATTTAGCTATGTATTTTACTAGAATTTAACTCAAATTTATCTTTGTTTAGTACGAGATTTAAGAAAAATTAAAAACATAAAGGCATTTTAAAAGGCTAGGCAAGTTTTTAGAATATAGTCCTAAAAACTTGGCCTATAACTTAAAGAAGCTTAAAAACGGACTTATTTTAGAATAACAAAAATAAATCAGGTTTTATAAAACAGTGCCTCGTCCATCTCGGCGGGTTTTTCGATGCCCATCAGTGCCAAAACGCTCGCGGCGATATTGTTTAGGCCGCCGGATTTTACCGCCTTTACGCCCTCGCCCATCACGAAGCAAAATACGTCAAAAGTCGTGTGGTTGGTTAGCAAATTACCCTGCGCGTCCTTCATCTGCTCGCAGTTGCCGTGGTCGCTCGTGATGATTAGTGCGTAGTTTTTCTCTTTTGCTTTTGCCACGATGCGCCCTAGCGCCGCATCCACGGCCTCGACCGCCTTCACCGCCGCGTCAAATTCGCCCGTGTGCCCGACCATATCGCCGTTTGCAAAATTTACCACGATAAAGTCTTGTCCGTCATCCATGCCTTTTAGCACCGCTTCGCACACCGCCTGCGCGCTCATTTCGGGCTTTTCGTCGTAGGTTTTGACCTTAGGGCTTGGCACCAGCACGCGCGTCTCGTTTTGGGCGAGCTCCTCGACACCGCCGTTAAAGAAAAACGTCACATGCGCGTATTTCTCAGTCTCGGCGGTATGCAGCTGCGTTAGGCCCGCGTTTGCGACGACCTCGGCAAGGGTATTTTTTAGCTTTTCGTTTTCAAATAGCACGGGAAAGGCGAAATTTGCGTCGTATTCGGTCATCGTGAGTAGATTTTTGACGACGAACGGACGCGCGAATTCGCTAAAATTTTCATCGCCCAAAGCCGCCGCGATCTCGCGTACGCGGTCGTTTCTAAAGTTTATAAATATCACGCCGTCATCCTCGCCGATGCCGCCAAAATCCCCAAAACTAGCCGGCACGATAAACTCGTCCGTCACGCCCGCTTCGTAGCTTTGCATGATGTATTCTAGCGGCGACACGGTTTGCCCGTTTTCCCCGCGCGTCATCGCATCGTAGGCCGTTTTTACGCGCTCCCAGCGCTTGTCGCGGTCCATCGCGTAAAATCTACCGCTAACGCTAGCTAGCTTAAAGCCTCCGCTTTGCGCCTTTTCTTGCAGAGATTTTATGAACGCCAGCCCGCTTTTGGGTCCTACGTCGCGGCCGTCGGTTATCGCGTGAGCGCATACCTCGCAGCCGTTTGCGACCGCAAGAGAGCACATCGCGTCAAAGTGGCTTATGTGCGAGTGCACGCCGCCGTCGCTGTAAAGCCCGACTACGTGGACGCGCTTGCAGGTTTTAAACAAATTTAAAAGCTTTTCGCTTTTAGCCAGTTCGCCGTTTTCAAAACCGAGCGAAATTTTTACCAAATTTTGATACAAAACCCGCCCGCTGCCGATGCACATGTGCCCGACCTCGCTGTTTCCCATCTGTCCGTCGGGTAGGCCCACTGCTAGGCCCGAGGTTTTTATGAGCGCGTTTGGGACGTTTTTAAATAGCCAGTCGTATGTTGGCTTTTTTGCCGCTGCAAATGCGTTAAATTCGCTACTTTCATTGTATCCGATGCCGTCGGTTATCACCAAAATCGTTTTTTGCGCCATTTTTAAATTTTTGCCTTAAATTTAGATATTTTTTAACGGCATTATACTAAAATTAGCCTTTTTTAAAATAAAGGCTTTTATGTTTTACTATATTTATGAATTGTTAAATTTTAATATCTTTCAATACATCACCGTTCGCGCGGGCTTTTCGTTTTTCATCGCATTTTGCTTGACCGTTTGGGCGCTACCTAAATTTATCGCGTGGGCGAAGGCCAAAAACGCCGCCCAGCCCATCTACGAGCTAGCTCCGCAAACGCACCAAAAAAAGGCCAAAACGCCGACGATGGGCGGGCTGGTTTTTATCGGAGCGGCGCTTGCGGCGAGCGTGATCTGCGCGCGCCTTGATAACGTCTTCGTCCTTGCTTCGCTTATCTGTCTTGCGGGCTTTACGGCGCTTGGGTTTAAAGACGACTATCGCAAAATTTCAGGCGGCAAAAACCACGACGGACTAAGCCCCAGAGCCAAGCTTGCCGCGCAAATTTTAATCGCTCTGGCTGTCTCGACGATGCTATATTTTAACGGCGAGTTGGGAAGCAAATTTTATCTACCGTTTTACAAATTTGCGGTGCTTGATCTAGGCGTTTTTGCGGTCGCGTTTTGGACTCTCGTCATCGTCGCAGCATCAAATGCGGTAAATTTAACCGACGGCCTAGACGGACTAGCTACGGTGCCTGCGGTGTTTTCGCTGCTGACTTTGGGCGTATTCGCCTACATCTGCGGACACGCGGTGTTTAGCTCGTATTTACTTTTGCCTAAGATCGCGGGCGTGGGCGAGACGGTCGTAGTGGCCGCCGCTCTGATCGGCTCATTGATGGGATTTTTATGGTTTAACTGCCATCCGGCCGAGGTTTTCATGGGCGATAGCGGGAGCCTCAGCGTAGGCGCATATATCGGCCTCATGGGCGTGATGACGAAAAACGAGATCTTGCTCATCATCATCGGCTTCGTCTTTGTCATGGAGACTTTGAGCGTGATTTTGCAGGTGGGAAGCTTTAAAATTTTTAAAAAGAGAATTTTTCTCATGGCGCCGATACACCATCATTTCGAGATAAAAGGCTGGGTGGAAAATAAAATCATCGTGAGATTTTGGCTCATCGCCGTCTTGGCGAATTTAATCGCACTGACCGCGCTAAAAATCAGGTAAATTTAATAAGGAGAACTTAATGAGAGCGCAGATAGAGCCGGATTACGAGACGGCTAGAAAAAGATACGACGGGATTTTGGAGAAAATTTTAGCCTATACGGACTACTGCGACGAACACGGCGATGAGAGCGGCGAGAAATACCGCGAGCTGGAAAACGAGCTACGCGCAATCACGGGCAAAGATATGAGTAAATTTGACCTGTGGGAGTGGTGGGAGGCCGACGGGGCTGAAAATTTAGCCTTTGATATCGCGCTTCCGGAGCCTCGCCTCGTGCCTGACATCACAAAGGACGAACTGCGCGAGATCATAGAGCGAATGACGAGTTTCGAGCCGCAAGAGAGCGAAGACGAGTTTTTGGACGAGTTTTACGATCGTCCGAATTTCGCTTGCGAGGGCGGATATTTTACCGAGTTTTTAAAGTTAAATTTTAAAGATACTTATGATTTTAAACTTTTTACCAGACATAAACGAAACGGCGTAATGACCGAGCTGGACGCGGAGGAAATAACGCAAATTTTATGGGGAAAAAGGGCGTAAAAAGGAGCAAAAATGAGAAAATCGCTATTTGGCTACGGCGGCACTACGCGCGCGATCGCGAAAAACTTTGCAAAAAAGGGCGGCTGGGACGTCTACGACGATAAATTTAGCGAGATCTCAAACGACGAATGGGGCAACACTCTACTGCCGCCAAGCCTTTTCGTGCCAGAAAAAAGCAACCTAGAGATCCCGAGCCCGGGCTTTCCGCCCGGTCACGAACTGGTTAAAAAAGCGCAAAATCTCATTAGCGAATACGACTATTTTTATAAAATTTACGGCGGCAAAATGCCCTTTACCGTCTGGATCAGCGGCACGAACGGCAAAACCACGACGACGAAGATGACGCAGCACCTGCTGGCGCGCTACGGCTCGGCAATGGGCGGCAACGTCGGAGTTCCGCTCGCAGACCTTGACGTAAACGCCAAAATTTGGGTGCTAGAGACCAGCTCCTTTACGATGCACTACACAAACGCCGCGGCACCCGGCATATACGCGCTTTTGCCTATCACGCCAGATCACCTCAGTTGGCACGGCGACTTTGCGCAGTATGAGCGTGCCAAGCTAAAACCGCTAGCGATGATGGGCGAAAACACGGTCGCGATCCTGCCTAAAATTTACGCCCAGACGCCGACTAAAGCAAAGGTGATAAGCTACGAAAACGAGGCGGATTTGGCCCGGTTTTGCGGGGTAAATTTAAGCGATATCGCCTTTAAAACGCCGTTTTTAACGGACGCTCTTTTAGCGCTTGCTATCCAGAAAATTTTGCTTGACAGGTGCGACGTAGAGCTTTTAAACGGCTTTGTCATAGAGGGCAACAAGCTAGAGGAGTTTCGCGATGCGCGCGGCAGGACGTGGGTCAACGACACGAAGGCGACCAACATCGACGCGAGCATCCAAGCCGTAAAGCGATATGAGGGCAAATTTTTGCATTTGATTTTAGGCGGCGACGACAAGGGCGTGGATATGCGGCCGCTTTTTGAAGCCTTGCGCGGCGCCAAGGCGCAAATTTACGCTATCGGCTCAAATACGGACAAGCTGATGAATCTTGCGGCTGAGTTTAAAATCCCGGCCGTGAAATGCGAATTTTTAAATGTCGCAGTCGGCAAGATAAATAAAAATTTCAAATTTGACGGAGTTGCTAAAACTAGCACAAATGATGAAAATTTGGACGAGATAGCGCTCTTAAGCCCTGCCGCGGCGAGCCTCGATCAGTTTAGCAGCTACGCGGAGCGCGGGAATGAATTTAAAAAAGCGATCTTAAATTTGCAAATTTGACGCGATATTTGCGCCGTAAAGCCGCCAAATTTAAATGACTGCCTTTAAAAATAAATTTTGTATTTTAAAAATGCGCCGAATTTTGCGTCTTTAACCGAAATTTAAGTATCAAATAGCTAAAATCACATTTCTTTATTTACGGCGTGGTTGGATAGCTCAGTCGGTAGAGCAGCAGACTGAAAATCTGCGTGTCGGCAGTTCGATTCTGCCTCTAACCACCATTTAAGTTTATTTTAAGTTCCTTTCAGCTACAAATCAATCCCTTTAAATTGCTGTTAATTCCCTTGTTTGCGAAGCGGGGAGCGATACTTAATTGCAAAAAGTTACTTTAACCAAGTTTTTAATTCGCTTTAATTTCAGTGGATTTAGGGCAGTAATTAAAGCAGTAAATTTTATTAAGGAAGTATTGCTCAAAAAATCATCCAAAAAAGGGATAAAAATGAGCAATGTCGCTTCTACCACTCTGCAAGATAGAGAGATCAAAAATCTTGCACCACGATCCACACAATACAAAAAAGTTGTCGGCAACCCAAAAGAACTATACATATTTGTTAATCCAAAAGGCACAAAAACCTTCTCACTCAAATACAAAGAGAGCAAATACGACAAAGAGCAGTTTATAAAAATCGGCGAGTGGCGCGAGGGCGTCTTTACAGCTCAAATGGCACGCACCAAAGCCACGAAAATGCTAAGAGAGCTAAATGGCGGAAAGCTGAGCATTGATGAACTAAGGGGCAGGCAAATAGGCAAATACATCTATGAAAACCTATTTAATAGGATAGTAGAACACAAGCGAAAAAGCGGTAAAAAGCAAAGCTATCTTGAAAAAGTCGTGCTAAGACACCAAAAATACTTCTTGCCAGCCTTTGGTAAAAGGGATATAAAAGATATAAGATACAGCGAGATAAAAGAAGTCCTAAGTGCCATTTTTAACCCACATGACCCAAACAAAAGCAGGCTTGAGACGATACATCGCCTGATAGACAATATAAACGAAGTCTTTATGATAGCTGAGCGAGACGATTATATCGCTAAAAACTTCATCCCAGCACTTCACAAAGAGTTCCCCACTTCACGTAGTTACAAACAACGCCACAACATAGACAGCAGACTAAGTGCGATAACCGACGAGAAAGCCCTAGCCCAGTTCCTGCACGACTTAAAGAGTGATGGCAAGATGGACTTGCAAACCAAAAGAGCGATTTATTTGCAAATTTTATGCGTAAATCGCCCTATCAACACCGCAAGCGTAAAATGGGAGTACATAAACTTTGATGAGCAGACTTGGACTATCCCAGCAGATGAGATGAAAATGAGCTACGCTCATCAGGTCGCCCTGAACTCCTACGCTTTAAAAATCCTAAAAGAGCAAAGAAATTTCTGCATTATAGAAAACGGCTTTGTCTTCCCAGCCCTTAACAAACAAGAGCATATCCACAAAGATAGTCTTAACAAAGCTATCATAAATTTAAACGGTGGATTATACAAAGGTATAGCTACCGCTCACGGCTTTCGTGCGACTTTTCGCACCATTTGCACGCAAAACAAAGCTCAGCTTTTACAAATGGGCATAAGCGATGAAGTCATAGAGACCGCCCTAGCCCACAAAGAGAGCGATGCGGTCAAATTCGCATACGAGCGAAGCCGTAGCACCAAAGAGCAACTCGCAAGGCTCATGCAGTGGTATGGCGACTATTTAAATAACCTAGAGACACTATTTTAAAAAGGAAAAAAAAATGAGATAAAACACGAAATTTTTAAAATTTGCAAGCAAAAATAAATATATTAAGGATAAAAGATGAGTAAGAAAATCCAAGCGATAGATCTAGACCATTCAAACCTATCGCTTAGCACAAAATACATTTCAGATTATATGCAAAAATGGCTTATATCAAACTTCATAGAGACAAATAAGCTCATTTGCTTTTATGCCAAAGCTGGCAACGGCAAGAGCATAACCACGCTTTTTTTGGCGGTATATCTACTAAAAATAGGAGCTGTTAAAAAGGTGTATTACATAGACGCAGATAATGGCATCGGCACTCTTAAAAATCGTGGCTTAGATAGGATTTTAGCTGAATATCCCAACCTAACTTATATTAGCTTTTCTAAAAAGGTAAAGGAAAAAGACCTTGATACAAGGTCAATTATCTTCACGCTCTCAAAATTTGCAAACGACGAGCATAAGGACGCACTCATCGTCTTTGATAGTATGCGAAATTTCATAAAAGGTTCTATGAGCCTTGATGAAGTGGTCATGCCCTATCTTACAGCCATGCAAGAGATGCGTAATTATTACGCTGGCGTGTGGTTTTTACATCACCAAAATAAGCAAAGTTTTAGCGATAAGGATAACAAAGAGCATAAAGGCTCAACCGCCTTTATAGATAGCTCAGACGAAGCCTACTATGTCAAAAAAAGGGAGCGAAATGGCAGTCAGCTTATCGTAACACTTGAGCCACAAAAAGGCAGAGATGACACCGCCCCACAAGCCGTGATATTAGACACTGCAGAGCTTAGCGTAAGTCTTGGCGACTTTTATCTTTATGATTTAAATGACGAGCAAAAACAAGCCCTAGAATACGCAAAAGAGATCATCGCCAAAAATCCAAGTGGTATAAATTTACAAAATTTAACCAACGAGATAAAACGACTAGCAAAGATAGATGAAACGCAAGTGTGCGGAGCTAAGGCTATAAAATTTCTTTTAAAAAGATTTGATGGTAGATTTTACACCATAGAAACGAGCAATCAGCACAATCAAACTATTTTCAAAATGCTTTGATTTTCTCCCCCTTTTTTTTCTTTACTTTTTCAGTTCGGCAGAGTTTGGCAAGAGCCTTGCCGAACTGACTTTGCTCTCAAAGTCCCAAAATAAGGGATAAAAATAGTAAAAAATTTTTAGTTTGGCAGTTTGGCAAATTTTATACGCAAGATCTCAAATTTTAGTGCAAATCCTGCCGAACTGCCGAACTAAACTAAAAGCAACTTGCAAAGTGCCATTTTATCGGTATAAAAAACTTTTTTAGTTCGGCAAGGCTCTTGCCAAACTCTGCCAAACTAAATTTTTTACTCTTTTTGCTTTACTTATTTTTTATTTGATTGTATGATGAAAATAAAAAGGGGAGAAAATGCAAGACCTGCACATAAACTTAACCGAGCAAGACTACAAAACACTTGAAAAACTCTCTAAAAAATTTGAAGTAAGCAAGTCAAACATCATTAGAAAACTTTTGCGTTATGAAAAATATGCAAACACAGTGGAGCGAATGGGGATACGAAATGAAATTTTAGCCGAGTTTTTACTGGAATTTATGTATATCGCAAATAACATAAATCAAATCGCATATCATCTAAACATTGACATTTTTGAAAATGACCCAGAAAATAAAATAGCACAATATCTAAAAGAGATCAGAAAAATCTGCGATGAAACAAAAAAGGAGATTAGAAGCACACGAAAAATTATCTACTATCGCTAAAATATTTCTCTCCCCTATTTCATTGCAAGCCAAGCAAAGCTTTAAAAATTTCAAAAAATTTTCTTAAATCTTTCTCACACAAAAATCTATAAATTTTTAAAACTACCAAAGAAAAATAAAGATGAAAGTAGCAGGGCAGGATAACCCTTTTTATGGCTGTGTTTTGGGGTGAAATGGCGAGTTCATCGCCATTTGTAAGCAAAATTTTAAAAATTACGCAAATTTCTAAAAAAGAAAAATTTAATTGTAAATTGACTAGCTACTAGCG
>CAURKB010000079.1:0-9940 GCA_963525315.1 uncultured Campylobacter sp. | reverse complement strand
GCTAAATTTGGTTTGGTTAAATTTAGCGTTGTGCACTAAATTTAACCTTTCTTGTTAAGGGGGAAGGGGCTTGAATTACGCTCTGCTTGCAGCTCTCAAAGAGAGCGCGTCCTAACAGTAGCAAACGAGGTGCGGCTAAGCACAAGGCGAGGCAAAGCCGAAGCAAAAGAGCTCCCCCGCTCCATTTAATTCCCTCCCCCTACAACGTGAGAGGTTGCCGCACCGCGTGCAGGTTTATGTGGCGCTATCGCGCCGCACGTTTTTAAATTTGCAATGAAGCCAAATTCGGCTCGCGATTTAAAACTAAATTTGATAAAATCAGACCGTAAAATTTAAGGCGAAGTATTTTGAGATGATTTTTGGGGTTGCGCAGATAAAATTTAGCGTAGGCTGGACGGATGGTCCACCGAGCTAAATTTTAGCCAGCTCCGCGAAAAGCGCTCAAAAGACAAGCCTTGTTAAAAAAAGGAAAAACAGATGAAAATTTTAATAGCAATCGACTCTTTCAAAGGCTCCCTCAGCTCTCTCGAGGCCGGCAACGCCGTAAAAGAGGGTATCGAAGCTTTAGCCGACGAGATAGATGAGGTGACGGTTAAACCCATCGCGGACGGCGGCGAGGGTAGCGTGGTGGCGCTAGCAGACGCGCTAGATGGTGAGTTTATCGACGTCATCGTACAAAATCCTCTCGGCGAAAAGATCCCTGCTAGATACGCGCTAGCGGGCGAGCTGGGCATCCTTGAGATGGCGTCTTCTAGCGGGCTCATGTTGGTGGAAAAAGAGCGCCGAAACCCGATGAAAACGAGCACTTACGGCTTTGGACAGATGATTTTACATGCTATTAGCAAGGGGGCGCGCAAATTTATCGTCGGTATCGGCGGCAGCGCGACGAACGACGCGGGCACGGGCATGCTAAGCGCTCTGGGATACGAGTTTTTTGACGAAAACGGCGAGCTGCTCGAGGGCAAAGGCGAAAACCTCATAAAAATCACGAAAATCTCAAACAAGAACGTAGTACCAGAGCTGCAAGAGTGCGAATTCCTCGTGGCTTGCGACGTGGATAATCCGCTCTTTGGCAAAAACGGCGCGGCCTACGTCTACGGTCCGCAAAAGGGCGCGGACGAACAGATGGTAAAGGATCTAGACGCTGGGCTTATAAGCTTTGCGAGCGCGACGAGCGAGCACTTTTCGAGCGAATTTTGGAACTTCAAGGGCGCAGGTGCGGCAGGCGGGCTAGGGTATGGGTTTGTGAGCTACCTAAACGCCAAACTAAAGTCCGGCATCGACATCATCATGGAGGAAATCCGCCTCGAAGAGGACGTGAAAAACGCCGATCTAGTTATCACCGGCGAGGGACGACTGGATTTTCAAAGCTCGATGGGCAAGACCCCGACCGGAGTGGCGAAGATCGCCAAAAAATACGGCAAACCAGTCATCGCGCTAGCGGGCAGCGTGTCGCCGTGCGCGGACGGCTGTAACGAAAACGGCATCGATGCATTTTTTAGCGTATTAAACGAGCCCGTGAGTCTAGAAGAGGCGATGGATAAGCAAACCGCGATACGCAATCTCAAAATGACCGCCCAGCAGGCATTGAGGCTATATTTGCTAGGGCGTAAGGGGTAAATTTACGCCCTGATACGGCTGTGTCGGCAAATTTATAGGTTTGCCAGCTTGGGCTTTGTTTGCTCGGTATGGTTAGCGAGTCTGAGCGGATGCTTTGTATTTTGCCGCAAATTTGCCTTTCGGCGCTGCAGTTTGGCGGATTTTTAGATTTGCAAATTGATCTAGTAAATAAGTAAAATTTGCGACGGTAAAAACAAATTTTAGTTTGAGTTTTTGCCGTGCGGATTTTGCGCCGAATCGTAATGCGAACTTAAATTTACAAAAATCTAGGCCAAAAACACAAAATTTAACAAGCCTAAAGCCCAAAAACAGGCTTTAGTCTTATTTTTGGGGATTATTTTTCTTTCGCTTCGGCTTCTATCTCTAGCTCAACCTTGTCAGATAGCGTGATTTCAGGGGTGTCTAGCCCGATCTCAAAGAGCTTGCGTTTCGTGTTGCCTTCGAGGCTAAAGCCGATTTTTTCCTTACCGTTATCGCCTGCGGTAAAGCCGCCAAGCTCGAATTTTAGCACCACGGGCTTAGTGATGCCGCGCATCGTGAGCGTGCCTACGACCTTGCCTTCGGTATCGCTTTCTTTTTCAAATTTGACCATTTTGTAGGTGATTTTGTCAAATTTCGCCGCATCGAAAAAATCGGCACTTCGCAGATGCTCGTCGCGCTTGTCGTTTTGCGTATTTACCGAGGCGGTCTCGATGGTAGCCTCGAGCGCTTTTAGCTCCTTAGCGCTTTTGTCGTAGTCGATCACGGCGTTAAATTTGCCGAAATTTCCGCTTACTTTTGATATGCTTAGGTGTTTGATTTTAAAGCCTACGTTGCTGTGCGCCAGGTCGATCTCGTAGACTGCGGCGTTTACGCAGCTTGCCGCTAGCGCTGCTGCTAGCGAAAATTTGATTAATTTTTTCATTTTTTCTCCTTGTAAATTTTTGAAAGTGTATTTAAAAAAGGTAAATACATAGCTTTTGCCGCGTTTTGGACTAAATTTGCGCGACGAATCTATGCCGAAAAACCGCCGACTAGGAAATGATAAAAACCGGGCGGTGCAACACGCTTGAGGGTTAAATTTAATGCTTAAAATCGGCAAAATCGCTCGCGATACGGCAAATTTGATAAACCGCGCGACAATGTAAATCTTAGCCCAAAATCTCCCCGATGAAAAATAGCACCGACATCGCAAAAGTGCAGAGCGCGACGACCTTTAGCTGTCCGTCGAAGTCGCGACATTCTCGCACTCGCGAGACGAAAAATAGGTGCCTAATAAGCGGCGCAAAGCTAACTACGTAGAGTAGTTTTACGCCCGGCTCGCCGCGTAAAAACGAGTAGCAAAGCATCAGACCCGCTCCGCCCGCGATCAGCGCATAGTGGTAGCGCTTGGCTGCGCTCAGTCCGATACGAACGGGGACCGTGCGCTTGCCCTTGAGCGCGTCGTTTTGGATGTCGCGCATGTTGTTTAGATTTAGCACGGCCGTGCTTAGCAGCCCGCACGCACACGCAGGCAGTAGCAGCGCCGCATCAAGCGAATGCGCGTATAAAAAGTACGAGCCCAGCACGCTCAAAAGGCCAAAAAACAAAAACACGAAAACATCGCCAAGCCCCTGATATCCGTATGCTCCGGCGCCCACGGTATAGCGGATCGCGGCGTATATCGACGCGCCGCTCAGCGCCAAAAACAGCAGCACGAGATAAAACCGCTCGCCGAATGCCAAAACGCTTAGCGCGAGGCTAGAAAATGCAGAAAGCAGCGCCGTAGCGACGATGACGCGCTTCATCTCGGCCGTGCTCATCTGTCCCGTTTGGATCGCGCGCCGCGGCCCCAGTCTGCCCTCGTCGTCGGTGCCCTTTACCGCGTCGCCGTAGTCGTTGGCGTAGTCGCTTAGCACCTGAAATAGCAGCGTCGTAAGCAGCGCCAACGCGAAAATATCCGCTCTAAATACGCCTGCGCCGTATGCCGCGCCGCTGCCTAACAACACGCCCGAGACGCTAAGCGGTAACGATCTAAGGCGAGCGGATGCGTAAAGAACTTTTGCGGTTATCATTTTTTTGCCTTTTTTGATTTTTTGAGTGCCGAATCCACGCCAAATTTGAGCTCAAATTTAGCACCCGAATGCAAAAAATAATATAAATTTGACCCGGATTGCGAGTAAATTTTATAAATTCGGAGTTAAAATTTGTAGCGGTTATCGCTGTATTTAGAGTTTTGAAGTTAGTTAAATTTGCCGCCAAAGCCGTCCGCGCTTAAATTTGTAGCGCAAAAATCCTAGCGCTAGGCGTTAAATTTATCAAATTTCCGCCGTTTCTCGCCAAAAATCAAGCGCCTTATCATCGTCAGCCTGGACGAATTTAGCGATTTTTTCTGCGCAAGGCACAGCCTTTTTGCTTAGTCGCGCAATACTGGCAAGCGCTCTAAACAATATCTCAAAATCGCTCGCGACGCGCCTGCCGCAAAGCTATTCGTCTCCAAGCAACCGCGCATAAATCGAACCGTTCGCGCAATCAAGCAAAAATCTACGGATCGCCCACGGCAAAAACTATCAAATTTGCAGGACGTGCCTCGCCTGGTCACCATTTGCCGCCGTATTCGTCGGTGCCGTTTAGTCGCACGAGTTCGCCCGCGTAGTCTCCTTTGGCGCCAAAGCGTACTTTGCAAACTTCAAATTTGCTCAAGTCAAATTTGCAAACCAGCCGCGAAAATGCAGGCGAAAATTTGACGCCGAGAGTTTCTTGCGCTTTTTCTAATACCCGCACGGTCGCGCTAGAGCCGCATTGTGGCGACACTCTCTACCAGTTATGTCCTCTTGCTCCAGAGGCAGGTAGTTCTCGTCTAGCTCGCGAGCGATTTGGTCTAGCTCTAAAAACACGTCTTTTTCCGCATCTAGTTTATCTGAGATTTTTTATTTCGGTTTTTATCGTTTTGCGCTTGCGTTGCGGCGACGACCTTGCGTAAATTTAAAGATCGCGCCACGTTTGTTTAAAATTTACTCTTGCGCTTTGTTATGCGCATTGCCTACTCGTCAAATTTGCCGCGCTTGTCTGTGTGGGCAAATTTGACTTATCGCTTTTGGCCGTTTTGCCGCGATTTTTACCTTGTCGGCGCCGTCTGAGCGCGCTAGCCTTTTACTTTAAAATCGCAAAGCCGATACCGACTTTATCGGTGTGGCGGTTGTAGTCGATGAGGCTCTCGCCGTATCCCGTGACGTACTTCACGTAGCCGTAAACGCCGCTCTTGCCAAACGGAAACAGCCATCCAAGCTCGCCTGCGCCGCGGTTCGTTTTATCAAAATGCAGGTTGTTTCGCACCATCGCCGTAAAGATGTGGCCGCGGTAAGGCAGGGCGAAATTTATATCCATGTTGCCGAGGTATTTTTCGATGTCAGGATTGTCGTCGCTACCTTTGCTCTCTGGTATGCGCGCCCACGCTCGCGGGATCACGACGAGACTACCGGCGTAAAGTTTGGCCTCGAGATAGACGCGGTTCCACGAGCGAGACTTCTGCCCGCCCTGGCCGTTACTCTCGTGTAAAAGCCCCGCGCGCAGGTAGTCAAGGCTAGATAGCGCCTCAAATCTCATCGGGACGGTCACGAAAATCTCGGGGCGGTAGTTTGTCTCGCGAAACGGCGTAGAGGATTTAGCCGTCTGCCACCACGAGCTTTGCGAGTAGCCCGCCGAGATCGTTTCGTTCATATCAAACACGTCGTAAAAAAGCGGCTTTTGCAAGCTGATCTGAAATGCAGTCTCAAATCTGCGCCTATCATAGACGTCGTTAAACGCGTAGGTTGCGGGCAGGAGGTAGTTTAGGTGGTGCATTTTTAGACCCAAAATTTCATCCACGTCGTACGCCTCACCGCTTTCAAATTTTTCTTTCGGGCGCTCTTTGGAGGCGATCTTTTGCTCCTCTACGGGCGCGTCCGCTACGCTATCTGACGGCGCTATCACGGAGCGCTCCATGGCGGCCGTTTCACCGTCCTCGTCCGTAAATATCGCCTTTTTAGCCGCTAGTTTATAAAGCTGAAGGGCTCTTGTTTTGTCGCCTTCATGCTCGAGCTTTGCGGCGGCTTCGTAGAGGCGTTTGGCTTCGTCTTTGGCGCTTGGCTCGGCCAAATTTTCAGCTGGATTTTCTGGCTGCGGGGCTAAATTTTGCTTCGCCGTTTCCGCCTGGGCGGCTTGGGCTAAATTTAACAAAATCGCCGATAAAACGATAATTTTTTTCATATTTTTCCTTCTTTTAAGGCTTGTTCGTAATCTGCTTGATAGTTGATGTTAAAAAATTCGTCTTCGCGCGCGAATTTTACGATCTTGCAGCGGCAGCGACTACGCAAAAGCCCGATCTTGTGCTCGCCCGCGGCAAAAAGCTCGCCCGCGGCATCCGCTAAATCCCCGCTAAAAAACCCGCAAAGCGAGTGCGTATGCGACTCGTCCGCAGCGATGACCATGTCGTATTCGCTGGCAAATTTATATAGTTCGCGCACGCAGCTTTCGCTAACAAATGGCATGTCGGCCGGGACGATAAATACGCTTTCGTTTGGGAAATTTTTAAGGATGCTGTAAAGCGCTAGCATCGGAGAAAAGGCGTTTGGGTTCAAATTTACCGTATCTTGTGAGCAAATTTGAGCGGAGCTTGCCTCTGCGCCCTCTTTGCCGCTTTCCTCGGTTAAATTTGACCGCGAGAACTCCTCTGGGCTAACATCTTTAATGAGCGGTAGGGGCGGGTTAAATTTGTCGAATTTGGAGCTAACGAATACGCGCTCGAAAATCCGCCCGAATTTATGCGCTCCGTAGTGCGTGAGCGTCGCAAATCTGCCAAAAGGCAGCAGCGTTTTGTCGCGGCCCATTCGCGAGCTTTTGCCGCCGGCTAAGATGACGCATGTTTTCATTTTTTTCCTTGATTTTAGGTGCGCTATGATAGCATAAATTCGGCTCGCCTAGGCAAGCTATCGGCAGATTATCTTATCTGCCGCCGATGATTTTTTTTACCGCCAGAGCGGCTAAATTTAGCCCAAAGCACGCCGTCACGCCCATAAAGCTGCCCAGTTTCACGCATTTTGGCAGCTCGGTCGAAAACACGACGTCAAATTTGCCTTTAAACCCCGCTTTTTTAAGCTCGGCTCGTATTTTCTTGGCAAACGGGTCGTTGCAAGTTTGCCAGATGGATGCGACTTTGATCTGCGTCGGATCTAGGCGCTTTGCGCCGCCCATAGAGCTAATTAACTTTTCGTGCGTTTTTAACGCGAGAGCGACTTTAGCCGGTACGTCGTCGATAGCGTCGATAATAAGATCAAACGGCGAAAAATCAAAATCCTCGACAAACTCCGGAGTCATTAGCTCTTGCAGCGCCGTCACGCACTCGTATCTTGCGGCAAATTCGCCGACTTTGACCGCGCCGACGGCTTCGCTGTAAATTTGGCGGTTTTGATTGGTTATATCAAAAACATCCTTATCTATGAGAGTGAGTTTGCCTACGCCTGTTCTAGCCAGCGCGTCCGCGCAAACGCCGCCTACGCCGCCTACGCCGCAGATTAGGACGTTTGCTTTTTGAAGCTTTTTAAAATCATCGCCTAACAGCCAGCGAGACCTCGTAAAGCGGTCCGGTTTTTCTAAAATTTCTTCGTTCAAATTTGATCCTTTAAGGCGGTTTTTAGCGCGGATAGACTCGCATGCGCCGTCATATCTAGCATAATGGGAGTAAGCGAGGCAAAACCGTCGCTAAGCGCGCTGATATCGGACTCGCCGTTTTGCTCGTAGTCTAGGCTCGAGGCTTGTCCGAGCCAATAATACTCGACGCCTCGCGGGTTGCGGTGAAGCATCGCGTGCGTGGCGTAGCTGCGTTTGCCGGCAGGCACAACGCGGTAGCCTCTAAATTCGCGGGGCGAGACGGCTGGAATATTTACGTTTAAAAACTGGCGCGGCGGCAGCGCTATCTCGCCGTTTAGTACGCGAGAAACGATAAATTTAACGATATCTTTAGCGAGTGAAAAGCCCGTTTTTTCGATACCGTCGCTCTTGTAAAATTGCGAAAACGCGATGCTTGGAATCCCTTGCAAAACGCCCTCCATAGCCGCTCCGCACGTGCCCGAGTAGGTGATGTCCTCGCCTACGTTGGCGCCGTGGTTTATGCCGCTTACGACTAGATCGGGCGACTTTTTATAAAGCGCGTGAAGCGCGAGATAGACGCAATCAGCGGGCGTAGCGTCGTCAAGTTTGTAAAAATCGTCGTCAAGCTTGATGAAGCGAAGAGGCCTAGTAAGCGTAAGAGAGTGCGCGCAAGCCGATTTTTCGCTGCTTGGGGCTACTATCGTGACGCGC
Organism: uncultured Campylobacter sp.; assembly: GCA_963525315.1. Taxonomy (GTDB): domain Bacteria; phylum Campylobacterota; class Campylobacteria; order Campylobacterales; family Campylobacteraceae; genus Campylobacter_A. The sequence continues at coordinate 2,023 of CAURKB010000079.1, read as the reverse complement.
GTATCCGGTAGTTCGCGCAGCGCGCTAGCTAAGGCGTGCAAGCCGCTAGCCTCGAACCCGTCGTCATTGGTTATCAAAATTTCTTTCAAATTTATCCTTAAAACGTTGCAAGAACTCAAATTTAGCGAGCTTTGCCGAGTAAAATTTAGATTTGGATTTTATCATAGCTTTATTTATTTGAAATTAAATTTTTCATAAGACCCGCAATATTTACTTAAAATTGTAACTCTAAAATTTAATTTATAATTAAGATATTAAATATATTATATTATATAACAAAGAAAATACGGAGTTAAATAAGTCAAATAATGATAATGCTTATTATAATATTTAAGTAATATAAAACCAATCTTTAAATTTAATTTTTATTACGTTAAATTTTAAAACAAACTTTAAGTATTAAGATTATAAAATACGTCCAATAAATAAAGTTAAGTTTTATTTAAATTTATAATGGAGGTTAGAAAGCCCGTCATGGAAAACACGAAGAAAAAAGCATCCATCTGGGTCATTCTTTTGTTGCTATCGTTTGGAGTGGTTATCGGTCACGGACTATACACTTTTTACTATGCCAAGGGATTTTCATACTTTAGTCCGGATCCCGCAGCCTGTAAAAATTGTCACGTGATGAATCAAGTCTACGAAAGCTGGTCAAGAGGCGGACACCAAAACGTCGCTACCTGTAACGACTGCCATTTGCCGCATGATTTTATAGGATATTGGATCATGAAGGCTCAAAGCGGCCTAGGACACGCGTATGCCGTTACTTTTAAAGACAATCCTTACGCATTTACCGCAAACGAAAAAACAAAAAGAGTCGTTCAGGAAAACTGCATGGACTGCCATAAAGAGTACGTCTCAAACGTTATAGATCCGCGCGCCATAGGAACCGCAAAACCGTTTGATAAAAATCTCAAAGAGCATCAAGGCAACTCAAATGAGCCTTTAAGATGTATATCTTGCCACCGCGAAGCGGGACATGCGCATAACTTTTAAAATTTAACAGGAGGATAAAATGAAAAACAAAGTGTTGTATGTAGCTACTTTTTTAGTGGCTGTCGTACTCGGTGCGGCTATGTTCGCGCTTTTTACGGATATCGGCGCTAAAAAAGCCGAAGAAAAGATGTATCCGCTAATGCTCAATAAAGTAAGCGAACTTGAGCCTGATTTTGAAAAATGGGGCGCAAATTTCCCAAATCAGCTCGATGCTTACAAAAAAATGGAGCATAAAAGCGACGCAAATCCAAAGGGAAGCGAATTTATAGAAACGGCTTTCGGCGGCAATTTACCTTATAGCAAGATTATTCGCTGGCCTGCGGCTACGGTGTTTTGGAACGGCTATGCGTTCGGCGTGGATTACAGCAAACCGCGAACCCACTACTATTCGCAGATAGATCAGATCGAAACCAAAAGAAACGATAAAGAGTATCTAAACGCTCACGGGCTTCCTGCATTTAAAGGTCAGCCAGGATATTGCGTCAATTGCCACACCGGATATTTAACCGCACTTCAAGTTGATGGCGATTATAACCTAACTGCCGATCCTACGCCTGCTGCAACTAAGCCTATGCCGTTTTTCGACGTAATGCCTAAAGAGGAAGGCGAAAAGAGAAAAGCCGCGTGGACGAAGATGAACTCTATCCCATACTTCGATGTTATGAAAAAAATCGCGGCTAAACACGGCGAGAGTATCCACGGCTCGCACTTAGGTAGCACCTGTGCAGACTGCCACTCGCCAGATGATATGAGTCTAAGAGTTACAAGACCCGCATTCGTAAACGCAATGGTCGCTAGAGGCTACCAAGCCGACGCAAAAAGCGGTATAAAGGCCACCAGACAAGAGATGAGAAGCTACGTTTGTATGCAGTGCCACGTAGAATACTATCCTGCAGGCAAAGAATCCGTTTTAACCTTCCCTTGGAATTTCTGGAAGAAAGACGAGCCGTTTAAGATCGAGAATTTCGACCAATACTATGACGATCAGTTAGCCAAAGAGGGCGGGTTTAAATTTGACTACATCCAT
>CAURKB010000078.1:0-10113 GCA_963525315.1 uncultured Campylobacter sp. | reverse complement strand
AATCTAGCTCAAGTCCTTGGCTTTGGGTCTTGCCGGTAGTCGTGCTAACTTCGTTGCTGTCGGTATATATGACGTTATTTTTATTTATGTGAAATAAAGCCATAGTCGCCGTAATATTATCGTTTTGAAATTTAGTTCCTATTTCTATGGATTTTCCGACTTCGGGCTTGATCTCTCCTGTGGTGTTTTGTCCTACGCTAGTTTGCGGCATAAACGACGTCGCATAATTGGTATAAATAGACCATTGAGAAGTTAAAAGATATAAAAGACCCGTTTGATAAGTCATCTCGTCGCCGTGCCCGTTTAGCTGCTCCGAATAAACCCGAGAAGCGCTATACCTATATCTAAGATTATCGTAGTAGTTGTATCTAAGACCCGCTACGTATGTTAGATTATCGGTTATATTTATAGCGTCTTGCGCGTAAATTCCTAGCGTTTTTAGCTCTCTTACCTGATCGTATCTCTCGGGCGTAGTCGGTCTGCCGAAGGTGCCGTAGTGACCCGTGCCTATGTTTATAACTCTGGGCGCGCCTCTATATTGAACTGGCCTTTTTTGCTTCATTTTGTATAAATCCACGCCAAAAAGTAGGTTATGAGCGACTTCGCCCCACTGCGCTATTCCGTTTAGATTAAGCGAACCGGAATGCGTGACGTGCGTAATGCCCTTTTGATACTCGGGTATAAATCTAATCGTTCCTGCGGCGGGATTTAATCTAGAAGGCCTTATCTGGCCGTAATCATGCTCCATCCTAGAATAGCCGTAGTTAAATTTCATAAGCCAATTTTCGCCAAAATGCTTTTCTACGCCCAAATCTACGCTATCTATTTTGCCTTTGGTTTCTTCTAGGTAATCAGTCATCCTCGTTTTCTTCGAGACGTCTATAAATTTGCCGTGATACGCGGTATTTGACGGTTGATTTAGCATAAATAAACCTCTATCGAACGGCTCTTTATATTTTTTATGCTTATAAGCTAAGTCTATGCGGTAATCGTCGCCCTTATAACTAATGCTAGGCGATACGGTTAAATTTTCGTATTTTCCAAAATCTCTCCAATAATCTTTCGCCCAGTAATCGGCTATTAAGCGATATGCAAATCCGCTATCTCCTATTTTATCGCTAAAATCAAAGCCTAAATCTCTGTATTTATTGTTTCCAAACGCAGTTTTTACCTCATAATACGGCGCATAAAGCGGTTTTTTGCTTACTATATTTATGACGCCGCCCGGATCTTGCGTGCCGTAAAATAAGCTAGTGGGTCCTTTTAATACTTCGACGCTCTCGGCCGTCGCGTCAAAGGTATTAGTAACGCCGCTTATTACGCCATTACGTAATATAGAGCCGTCGTCGTAGCTGCCCTCAAAGCCCCTTTTAGTAAAAACGTCAAATTGACCGCCGACTGAATTCGAGTTAGAAATTCCGCTCACTCCGGCTAAGGCTTCGTTTAAATTTTGCGCGTTTTTATCTTGCAATACTTTTTGCGTCACGACGTTTACCGTTTGCGGGATCTCTAAAATAGGCGTATTCGTTTTACCTACTTCGCTGGTTTTAGCGCGGTATCCGTCGTCTGCGCTCTCGGTAATCTCAACGCCTTGTAACGCGACGTTTTCATTATTTTCGCTACCCAAGCTTGCTTGCGCCATTGCGCTAATTAACGCAAAAGATAAGCCGACGGTTTTAAATTTCGCGCTACGTTTGCTTAAAATCTTACTCATTTTTTCCCCTTAAATTCTAAGTTTGATAATGATTACTATCAAATTCTTGGCGGATTATATTTAAGCGAAGCTTATTTCTTTATTAAATAGCCATTTAGAATTTTATGATACAGGCTAGGGGATTGCAAAAATACGAGGCGGCTTAAATTTTATGGCGTAAACCTACTTAGTAGAACGTAGCAAAGTAAAATTTAAGCGCGCGAGGCTCGGTAAAAAACCGAGCCTAAATTTTAAAATTTAACGCTAGCGGTTAGCATAAACTGCCTCGCATACCCCGGCTGTATCGGTATGATATTAGCCTGCGTGCCGGTCGATGAGGACGTATAATAAAGCTTGTCGGTCAAGTTTTTGACGTTAAACGAGAAATTCGTCTCGTAGCCCGCGATCTTGGTATCGTAGCTGATAAATGCGTCGTAAACAACCGCGTCGTCCATCTTAAAGCCCGTTCCTGCCGGCACGGCCGGTAAATTCGTCCTCATGTAGTAGGTGTACCATGAGCCAAAATACCTCGCTCCGCCGCCGATCCTTAGGCCTTTTGCGCCTAGATGGCTAAAGTCGTAGTTAGCAAAGAGACTGGCTTGGTGCTTAGGCGTGGCCTCTAGCGGTTTGCCCACTAGCACGGCAAACGCGCCGCTATCCTTGCGCACCTCGGTTTTAGTGTATGCGTAGCTAGCGCCCACGCTTAGCCCTTGCGTCACGCGGCCGTTAAAGTCAAACTCAAATCCTCTCGAGCGCGCCTCGCCCACGGGCGTACTTACGCTATTTACGGTGCGCATGATGTTTTTCTTATCGATATTAAAGACCGCCGCGCTAGCCGTTATGCTATCGTTTTGAAATTTAGTTCCCAGCTCTATGCTTTTGCCTTCTTCGGGCTTTATGTCGCCGATGTCGTCGCCGCTGATCGCCATTTGCGGGCTAAAGCTTTGCGCGTAGTTGGCGTAAACCGACCACTCTGGCGTTAGCAGGTATAAAAGCCCCGTCTGCCACGTAAATTTGCCGTCTTGCTGATCGGTGGTGTTTGGTCCGCTAGTCGTGCCGCGCGCGACTTGGTCGTAGTATTCGTATCTGACGCCCAAAGAATAGATCAAATTTTCGGTCAAATTTATACTATCTTGCGCATAAAATCCGATCGTTCTTAGCTTTTGATACTGGATACCGGAGGCTCGGTCGGACGGATAGGGGACCGTGCCGTAGACTGGACTGTAGATATTTATCGGGAAGTTTTTGTGTGTCGTGCCGGAGCTATAGCTGTTTAGCGCGCCGGGTCTATAGCGGTAGTACTCCTTTGCGTCGATACCAAAGAGTAAGTTATGCTCTATCTCGCCCGTTTGCACGTAACCGTTTAGCGTGAGCGAGCCTGCGTGCGTGCGGTGGATAAATCCTTCATACGCCTCGTTTCGTCTAGCCGCAACGCCCGTGTTTAAATTTACGTTCATTAGTCTGATGTGACCGTACTCGTGCTTGGAGCGGGAAAATGCGTAAGCGCCGCGCAGTAGCCAGTCCTCGCCGATATTTTTTTCAAAATTTACGTCTACGGTGTCGAGTCTGGTTTTTAGTTTATTAAACGGCTCGTCAAGGCGCCTTTTCTTATCTATCGGCAGTAGCTTGCCCGTGCTTGGTACTAGATACATACCGCGGTCGATCGGGTCGGTCGAGCGCGTGTGCGTATAGGCTAAATTTATGCGGTAATCATCGCCTTTATAAGAAAGAGAGGGCGCAAAGAGGACGTTTTTATATTCGCCAAACTCCCTCCAGTAGTCTTTTTGCATCATATCAAATATAAATCTATACGCAAAGCCGCTCTCCGCGATCGGTCCCGTGGTATCAAAGCCCGCGTTCCAATAGTTGCGGTTGCCGATACCCGCCCAAATTTCGTTTGAGAAGTCGTATTTTGGTTTTTTAGTGACCATATTTATGATGCCGCCGGGCTCTTGCGCGCCGTAGAGCAAGCTAGCCGGGCCTTTTAGCACCTCGACGCTTTCTACGGTTTTATTAAAGCTATGCATGACGCTAGCCGGTACGCCGTTACGCATGATCGAGCCGTCGCGTCCGCCGCCAAAGCCTCGCTTAATGATCGAGTCAAAGATACCGCCCGTGGTGTTTCCGTAGCTAACGCCGCTAACGTTTTGAAGGCTTTCGGCTAGAGTTTCGGGTTTTTTATCCTTTAGCTGTTGTTGGGTCACGACGTTTACCGTCTGCGGGATCTCTAAAATAGGCGTATTCGTTTTGCCCACTTCGCTGGTTTTAGCGCGGTATCCGTCATCCGCTCTCTCGCTAACTTCGACGCCTTGCAATGCTACGTCAGCGGCGAAAATTTGAGTTAAAAGCAGCGACGAGGCCGCTAAACTTAGGCTAAATTTGTTCATTTATTTTTTCTCCGTTTTAAAATGCATTATCATTATATTATTCTCACGCTTAAATTTCGGTCGTATTTTAGGCTATAATTTCGGCTATGAAATACGCAAATTTAAAACAAATACAATCTTTTTTGGGCAAATTTAAAAAAATAACCGCAATCAGACGCGCAGGCGATATGGCGATATTTACCCAGTTTGACGGCGAGCTCGGGCTGTTTTTCGACCTTAGCAAAGCCGACTCCGCGATCTACGCAAATCCCGATTTTCTAAACGTCAAAGAGTACAAAGCGCCCTTTGACGTCGCGCTAAAAAAGAGATTCTGGGGGGCAAAAATTTTAAATTTAAGCGTGCCCGAGGGAAATAGAATTTTAAAGCTGGAGTGCGAATTTCAAGGCTCGTATAAGAGCCTGGCCTCAAGCCTGTTTTTGGAGTTTACGGGGCGCTTTACCAACGCGATCATCACGGACGAAAAGGGCATCATAATCGAGGCTTTGCGCCATATAGATAATAATTTTCGCGTGATAAAACCGGGGCGCGAGCTGCTAGAGTTGCCGCCGGCTACGATAAAAGAGCGAGAGATGCCGCCGATAACGGATTTTGCGCGGTATTTTAGCGAGGAATTTAAGCGCGTAAATAACGCAAAGCTAGAAAATCTGCGCGCCGTAAAATCGGCCGCAATAGAGCGAAAAATGCAAAATTTAAGCGAGATTTTATCGGGGCTTGAAAACGAAGCGGATCTAAATGCGCAAAGCGAAATTTTAAGCAAAAACGCGGGGCTGATCCTATCGAATTTACACGCGTTAAGGGACTACGAGCGCGAGGTAACGCTAAATGATTTCGAGCGAGGCGAGGTGCGGCTCGTGCTAGACGCCAGCCCCAAAATCGCCGCAAACGCGATGTTTGCCAAAGCAAAAAGGCTAAAGCAAAAGGCGGCGGGCCTAATCATCGAGCGGCAAAATTTGACCGAAAAGCTGGAGTTTTTATCAAATTTACAAACGCTCGTAAATGAAGCTAAAAGCGCCGAAGAGCTAGAGATCCTAGCGCCTAAAAAAGCCCGCGCCGCAAAGCAAAAAGAGCAAAATCAAAACGTCGAGGATTTTTATATCGAAGGCTATAAAATCAGCATCGGACGCAACGAAAAAGGCAACGTCTGGCTACTAAAAAACTCGAAAAAAGACGACGTCTGGATGCATCTAAAAGACCTGCCGTCCGCGCACGTCATAATTAAAACCGCAAAAAGCGCTCCCAGCGAGGAAATTTTGAGATTTGCGGCGAAAATTTGCGTAAATTTTAGCGTCAAAGGCGGCGGGACGTACGAGGTTGATTTTACCAAACGTAACAACGTCAAAATTACGAGCAGCGCAAATGTAAATTATATTAATTTTAAGACGATATTAGTAACAAAGCACGACTAAAACAGGAGGCGAAAATGGCTGTAACACCCCTTGGCAACACGATTTTTATCAATCAAAACGTAAATATGGTCTCAAACAAGGTCGCCGACGTCCAAAATAGATTTGACCTGCAAAATCTCGCCGCCGCATCGCTAGCAAGCGACGAAAAACAAGAGGTCTCCGAGGTGCGACCGACCGAGGAAACCTACAAAATCGATCCCGAAAACGAGCACGAAAAGCAAAAAGGCAAGCAGGAGCAGGGCGAGCTCGCCTCGGAGCAAAAAGGCGAAAACTCTGACGACGAAGACTCTGAAGAGCACGTCGCAGCTAACGACTTCCCGCAGGCGTCGCCCGTATTTCATCATCTTGATCTTAAAATTTAAGCTTGCGGGCTTAAATTTGCCGCTTGCGGCTAGGCGGTCAAATTTGGCTCGATTTATATCAAATTTGAGTCTTTATCGGCCGAATTTAAGCCGCCGTTTTTAGCAAAAGCAAAATCTAGCGCAGCTCGTCAAATGCGTGCCAAATTTTCCGCCTCGCTCGGTAAAATTTAACCCAAATCCGTTAAATTTACCGCTCCTTTTTAATCAAAAATAAAATTTAACCCAAATCCGTTAAATTTAACCGCCCGCTAAAGCCCGCAAAGGTAAATTCGCCTCAAATTTCAGCGCTTTTAAGCGAAAATTTTATACAATTTTACTCAAAAAAGGACAAATCATGAAAACGCGTATAATCACCGGCATCGCGCTATTTGCGGTAGTTTTGGTCATCTTTTTCGTCGATAGTTATCTGTTAAATTTCGCCATTTTAGGCTTCGTGCTTTATACGGCCTTTGGCGAAGCGCAAAAGCTCTACGGCTTGCAAGGAAGCTCGCTTGCTCTCGTGGCGGTTATTTTTTATCTACTCACGCCCTTTTCAAACCCCGTATTTATCGCTATTTTAGCGGTCTTGCTCGTTGTTAGTTTTCTTGCGCACTTTAAGAGCGAAAATCTAACGCCCGCGCTGCCGTTTTTGTATCCGATGACGCCGATTTTTCTCATCTGGATGCTTTATTCGCTTTATGGCGTCGGCTACTTGGCGTGGCTGATTTTAACGGTCGTGGCGTGCGATAGCGGGGCGTTTTTCGTCGGTAAATTTTGCGGTAAGCACGCCTTTAGCCAGACTTCGCCGAACAAAACCTGGGAAGGCGTCGCGGGCGGTATCGCCGTAGCTACGGTCTTTGGCGCAGGCTTTGGCTGGGTGCTGACCGATAGCTTTTGGCACAGCCTCATCACGGCGTTTTTGGTCGCGACTTTCGGCGTTTGGGGCGATCTTTTCGAGAGCTACTTAAAGCGCCGAGCGGGCGTCAAAGATAGCGGTACGTTGCTACCGGGTCACGGCGGCATGCTTGACCGCATCGACGGCTATCTTTTCGGCGTTGCGGCGATGCTCTGGACGCTATCGTGGTAGTGCTGGGCTCGACGGGCTCTATCGGGACGAATACCCTAAATCTAGCCCGTAAATTCGGCCTTAGCGTCGAGGCGCTGAGCTGCGCGTCAAACTACGAGCTTTTAAACGAGCAAATCGCCGAATTTAAGCCCAAATTCGTCTGCATCGCCGAGCCTAAATTTGCTAAATTCGTAAAGCACAAACGCGTTTTTGCGGGCGCGCAGGGTATCTGCGATATGCTAAAAGAGTGCGAGAGCGAGCGCGTAGTAAATTCTCTAGTGGGCTTTGCGGGGCTTGCTCCGAGCCTGACCGCGCAAAAGCTGGGCAAAAAGCTGGCGCTTGCTAACAAAGAAAGCCTCGTCGCGGGCGGCAAATTTTTAGACAGGAGCGCGATAAATCCGATAGATAGCGAGCATTTTGGGCTTAAATTCTTGCTCGCAAACAAAATCCCGGTCGCCAGGCTCGTCATCACGGCCTCGGGCGGCGCCTTTTACAAAACACCGCTAAAATCCCTAAAAGACGCCCACGCCGCAGACGCTCTAAAGCACCCGAACTGGAGCATGGGCGCAAAGATCACGATAGATAGCGCGACGATGGCGAACAAGCTTTTTGAGGTGTTGGAGGCCTTTTGGCTCTACGGCGTGCGGGATATCGAGGCGCTCATCGAGCGCACGTCCACGGTGCACGCGCTGGTGGAGTTTGCCGACGGCTCGACTACGGCGCACCTATCCAAAACCGATATGATTTTGGCCATCGCACATGCGATTTTGGGCGAGGACGGAGCGCTAAATTTGAGCGCTGCCGATGCGAAAAACTGGCAAATCGTGCCGAATTTGGATCTAAAAACGCTAAAAAATATAAAATTCGGCAAGATAAATTTGAAAAAATATCCTATCTTTTCGCTAAAAGACCAAGCTTTGCAAAACCCTGATCTCGGCGTAGCGATAAATGCCGCAAACGAAGTCGCGGTGTATAAGTTTTTGCGCGGCGAGTGCGGATTTTTGGACATCTCGCGAACGGTCTTAGCCGCGGCAAAGAGGTTTGAAAGCGAGAAGATAGAGAGCGAGAGTAAGATATTTGAAGTGGATTTGGAAGTGAGAGCGTGGGCGGAAAAGTCGCTTAAATAGCGGCTTGTCTCGCGAGCGCTTTTTGCGGATTTTGTTAAAATTTGACTCGATAGGCTATATGCCTAGCGCACGCTCAATTTTGCTTCAAAACTCGAAAAATCATCTCACGATACTTCGCCTTATCGTTTTACGCTCGAATTTGCAAATTTGAGTCACCGAGACCCGTATCTTGAAAACTCAAATTTAAAATTTGCGATGCTTTGCGTCAGCAAAGCAGTGTCGCCACCTCTAACGTGCAGTGGGGTTGGTGGGGGTTTGGGGGCGGAAGGGGCGACGCTCTACTTCACTTCGCTCGTAGCTGCCAGAAGCAGACACTCTCTTTGAGAGCTGCTAGCAGAGCGTATTGAAGCCCCTTCCCCTTAACAAAAAAAGCAAGATGATTTCAAGCAATGATTTCGTTTAAAGAAATTTAAATGTATGGCGTCAAATTTAAAAACCGAATTTGACGCCGTAAAGATTTGTCTTACCTCGTAAAATAAATTTAGCCCGCTAGACTTTGCGGTTTTTCGGCCGCTCATTAACCGCGCCGCAGCGCTTTTGCCTGGCCTAGTTTAGATAGGTAAATTTGGCTAAATTTTACTAAACGTACGCGCTAGTTAAAGCCTTTAAATTTAAAAGCAAATTTAATCTAGCTTGGTTTGATAACTAAACGGCTGTCTAAATTTCGCCGCGATAGCCCAAAACCGCGGTTAAAACGGGCGAATTAGGACGGATTAGCGCGCAAAATTTGCCGGGCACGTGCGATACTTGCCTGAGTTTACGGCGCATCTAATGCTTGCAACGCTTTGTTTGCGGCTTTGCCGGCTTGCTAAGCCTTAGCGCGTACCTGCCCGCAAACTTCGCCTGCGACGGCTGGTGCGAAATTTAGCGCCTTAAAGCGATGAATTTAATCCTTAAGAATCTTTAAAAATGAGTAAACGTCGCGCACGCCGTTAATGTGCTTGGCGTACCATATCGCGTGTTTTTCCTGCTCGATGTCTGTTATGATGCCCGTAAATACGACGTTACATTGCACCACGCTCACTCTCACGCTCGTACCGCTTATTATGCTGTCTTTAAAAAGATTATTTTTTAAATTTAGCATTATGGCGAGGTTGCCTTCGCATTCGCCGCCGTCTTTTGGGAAGCGTATGTACGTGTAGATTTTATTTACGCCGCTTGTATTTTTGGCTAATTCCACTAGCTTTTCTTTGTGCTCGGCATCCGGTACGACGCCGATGAGATAGACGTCGCCGTAAAAGCTCTCCACGTCCACGTTTAGGTTGCTAAGGCCGCTCGTGCCTAAAATTTTAGTCTGAATTTTGGTTTTTACGATTTTATCTTTGGCTATGGAGTAGATGCCCCGCTCGTCTTGGCTCACTTGATAGGCGTCGTATACGTTTATGCCCGTTAGCGGCGTCACGGTGGTGAAATACTCTAAGCATCCGCCTAAAAAAATAGCGGGAGCCAAAAACGCGAGAGCGCGTAAAATTTGCCGTAAAAAGAGCCGAAAATCCATCGCGAGCCTATAAAATTTTGCCTAAATACTATAAAAATCAAACTAAAATTTATATAAATTTGGCTATAATCGCGCTCGTCATCTAAAAATGCGGAGGATAAGGCGATCTGGTGGCGTCCGCGGACTTCAAATCCGATGGCGGGGCGGTTGACCGCTTCGCGGGGAGTTCGATTCTCTCATCCTCTCGCCGAACTTCTACGTTTATTATCTTAAAACAAGCAAAATTCAGCTACAATAAGCCGTTTATGTAAAATTAATTTAAGGTTTTTCTTTTGGCTAAGTCTAATCTCGATAAAAACGCCCTTTCTTACGCCGTTTTAAGCAAGATATATATGGTAAATTTTATCGTTATCGCCGCATTAATCTGCGTGGCCGGCTTTGGCGTAAATTTGAAATTTGAGGACGTAAAAGGCGAAATTTACGCTCAGAATGCTTATTTTAGCAACTTTTTGTCCGAGCGTTTCGCGGCTGCCGATTCGGAGCTAAGGCTGATAGAAAAATACCTCGCCGCAAATGCCGCCGACGTTAAGACGGTATTTGAATTTTCTTTAAATAATAGTCCGGAATACGTCGCGTTTTTTATAGCCGATAAAAA
>CAURKB010000077.1:0-10182 GCA_963525315.1 uncultured Campylobacter sp. | reverse complement strand
GTGTTTAGACTGCTAGCGTGCCCGACGAAGCGCTTGTTTTCTAAGTAGTTATGTACTTTTTTCGCAACGTCGATTTTATGCTGATTAAACCAATACTTATCCTCGTTCGCGCTAGCGGCGAATTCGTCGTCAAATTCGTCTTTAGGCTCGTTTTTGGCCGCGCTTTGCTCAAATTTAGGCTTGTTAAATTTGATCAATATATCGACCGGCACCGTACCGCCTAGCTTTGTATCGATCACCTGCATGCCTTTGTGGATTTCGGTCGTATCTTTAAAATAGCTTATAAAGCTGTTTTCGACTTTTAACTTTGAGATGCCGTAAAGCCCAAAAATAAGCACCGCAAGGCTAATCGCATAAACGGCGCGGCTGTGATTTAGCGCAAATGCGGCGCAGTGCTTGGTAAAGCTAAATTTATCCTCAAACGTCCTAACCGGAGCGAGCTTTGGCATCAGAGCCGTCGCAGACCCAAATAGCAAAAACGCGAGTGCTAGCGAGATGGAGATCGACGCGCTCATCATGATGCCTAGCATTATGATAGGCTTGATATCAGAAAGCGCAAGCGACAAAAAGCCGATAACGGTCGTAAATATCGCAAAAAACGACGGACTGGCCTTATCGCGCAGCGTGAGATAGACTAGCTGACGGTTGCTAAGATGCGGCTTTGTGATACAAAACTCGCGGTAGCTCACGATCAGGTGGATGACGACGGAGATGGTGATGATGAGCTGAAGGGCTATGTAGTTTGAGCTAATCACCGTAATCTCCCAACCGAAAAACCCAAACAGCCCGCTCGCCCAAATAACGCTAATCACGCAGATAAAAATCGGCATAACGATGTGGCGAATCTGCCTAAAAAACAGCCAAACGCAAAAGACCAAAAGCAGCGTTACGCTGATGCCGTAGGTCGCAAGATCCGAGCGCACGAAGCTCACCATATCATCGGCGATCATATTTGCCCCGCCTAAAAACAAACTCTCGCCTCCGCCAAATTTCGCTATCGTCTCGCGGATTTGCTCGATCGCTGCGTGTTCTTTTATACGCGCTTCGTCGCGGTGAGCCTTAAACTGCGCATTTACGGCGCTTAGACGCTGTTTTTGCTTGCTTGTAATATTGCCGTCAAGCTTGGCGTTTAGCAGGGCGTTTCGCTCGTTTAGTATGCTTTGATATTTCTCGTCGGTCTTTAAATTTAGCACGATCGCCGTAGTTTTTAGGTCGCGACTAACGAGGTTATTGGTATATAGCGGGCTATCCGCAAACTCGCGGCGCACCAAGGTTTTGTTTATATCGGTATCGGCAAGACTAGGTACATGCTTAACCAGCTCGCCAAGATCGTTAGTTCCGCTTTGAAGCAGCGGGATGTTTAGTACCGAAATGACGCTTGAAACAAGCTCATTTTTTTCTAGTTCGCGGCTTAAATTTTCTATCTTTTTAAGCGTAGAAGGCGCGAGCAGATCGTCTTTTGGCGTGTAGGCTATGACTAGGTAGTTTGGGCTGACGTAGCGTTTAGAAACGTCTCTAAAGACGGCTAGATCTTTATCGTTTTCAAGTAGCAGCGTCTCGGTAGACGCATCAACCTCGAGCTTGGCGCTAAAATATCCAAAAACCAGCGTCGCGGCTAGTACGCCCGCGATAACGCTTTTTGGAAAGTCGACGATAAATTTAAAAATCCTCTTCATCAGCGCCTTATTGCGGAGCTTGGACGGAGTTTAGCTTGCTAAGCAAATTTTCAAAACTCTCGTTTTCCATCAGGCTGTCAAACTGACTGCGGTAGGTCTGGATGATGCTAACGCCTAAAATTTCGACGTCGTAGATGAGCCAACCGCGCTCTTTGGCGTTATAAAATTTATACGTAAAGCCGTAGTTTTTGCCGTCCTCGCCGACTAAATCGGCGTTTAGAAAGTAGCGATTTTCGTTTGGTTTGGTCGCGTCTTTAAAATTTATGGTTTGGTTTTTGTAGCTTAAAAGCTTATCGACGTAGCTTGATTTTAATCTCTCTTCAAAAGCTTTGTTAAATTTGACCTTTTGCTCGGTGCTTAGGTTGTTGTAGCGCTTGCTTAGAGCGATCTTAGACATCTGTTCGTAGTCGAAATATGGATCGAAAACGGCGAAAATTTTACTTATTTTCTCGTCTTTGCTCAAATTTGCGTTTTTTAGTACCTCGATGGCGTCTTGCGTCGCTTTTTGCATCGTAGGCTTTATCTGCTCTTCGCTGATCGCAAAGAGGCTAACCGCGCTAAAAAGCGCAAGTAGGATGATTTTTAAAAACTTCATTTTATTCCTTTATTAAATGATTTCGGCGCTGTTCATATGCGTCGCGTAGAAACGGATACAGATCGATCGCGTCTTTTTTAAGCTCGTCGTAAGCGTTTGGGTGCAAAGACAAAAGATTGCCTTGCCGAAAAGACTTTATCGCAAACGAATCTAGCATCGGTTTTACGTAGCTGACGGGATCTAGGTAATAATCCCCGACCATGCCCGCCATATCGCGTAAATTTGAAGGCCCTAGAAACGGCAAAACCACGTGAAATCCGCTGCCTACGCCCCAGTAGCCTAGCGTCTGGCCCAAGTCCTCGTCATGGCGTTGCAGATTATAGTATTTTGCGCCGTCGGTTAGCCCGCCAAATCCGATAATCGTATTTGCCAAAAATCTTAGCGTCTCCTCGCCCGCCTCGCTAAATTTAAGCTGCAAGACGTTATTTACGAAGCGGACGGGATACAAAAGGTTATCAAAAAAATTTCCCGCAGCGGTTCTTGCAGCTTCAGGCACTACGTAGTTGTATCCTTTTACCGCGGGATGGATGGCGTTTACATACATAAAATCGTTAAAACCGGTCATCATTCTATTATAACCGCTAAGCGGATCGAAAATCTCGCTAGGCTGCGTAAATTCGTCGTCAAATTCGCCCTTTTCTTGCGTTTGTTCGGCAAAAACACAACTAAAAACGAGCAAAAAAGAGAGTAAAATTTTTCTCATCGAATCTCCGAATTTCAAGTCTGCAAAGGCAGTAATCTAGGATTTTATCTCAATGTAGCTTTTAAATTTATAAATTTCAAAATGCCCGGTATTACGAAGTTTATTTAAGTTATTTTTCATATATATTTAAATATACTTCCTAGCAAATTATTTTTTTATATTGATAGAATTTGGGGGATTTTCATGAAAGCAGACGTTAGTTTAGAGCTATTTTTAGATAGCGGCGTATCGGTCCTGGCTAAACATATAGAGCTTTTAAAGGCCGTAGAACACACCAAAAGCATAACCAAAGCCGCCGAGTACGTCGGCATCTCGTACAAAAACGCATGGGATAGCCTGGACGCGCTAAACAACCGCTCGGACGAACCGCTAATCGCAAGAGCCGAAGGCAACAAGAAAAACAGCGGCTCGGAGCTCACGCCATACGGCAAAAAGATGATCGCGCTATACGACGCGATGCTAGAGAGCCAAAAGATATTTTTAGAAAAAGTTTGTTCAAATATAAACGTCGATACGAACGAAATTTTAAATTTACAGCGCATGAGTATGAGTCTAAGCGCCAGAAACCAGCTAAGCTGCGAGATCACGGACGTAAAAACGGGCGCGGTAAATTCGCAAATCAGCGCCAAACTCTCAAACGGTGAAATTTTGCGCGCTAGCGTAACGGTCGAGTCTGAAAAAAATCTAAATTTAAAGGTCGGCAAAAAAGTCGTATTTATCTTTAAAGCTCCAAGCGTAATGCTCGCAAAAGAGGAAAATCTAAAGCTAAGCGCGGCAAATTTACTAAAAGGACGCGTTATCGAGGCTAAAATCGGCTCCGTAAACGCCGAAATCGTGCTAGAAATCAGCAATCATCAGACGATAACCTCTATCATCACCAAAGAAAGCGCGATGCAAATGCGTATCGGCGTGGGCGACGAGCTCACAGCTATAATCAAAGCAAGTCAAATCATAATAGGAGTATAGAAATGAAAAAAACATTTTTTTCGTTAGTCGTCGCGACTCTCGCGGCTTTTCATCTAAATGCGGGCGAGATCAACGTATTTGCCGCAGCAAACGTCACTTATGCGTTTGACGAGCTAAAAGCGGAGTTTGCTAAATCAAACCCCGACACCAAGGTAACCGTCACTCTAGGAGCCAGCGGCGCGCTATCTACCCAGGTCAAAAACGGCGCTCCGGCCGACGTTTTCATGGCTGCAAATATGAAATTCGTACAGGACCTATACGACACCAAATTTGCTGTAACCCAGCCCGTAGTATACGCTCAGGGCGCGCTTGCGCTATTTACTATCAGAGATATCGATCTAGCTAAGGGCATAAACGCGGTAGAAGGCCTAAAGGCCATCGCGATCGCAAACCCAGAGACCGCTCCGTACGGCAAAGCTAGCATCGAAGCTCTAAAAAAAGCCGGCATCTACGATAAAGTCGAGAAAAACGTCGTCTTCGCAAAATCTATCGGCGAAGCTCTAAGCCAAGCTCTAAGCGCTGCTGATGTCGGATTTATCGCAGCCTCTGCTATGTACGATAAAAAAATGGCCGAGTACAAAGAGGGCAAAAACTTCATCCTCATAGATCCCGCGCTTTACACCCCGATCGACCAAGGCATGGTTATCCTAAAACACGGCGAAAACAATCCTGAAGCAAAAGCTTTCTACGACTTCATCAGAAGCGACCGCGCGAAGGAAATCTTTAGAAAATTCGGATACAACATCTAATGATAAAGGCTAAAATTTCGGCGATAGAGCAAAATAACGGCGTTAGCGTTTTTGAGTTTAGCGCCGAAAATTTAAGCCTAAAAATGCTCTCTTTGGAAAATCTGCAAAATTTAAAAATCGGCGACGAAGTTTTGCTAGGCTTTAAAAGCTCGGACGTCTTCGTCGCTACCTCCCCGCTTTTAAACTGCTCGGTCTCAAACGAGATAAAAGCCGAGATTTCAAACATCCAAAAAGGCGAGATCACAAGCTCGCTGCATCTAAATGCGGGCAAATTTGAGTTTGAAAGCATCATCTCGACATCATCGCTAAAGCGGCTAAATTTAGCGCCGGGCGATCAAATTTACGCCTACGTCAAGGCAACCTCGCTCTACATCGCATGATAGAACTAAACTGCATAAAAAGCCTAAACGGCGCAAACGGGAAATTTGATCTAGACGTAAATTTGAACGTAAAAAAGGGCGAATTCGTCGCCTTGTACGGCAAAAGCGGCAGCGGCAAAACGACGCTACTGCGGCTAATCGCGGGCTTTGAAACGCCTGATAGCGGAACGATAAAAGCAGGCGGACGGACGCTTTTTGACGGTAAAAACTTCGCTCCGCCGCAAAGCCGAAATATCGGGTTTTTATTTCAAGACTACGCGCTTTTTCCAAATATGAACGTGATGAAAAATCTGCTTTTTGCGAATAACGACCAAAATTTAGCGCGCAAGCTACTAGAACTAGTCGAGATGAGCTCGCTAGAAAACGCCGCCATCTCGCAGCTCTCGGGCGGTCAAAAGCAGCGCGCCGCCCTAGCCCGCGCTCTCATGCGAAAGCCCGAAATTTTACTACTCGACGAGCCTCTTTCGGCGCTTGATAACGCCATGCGCGAAAAGCTGCAAGACTACCTTGCTAAGGTGCACGCCGAGTTTGATATGACGACGATTTTGGTTAGCCACGACGTCGCGGAGATCTACAAACTCGCGTCCAAAGTCTTCGTGCTCGAAAACGGCAAAATAGCGCAAGAAGGCGGCCCGGGCGAGATATTTTTGAGGCACAGAGGCTCGCAGAAATTTAGCCTGCCGGCAAAAATTTTAGAAATCTCAAAACGCGACGCCATCTACGTAGCCGTCGTCTCCGTAGGTGGGCAGCTTTGCGAAGTAGCGCTAAGCGCCGCGGAAGCCGCAAATTTAAAACCGGGCGACGAAGCGTCAATAAGCGCCAAGGCGTTTGGGCTAAATTTACAAAAAAACGGTAGCGAAAACAACGAATTTTACGGTGCGAAATCAGGCAAATTTGACGAGCGAAACGATCAAATTTACGCGCAAAGCGAGCCAAAATGAATATCGATTTTACGCCCTTTTACCTCTCGCTAAAGCTTGCTTTTATTTCGACTGCGATCCTGTTTTTTCTCATGCTGCCGGTTGCGTTTTGGCTTAGCCGAGCGAGTTTTAAATTTAAACCCGTGCTCGAGGCCGTGATCTCGCTGCCTCTCGTGCTACCTCCTTCGGTGCTTGGATTTTACCTGCTTGTTTTTCTCTCACCTTACAACTTTTTGGGCAAATTTTTCGAGGAAACCTTTGATATCCGCTTAGTTTTTAACTTTTCAGGCCTCATCATCGCTAGCTGCATTTACTCGCTGCCTTTTATGTTTCAGCCGCTTCAGGCGGGCTTTGCGAGTCTGCCAAAGAGCCTTTTTGAGGCGAGCTACTCGCTGGGCAAAGGCAAATGGGAGACGCTTTTTAGAGTCGCTCTGCCAAACATCAAACCCTCGCTTCTAACTGCTCTCATAGTAAGTTTCGCGCACACTTTGGGCGAGTTTGGCGTCGTGTTGATGATAGGCGGCAGCGCCCCAGACAAGACAAAGGTCGCTAGCATCGCTATCTACGAGGCCGTCGAGCTCATGGACTATACAAAGGCGCACGTTTATTCGGCGATTATGCTGTTTATAAGCTTTGCGGTGCTATTTTTAGTCTATTTTTTCAACAATTCACACGCAAAGAGGACACAATGAAAGACATAAACGCAAATCAGGTCAAATTTAGCGAGCTAACGGACAGCAAAAACTGCATAGTTTTTACCTATCCCAAAATGGGCGAAAGCGGGAAGTTTTTACCGGAAAATTTAAAGGATTTAAAGGGATTAACCGGCTGCACGCTTCAGTGCAAAGCCTATCAGGAAAACCTTGCGAAGCTCGAATCCGCAGGCTTTACGCTAATAGCCGTCGGCTCCCAAAGCGTAGAAAAGATGAATGAATTTAAACAAAGCGTAGGCGCGAATTTTATCTTTTTGAGCGACGAAAACTTCGAGCTAGAATCCCCGCTAAATTTGCAAACCTTTACCACGAACGACGGTAAGAAATTTTACCGCCGCCAAACGCTGATCATCAAAAACGGCGAAGTCGTAAAAAGATTTAACGACGTAGCCGAGCCCGCAAACGACGCGGCAAACGTGCTAGCGGCGATAGAGCGGCTTTAAATTTTAGCTGATTTTACGCAAGAGGGCGAGAATTAAGGCTCAAATTTGGACGCGAATTTGAGCCGTTTTGAACTCAAATTTAAGCCCCGAATTTGACGACGAATTTAAAACACGCGTAAGCAAAACCGCAAGTCAAATTTTAAATTCACGCCAAACGCAAATTTAACCCAAGCTAAAATAATTTTTTTATATAATTACGCAAAAATTTAGGCGGGATATGAATCTTTTTTCCATAGAATTTGGCTTGTGCTTTTTTATTTTTTGGCCGATTTATTATTTTTTAAACACTCGCCCGCACCTGCAAAAAGCCGTTTTACTCGCCTTTTCATACCTATTTTTAGCCTCATTCGGGCTTAAATTTTTAATCATAAATTTTATCTTTAGCACAGCCGTTTTTCTTTTTGCAAGGGCGGCTCAGAGCAAAGACTCTGCTATTCCTTTTGCCGCGGGCGTTATTTTCGTGCTTTGCGCGCTTACGTTTTTTAAATACGGCGACTATTTCGCGATCAAATTTACTCGCCTGCACCTAGAAAATATCGCGTTGCCGCTTGGCATTTCGTTTTATTCATTTATGAGCATTTTGCTGCTAAAGGCCGTGCGAGACGGCGAGATAGAGGCGCTGGACTACCTTGATACGCTGATTTTTCTTAGCTTTTTTGCCGCGATTATTTCGGGTCCGATTTTGCGACCAAAGCCATTTTTCGAGGCGCTAAACTCCCCAAAGGTTTTTCGCGCTAGCCCCGTTGTATTCGCGCTTTTGTGTTCCGCGCTTTTTAAAAAGCTCATCGTCGCAAACCATCTTTTTGAGATAGTTAATCCCGTTTTTGCCGCACCCACCCTGCCCACCTCGCAGCTTTTAGGCGCGCTTTTTGGCTACAGCGTGCTGCTTTACGCCGATTTTAGCGGCTACGTGGACTTCGTAACGGCGCTAGGGCTCATGTGCGGTTTTGTTTTACCGCAAAACTTCAACCGTCCTTTTACGGCGCGAAATTTAAAAATTTTCTGGCAAAATTGGCACATCAGCCTTATGAATTTTTTCAAAGAGTGCGTCTATTTCCCGCTCGGAGGCAGTCGCGGCACGCAGGCGCAAACGCAGCTAAACGTGATGCTAGTCTTTGCGATCTCTGGCGTCTGGCACGGCGCGGGGCTTAGTTTTTTGCTCTGGGGGCTCATCCACGGCCTTGGCGTCGTGTTTTTAAACTTAACTAGCGAGCGCAAACGGCTAAATTCGGCGATGCTAGGACGATATTTTACGTTTATTTTCGTGAGTATGGTTTGGGTGTTTTTCACGATGGATTTTGAGGGGGCGGTGCGCTATATCGGGGCGATTTTTAGAAACTCGGACGGCGAGCTTCTTGCCATTTGCGCGCTGTTTGCTGGCGTTTTTGCCTTTGTATTTTTATACTCCGCGCTTGACGTTTATCCGATTTTAGTTAAATTTTTTGAAAATATCAACGTTATTTTTTCAGCCGTTTTTTTGGCGATTTTTGGGATAATTATTTACTTTTTGATGCCGCCCGGTATGCCTAACTTTATATATCAAGGATTTTAATGAGAGCGTTTTTTGGGGTATTTCTCGCGTTTTTTACGTTGATTGCGCTATTTTTGCGACCGCTTTCAAACTACTACGAAGCTAAATATCAAAAGGATTTTTTCATCACGGACGAGCGCGCGATGGCGCTAAGCGATAAATTTATAAACGCTGCCGAGGATGGCTTGCAAAGCGCAAAATCGGCTTTTGATAAATTTATGCGGGTTTTTAGCAAGCCTGCTTTAAAGGGCGATAGAGTAGCCGTGAGCGCGGTAACGCAAAATCAAACAGTAAATTTAAACGCTCAAAACCAACAAAATCAGACCGCAAACTCTAGCGCGCAAAATGAAGCGAATTTAATGACGAAAGACGCTCAAATTTCCCCCGTCGTATCCGACTTAAATTTAGACAAAACCGGCTCGCGGGAGATAAATTTAGCGAGTTTAGCGCAAAAAACCGCGCAAGAAGATAAAGCGCAGCAGGCAAAATCCCACGCTTTTGACATCGAGCTAAATGAAAATTTAGGCGTTATCTTGATAGGCGACTCCATAATGCAAGGCTTTGGCTGGGGCTTTGAAAACGCGCTAAAAACAAGCAAAATCACGATAAAAAATCTAGCCAAAGCAAGCACTGGACTAACTAATAAAAAATTTTACGACTGGAGCAAAGAACTAAAAAACGCGCTGGAAAATCTAAAAAACCGTCCGCAAAATTTGCTGATTTTAGCGCTTTTTGGCGCAAACGATGCTTATAGCTACGCCTTTGATGGGCGCGCGCTGGAGTTTGGCACGGATGCGTGGAAGCAGGCTTACGAGAGCAGGATAGCGCAGATATACGACATAGCGGACGAATACGGCGCGCAGGTCGCATGGCTGGGGATGCCGTGCATGAGGAGCGAGAAATTCGACAAAAAAATGAAAACGCTAAATCTCATCTACAAGGATGCCGCGCAAAAACGAGGCGCGCGCTATATCGACATCGGCGGCGCGATCTGCGATAACGGCAAATATCTAAAGCAAGGCGCTGATAACAAGCCGCTACGTAACGACGACGGCGTGCATATCAGCCTAAACGGCGCCAAAAAGGTCGCTCTTTACGTCGTGGATAAGCTTTTAAACGAAAAAAACGATAATTTTTAGTAAGGCACCCTCTTTTGGCTTGCTAAATTTATGCGGCCTTGCCTTTTAAAGAACCCCTTATTCACTTTGTTTTTTTGAAATTTTCATGCCAAAGCGTCATAAGCGGGCGTTTTGCATAGTTTAAATTTAGCTACGAAGCTTAAATTTAGCCGCAGCGGTATTTGTAGCCGCCTAAAGGACGGGGCGAGACTTTACGGCGTAAAGCTTTGCTAAAGTCTTTAGCTCGGTATCGGTTTGCGGTAAAAACCATACGCGGTTTTAAAGATAAATGAATTTAGACGGATTATGGATTGCTTTTGATTTTATGGACGGATTTAAAGAAACCTGCGGGACGTTAAATTTAGTCCCGCAGGTTAGTAAAGGAGCT
>CAURKB010000076.1:0-10390 GCA_963525315.1 uncultured Campylobacter sp. | reverse complement strand
CTCGCACGCTTTTTTTCGCATTTGCTTTGCCTTTTTTGCGTCTTTTTTTACTTGCTCGTATCTATTTTCGTTGAAATTTCCCTCATACAGCCACGCCGCCCTCGCGCAGCCGCCTACGTAGCCTAGCTTACACGAGCGCTCGTAATACTCCATCATCTCGCCTATATCGCCTCCCGTTCGCTCTATCATCCAGCCTACGTTGTAGCATCCCGGAGCGTATTTTTTGTTGCATAGGGTATTGTTTATCGCAAACGACTGCACCTCGTCGCCCAGCTCTTCTTGTATGAAATTGGCTAGCGCCAAGCAACCGGGCAAATACTCGTAAAGGGCGCAGCTAGCCTTGTAATACGCGCTAATCTTAGTCTCGCGCTCGCTCTTATCCGCAGCTTTTACTAGATTGTTTTTATAAAGTTCGCCCAGGTAAAAGCAGCCCTCGCCGTCTCCTTTGGCGCAGGCTAGGCTAAATAGCCCCTCCGCCGCGCCGTAGTCTTGCTTTAAGTTTGCGGCCACCATTCCCGCTTGCACGCACTCTTTGGTAGCGTTTAGGTCGGGATTTTGCATTTTTTTAAGCTTTTCTTGCGTATCTGCGGCCTGCAAGGGCAAAAGGCCGGGCTCGCTAGCGAATAAATTTAACGCCGCAAGTAGCGCAAATAATAAGATTTTCATTTACCGCCTTTTATCAGTTTTACCGCGTCGCAACCATCTCTACTACCTAGCGCGCAGGATTTTTCGTAGTATTTTAGAGCCTTATTTTCATCCGCTTTTACGTCCGCTTCGCCTACGTTGTAGATGCCGCCTAGCTCTTCGCAACCTGCCGCATAGCCAAGGTCGCAAGCCTTTTCGTAGTATTTCATCGCTCCCTTTACGTCTTGTTTAAAGCCCCCGTGTCCGTCGATTTTAAAAAAGCCGAGATTGTAGCACGCGGTAGCGGTTTTTAGCTCATCGCAGGTTTTTTCGAGTAGCTTTTCGCTCGCGGCCGCATCGCCCTCGTCGATATAGGACAGCCCTAGTCCCGCGCAGCCTTCGCCGTCTCCTTTATCGCACGCCTCTTTAAAGGCTGCGGCCGATAGCTTGCGCGCCTCCTCGTCGCCCGAAGCGATGTATTCTTCATAATACGCGTCGCCCAAAACCGCGCATTTTGCCGCATCGCCGCTTTGGCACTGAGCTTTTAGGCTAGCTAAATTTTCGCTTTGCAAATCATTCGCAAACGCCGCACTAAAAAGCATAACGGCGGCAAATAAAAACTTTTTCATTCGTATCCTTATTTAAAATTTAACGCGTGATTATAGCGAAAAACGTTAGAAATTTAAGGCGTAGCGATTTGAGCGCTACGGATAAATTTGCAGCAAATGCGAGCGAGCTTTACGGCAAACAAAATGCTATTAAACATAAATTTCCCGCTAAAAACGCCTTTGGCTAAAATCAAACCCTAAAAACAAATTTCAGCCGTAGTTTAGATTTGCTTTTTAGCCTCGGCTTGCGGCCTTTAGGGGTTTTTGGCAAGAGGCTACGCAAAATCGTGTCACATCGCCGGTCTTTGCACCTAGTATTGCCCAAATTGCGTAAACCAAATTTTTGCATTACGAGAAATCGTTCGCTGCGCTAAGGCTTTGGGCTTTAAATCGATACTTTGAAAATATAGCTATAATCTTAAAAAATATCAGATGATAATTTTTATTAGATAATATATTTTTCTTTAAGGTTTTTATGCTATAATTTCACTCATAAATCACATCAAAGGAGACAAAATGTCAAAAGTTGTTACTCAATTAAATCAGATTCAGGCCGACGCTCATGCGTTATTCGTTAAATTTCACGACTATCACTGGTACGTAAAAGGCATTCAGTTCTTTAGCGTTCACGAATATACCGAAAAAGCTTATGAAGATATGGCGGAGATATTTGACGACGTCGCTGAGCGCGCTATACAGCTAGGCGGTAGAGCTATCACCAAAATAGAAGAGCTAAACAAGCTAGCTCATCCAAAAACAGACAACAAGGATAGCTACACCCCAACCGAGGTTTTAAAAGGCGTTTTGGCCGAGTACGAGCACTTGCTAGGCGAATTTAAAAAGCTAGAAGAAGTCGCTGAGGAAGCAAAAGACAGCACAACCGTAACTATGGCGCAAGATCAAATCGCCAAATACGAAAAAGCTATATGGATGCTAAAAGCTACTTTGGCATAATTTGCGGGGCGAAAGCCCCCGCCCTACTCGCAGTTTTATCCTCTCTTTACGCCTTTTTATCTCGCAAATGTATTCGCGCATTGATCTAGTTTAAATTTGGCAAACCGTATCTTTTTAGCAGGTTAAATTTAGACTTGGAACGAGGTACTAAATTTGCTCATAGGAAACGCGTCGTTACCGCACTAAAGAGTGTGGAGTTTGCTCGAGTAGTTTATTGATTTGATTTATCTTTATGCTATAGCGATTTCTATCCACCCTTAAATTTGCGCCGACATGCTTTATGCCTTCAACCGATTTTATCAGCGATATGCATACTAACGGTAGTAAAGTAGGAGGCGTACCGCTCAAATTTTATTTGCGTAACGGCTCTCGCGCCGTCGATACCTTTTGCTACCGCCATAAGGACAAGGAAAATAAATTTGGACATTTTACTATCGCGATAATAAATTTGGCTGCGATTTTTATGATTTTTGCTGATAGCTTATTTTTAAGCGCAACTTTAAAAAATGGGCAAATTTAGGCAAATGATTTAAGTCTAAATCTACAAAATCAAATTTAATGGAAATTTGCCGCATGAGTAGGCTGTTAAGCATTAAAACGCATAAAACGATATCTAAGGTGTTTTTACGAGGTAACCCAGGCTAAGATTAACCTGAATCAAAACTAGCCGTAGCGCGATAAATTTAAACGCTCGCGTTTCTAGCGGATTTATATGTAAGCGAAAAATAAGCATCTAAACCAGACCTTATGTTAATAATTTTACTAGGCTTTAATGCGTCGTCCATTAACGATGCCGCTACCGTTTTAGATTTAAATAGCAACGGGGGTTTTCAAATACCAAAAATGATGTAACGACTTGTAGGGTAAAATTCCCATGAAATGCACAGGGTATCTAATATGAACTGCTGCAAAATAACGCAGATCGTTGCATCAATAGACAAATACGAAGGTTTTGACTTAGCTCGGATAATACCTTATTGTATGAGTAGTGGCATTTTCTTTGAAAAAAGCTACTTAAGGCCTTGCTAATAAATACGTATACTTGACTTACTATGGCGGCTATGTTGCAAAATACATCTTTAGATATTTTTGTATAAAAATTTATATATAGCTGATTCTAAATTTAGCTAAATAAGACATTTTAGAAATTTTATTTTTTATAAAGGCGCTTTAAATCTTGTCTTTCAGGTTTTTAGGGTGTAACTACAAATATTTTCACATCTGTCATAATTAGCTAAAATTTGGGTGGCGTAGAACAGAATACTTTTATAAAAAAATAATAGAGGGCTTCACAACTTATTCTAAACCTACTTCTTTAAATTCACTTCCTCTCCTCACAATAGTAAAGGCCCTTTATCAGCATAACGATACATTTTAAAGTCCAGATGTTGCTTCACCAACATCAAAATAAATTCACAGCACTAGCCGTCAATATACACTTTAAAAAGGTTGATTTGGACTATTTGAGCCCTTTAATCCAATCGGTAGCTTGATCTGACACACTTGTTTTTAAGTTAGCAATGATTTTGTCGACTTTATATAACTATAAATACAGATAAGATAGAGTAAAACTGGCGATACTGAAGATAAATAGAAAAATTAAGTAATTTATATAACCATCGGTAAGAAAATTAAAATAGTAAAAATAAACCTCGGGACTAGGCCCGAGGTCTTAAATTAGAATGAGTATTTAGCTTGGAATCTTAAGAATTTAGTCTTATCTTTCGAGCTGTCTTGGTGTTTATTGATTTCATAAGCGTAGAAGCTTGAGAACTGAAGCTTAGCGCTGTAATCATAAGATAGTCTAGCTACATACTCTTGATACTTCTCTTTTACGTTTGCAGCATCTCTAACTTTACCATTAGAGTATTCGCCGCCTAGTCTAAATTTATCAGCAAAAGTATATCCGCCTTTTAAGAACCAGAAGTTACCTCTACCTTGAAGAGCAGTGTAATCAAGAGCTGATTTTATCTCGCCAACCTCTATAAATGAACCTTGATCCTCTAGACTTACAAAACCGTTAGCTTTATCATGAACTTTATATCCGATATAACCGGCAGCTACGTCGGCACCAAATAGTTTAGTACCAAGCTCTGTAGCATAAAAATCGGTATCTTTAAAATTTGCGCCTACATCATTGTCTATGTCTGCGTGAGCATATTGAGCTCTTGCTCCGACATTAACGCTATCGGTAATATCAAGGCTAAAGTTTACGTCACCTATGATAAGATTAACTGAATCAACTAAAGATGCATACCATAGTTGGAAGCTTACCGGATCATAAGAACCGATAGCAGCTACTGCATATAGGTTATTATTGAAAATACCAGGAGCATTAGTGTAAATAGCACCGTCGCTCTCATTATTGTTCTCTAGAGCATCAAATGCAAATGCGGTTAGAGTCAAGCCGGTAATATCTTGATTTTCTACTCTTACGCCAGTACCTACAGCATCATCGGTAAAGAATGAACCAATAGTTTGTTTACCTGCAGTTATAGTGGTAGCACCTACTTTATATCCTAAGTAAAATTCTTTAACATTAAATGGGCTTGAAGTATCAGTGTTGTCAGTTCTGTTGTCAGCACCAAAAGCAGAACTATCAGATGAATTGTATCTAAGCGTTAAAACACCAAAGAAATTATCATCAAGCGCAGCTTTAAAAGAAAATTCTGACTTAAACTGATGATGTGCAGTCGTATTATCTTTTACGCCGTTAGCGTTTTTGACTGCTACAAAGAAATATCTATATCTAGCATATCCTGAAAGGTCTACGTTTTTAATAGCTTCCTCAAGAGGCGTAGCACTCGCTACGGTTGAAAAAGCACCTAGTGCAACCAAAGCTGCCAATGAAATTTTAGCAATCTTCATTTATATTCTCCTCAAATAAAATAAAATATTTTGGAATATTAGCATAAAATAACCTTTAGTAAGCTTAAAAATCTAAAGATTCTCATTAAAAATTACCGAACATTTACCGAAATATAATATAGAAACTGACATAAAGTAAGAAAAATCTGGAGATAGCCGAGTTTATAAGACTCGGCAAATTTAATTATTTTAGGTAGCTTCCCTGGGTTGGAGTAGTTGAAACATCGGAATTGTCAGTAGAAGAGTCGCTAGATAGTAGTGCGTCCTTACCCTTTAAAAAAGCTATTATAGCACCTAAATCATTATAGGTCGTTTTTGCTGCTACGGTTTTCATTAAATTTCTCATATTTCCGCCGTATTCAGAGTCGTTTAGATAGCCTCAGCGCTTATATTAGTTAGCTTTTCTGATGAGCCGTAAGCTCTTTTGCTGCCATCTTCACCATGACAAGAGGCACAGTTTTTAGCGTATAGTTCTCGACCTTTTTCTACGCTATATCTTCTTTTGCTATCTACGCCAATATTTAAAAATTTGCCTCCGCTATCCGTTTCGGGAGCTTTTTCATAAACGTTTATACTTATGTTTTCGTCTTTAGAATATTTTTCTACCAAACTTTTTAACTCTTTTGCAAATTCGCCCTTTGCCTCAAATATATAACTAGGCTCGTCGGCTGCAAAAGAAAAAATGCAAAGACATGCCAAAAGCGAAAAACGCATAAATTTCATAAAAAACCTTTTTAATAAATTTAAAAATCCCAAGCAAGGGAAATTTGCTTGGGATTATAGCATAAAACTAACCTTTTCGATTAGAAGCTATATTTAGCCTCAAATCTTATGCGGTCGTGTTTATTTTTGTGATCTCCATCTTTTTCTTTAGCAGCTGCATAGAATGTAGAGAAGTTAAGCTTTTTGCTGTAGGCATAGCTACCGCCGACATTCCACTCATCTCTATCAACTCTCTTGAGGTATCTATGGCTATAGCCTTTGCCATCGATATAGTTAGCATACAAGCCAAACTCGTTAAATTTATATGATGCTCCAATAAACCAATAATCGTTTTTATCTTTAATGTTGTTATAGTATTGAGCACTACCGTTCATTACTGAGTTAAGTAGTTTACCTGGGTTAATTAGTTTGCCGTTATCTTCAACAGTTACGAAAGATTTTTTATTGTCTTTAGCTTTGTAGTAGATATAACCTGCATTCAAACCGACTCCGAAAAATCCTACGTCGCCTTTAGCTGCGAAGAAATTTGCATCGCCGAAGTCGTTATCGTCAGATTCATTGTGAACATATTGACCTTGAACGCCTACTTTTACAGCATCAAAATCTAATTTCAAGGCAGCATCAGCCGCAAAAAGATTTGCGGTATCTTCAAGGTATGCCCACCAAGCTTTAAAGTTTACAGGATCATAGCTTCCCATTGCACCCACGCCATAGTAGTTAAGGCTTTTTGATCCTACTAGGCCTGATAGTAGTCGACCGTCATAGTCAATGCTATCGGTTTCAAGTGCGTCAAAAGCAACACCAACCAAAGTAAGACCTGATATATCAGTGTTTTGTACTCTTAAGCCAGTTCCTACCAAATCATCGTCAAAATATGTTTTAACAAATTGCTTGCCAGCTGTTATTGTAGTATTGTTTATGTTGTAGCCAAGATAAAATTCTCTTACACCAAATGAGCTTGTAGTATTGGTGGTATCGCCATTAAATCCAGAACCGTCACTTGCTGCGTATCTTAGACCCAAAACACCAAAGAAGTTATCATCAAGAGCAGCCTTAAAGGTACCTACGAATCTGAAGTTATGATTTGCATTATTTTTGTTGAATGTGCCTGGCATACCGTTCCAGCGGACTTTATTGTGAGTATATCTATATCTTGCAAATCCTGAAAAATCTACGTCTTTAATAGCTTCCTCAAGCGGAGTAGCATTTAAAGTAGAAAAAGCGCCTAGCGCAACCAAAGCAGCTAAAGAAATTTTAGCGAGTTTCATAAGATCTCCTTCATAAAAGTTGATTGACGTAATTTTAGCACAAAACCTAGCGTTACAAGCTTAATAATAAAATTTTATATACCTAGAGTAAATTTAGGCAAAAATACGGCATTTAGTACGATATTATTGATACTAGATATTATCAATGTATATAAAATTATGGATAAAACTTAAAAATGATAAATAAAAAAAGGATTTTTAAAAATAAAAAAGGGGATACACATCCCCTTTCTAAAAGGAGTTCTAACTTTGATTGCTTGCCAGAATTATAAAATACTTCGGTAAATCAACGGCTAATCAAAGCTGATATTTTCGCTTTTAGGCACATCGATTACGATTTTTTTCGTCGGTTCTTGCTTTTGCGAATTTTTTGCGGCTACTTTTTGCTTAGGTTTACGTACCGCGCTTTTGCGACTATCGCCGCTTTTTATGAGTATCATATCAGCGATATAGTTATTTGATACTCTGACGTAAACCGTATCGCCGGCTGAGAAATACAACCTGCCACCACAATATTTACCGCCCGGAAGTTTACCGTTTGAAGCGTCGATAGAGCTGATATCGTAGCAATATTTACCGTCTTGATAGGCTACGTCTAGTATTACTCCGCGCAAAGAACCGTTTAGAGCCGGTTTTTGAACGGGCGGTTTTTGATTTATCTTTTTTGGCGCGGGCGCATTACCGGACGACCACGAACAGCCGCTTATCGCGAGCGAAATTGCCGTTAGGATTATAAATTTAAGCTTGAACACTAAGGACGTTCCCGCCGAGTTCGGCTATTCTTTTATCTATACTTTGCGTGGCCTTTTCTATAGTTTTTTGCGAAATCTCAGGCAGCTTGCCGCCCCAAATTTTTTCTGCTTCTTTAAAGCCTCTTTGCATACCTTCTTTTCCCGCTTGCAATTTTTCCAGATCGTCTCCGGCGGCGTTAATAATAAAATTTGAAATCCTATCCGCAGTATTTGAAATACCGAAAAATCCATTCTCGCTAACCAAATCGCTAGCTTCGCTTTGGCTTAATTGCCATATAGGTTTGCCCTCGTAGCCGATCATCTTAAAATCAACTGCCGATAAGATATCTTCGAGAGAATTTGAGCTTTTGCTTTGAGCGCTAGATATATCGCTAAAATTTGCCGAACCGCTAAACATCCAAACTTGAGATAAAAGATTCGAGTTCGAATTTGAGCCCGCGATATCTTGAAAATGAGCCAAATAGCTATTTGTTAACTGCTTTACGTCGATATTTGCGTAAGCTTCCCGTATCTTTTTTTGATCCGAATTTACCGCTTCCTTGCTATCTTGAGCTTGCGGCGTATATGGATTTTGGCGTAGGGCGTTTATACTAGTTTGCATACGTTATCCTTTAAATTTTACTATGCATTATATATCGTCAAAATTAGAATAAAGTTAAGGGGCAAAATTTATTTTACTCTATCACCGACGTGACCGTTGTAGACGATATCTTTCGCATCGATGTTTTCATCGAGCAGTATATCGCTTATCTTGCCGCTTTTTTTGACGCTTTCTATATCGGCGGCGAGGTCTTCTTGATAGCTGTAAATCATCGCCGCGCCGCTAACGCCCTCAAGTCTTTCAAGCGTCTTAAAGCGGTTTATCTCCTCATCTAAATTTTCCACGCTCATCACGACCACGATCTTGCCTTCCTGCGCGGCGACGACCTCGCAGCCCTTTACTCGCTCTATTTGCGAGATTATTTCCTGCTCGCTTGCGCCGTCTTTTTTATAGACCACTAGGCTTGATATATTCATTTTACGCTCCAAAATTTAACTTCTTTTTCGTATGCGACGCTAATTAATCTACCTTCGTTTGAGAGATAAAGTCCGTTTAAAATTTGCTGCCCCGTCTTTACGGTAGCGAGTTTTTTCTTGCTCGCTACGTCGTAAACGGACACGTCGCTTTGCTCGCCGTTCATAAACGCTAGACTTTTGCCGCTGGGGCTAAGCGCGGTCGCATAAACGATAAAATCCGCCTTAAAATAACTCGTCTCGCCGTTATAAACACCGGCTTGCTTGTCGATACCCCCAACCGAAACGACGCCGTTTTTATAGTCGATGTCGTACATATTGTCTTTAAATAAATTTAGCGTCTGCTCCGTCTGGCGCGTTTTTAGATTATAGATATAAATCACGCCGCTTTCGGCTCCGATGGCGATTTTATCGCGGGTTTTGTTTATTTCAAAATCCACGTAGAGAGCGATTGAAAATTTATGTTTAAAGACGGCCTTTTTGCTATCTAGGTCGATGAGATAAATTTCGTTGCCGAAATCAGATACGACGGCGGTTTTCGCGTCGATAAAAAAGGCTTTTTTGGCGGATTTATTTTCTAAACGCATATTGCTAGCCTCGCTCCAACCGGCGCCTTCTTTTTTAAAAACGTATAAATACCTCTCGTTATAATCCATCTCGGCTAAAACCAAAAGCGCGTCGCCTAGGCGGTCGATGCTAAAAATTTTAGCCGGTTCCGCGTCGCTAAAATGCGTTTTTACCGTTCGAAATTTAATCGGTTCTAAAAATTCGCCCGCTTTTATATCGTAAATATCAAGCTCGCCGCCGTCCGTGCCTAGATATAAAATTTCATCTATCAAATTCGAGCTTATAATGTTTGCGCCCGCTTTTATCGATTTATCTGGCTGCGAGATTTCAAGCGGCATGGCCGATAAATTCGTAAAATTTAAACAAAAAAAAGCCGTAAAAAATAAAATAACTTTTTTCATAATGCCTCCATTTTGATAGAATTCACGAAGCAAACCTCCATACACTGAGCGCAGCCGACGCATTTTTGATTTATAATCGGGCGAAAAACTCCGAAAAAGTCAATCGCCCTAAATTTGCAAATATCTTGACAACTGCAGCAAATCGTGCCGTTCCAAGCAAGGCAGGCATTTACGTCGATGGAAAATTTAGCTTGGATTTTAGAAGAAAATTTTAAATTTAAAACCTCTCGTCCCGCATCCTCGCAAGCTAGCGCGCATTTTTCGCAAAAATCGCAGCCAAAGGATTTAAATTTAAAATTTACTCTCTCGTTTTCAAAGCTTAAAAGCTCTTTTTCGCAGGCGCTAACGCAAGGCGCGTCGCAATCCACACAATTAAATTCGCCGCAAAAATAAGGCGGTGCGATGAAATTTTGAGCGGGTTTACCGCCCAAAATTTTAGAAAAAATTTTACGCCTCGAAGCGTCCGCCGTCATTATCTGACGCCCTCGTTTAGCACGTCAAGGAGGTTTGAGCGACTTGTAGAGTTCGCATCGCGATACTCAGGCTTAAAGTTATTTTTAAATTTAGCCTCTACGTTAGCCTGCGGTACGTGGCACGTAGTGCAGTTAAAG
>CAURKB010000075.1:0-10444 GCA_963525315.1 uncultured Campylobacter sp. | reverse complement strand
GAGTTATCCTAAACGGCGACGTTAGCAAGGTTTATGAAGTAAACGGCGACAAGATCACCGAGGAAGCCACTCGCGCATGGTATAAAAACCCGGCTCCGCTGCATCCGTACGACGGGCAGACCGAGCCAAACTACACCGGCTTAAAAGATATGAAAACATTGGGCGGCCACGGCAAGGAGGTAGATACCAAGGTCTTTGACGAAAAGGGCAAATATAGCTGGATCAAAGCACCTCGCTATGATGGCAAACCGATGCAGGTGGGCCCAATAGCTAGCATCGTGATAAACTACGCCAAAGGCAACGAGCGCGTGGTGAAGATCGTAGATAAATTTTTAAAAGATACGGGACTTCCGCTTGAGGCGGTATTTTCTACGCTGGGCAGAACCGCAACCAGGATGCTAGAGGCTAAACTAGTAGCCGATCACGGTATAACCGCCTTTAATAGCCTAGTAGAAAATCTAAAAACCGATCAAGAAACCTGCGCGAAGTACGTCATAGATAACGGCAAAGAGTATAAAGGAAATTTCCAAGGCAACGCCCCTCGCGGCGCGCTTAGCCACTGGTGCCGCATAAAGGACGGCGTGATAACCAACTGGCAAGCAGTCGTGCCTAGCACGTGGAACGCCTCGCCAAAAGATGCCGCAAACGCGCGCGGAAGCTACGAGGAGTGCCTCATCGGGCTAAAGATCGCCGATCTAACCAAGCCGCTTGAGATCATCCGCAAGATCCATTCGTACGATCCTTGTATCGCATGCGCCGTGCACGTGATGGATGCGCGCGGCACGCAGCTGGGCGAATACAAAATCAACCCGAATTTATGAAAGGAGCGTCTATGAGCGAGCATAAATTTGACCGCAAAAGCGAGTATGAATTTTCCATCGGGCTTAGGGCGACGCACTGGATCAGGTTTTTTGCCATCACGTTTTTAGTCGTGAGCGGCTACTATATATCGTATGTTTTCGTTAGCCCCGAAATCACGAGCGAACCGACGAACTTTATGAACGCTAAATGGCGTATGGCGCACCAAATCGCGGGGTTTATCTTGATAGCGTGCTTTATTTTCAAGCTTTATCTATTTATATTCGACAAACACAGCCGCAAAGAGGTCGTGAGCATAGTCGATTTTTTTAGCCCGAAAGTCTGGATAGCGCAGATAAAATACTATCTGTTTTTAGGCCCGCACACGCATCTAAAGGGCGTTTATAATCCGCTTCAGTTCGCGTCGTATTTTTTCTTTTACGTCGTGCTTTTTCTGATCTGCCTAACGGGCCTCGCGCTCTACGTTCACGTCTATCACGAGGGGCTTGGCGGGCTGCTTTACGAGCCGATGAGGCAGTGCGAGGAGCTAATGGGCGGGCTAGCAAACGTCCGCACAGTACATCGCGTCTGCATGTGGGTCATCATCGTTTTTGTAGCCATTCACGTGTATATGGCCGTCTTTAACGCCGTAAAAGGCAAAAACGGAGCTATGGACGCGATTATTAGCGGCTACAAATACGTAAAAGACGAGCACTGATGCGCGTTTTGGTGCTAGGTATCGGCAACGTGATGTTTGGCGACGAGGGCGTGGGAGTGCATTTTGTCAAAATGATGGAGCGAAACTACAAATTTAGCCCTAAAATCAGGGCTAAATTTGACTCCGCTTTAAATTTGGACGATAAATTTGACGCGTCAAATTTGGACGTTGCAAACTCAAATTTAAGCGGCGATTTGGCTAGTCGAGACGGCTTTAAATTTAACGCAGACGGCGCAAATTTGGAGCTAAAATTTATCGATGGCGGCACGCTAGCTATGGCGCTAACGCCCCTTATAGCTCAGGCGGACGTTTTGATAGTCGCCGACTGCATCAGCGCAGATGGCGGCGAGACGGGGGATGTGTATTTTTTCGGTTACGAGCAGATGCCGCCCGCAGTTTCTTGGAACGGCTCCGCGCACGAGGTAGAGATGCTAGAAACCTTGCGGCTGATGGAGCTTGCGGGCGATTTGCCGCGGACTAAAATTTTAGGTATCGTGCCAAAGCGTATCGAGCCTATGAGTTTTGAGATCTCGTCGCAGGCAAAAGAGGGGGCAAATTTGATGGAAAAGACGCTTTTAAACGAGCTTTCGCGGCTTGGATTTAACTACGAAAAGATTGCAAATTTTAGCATTTCAGATATCGCTTTAGAGTTTTCAAAAAAGGGCGCGATATGATTTTAGCTTACGAGTTTGACTGCGCGAGCGAAAATTTCGCCTTTTTTCTTAAATTTTACGCGCAAAAAAGCGGACTAAATTTTAGCATTAAAAAACAGCGGGGCTTAACTACGCTTTACGTCAAGGGCACACAAGAGGAGCTTTTGGAGTTTTCGGATATGCTTGCTAGCTCGCTGCCTCACAGCCTGTTTTTGCGTGGCTCAAAGGTCTATGCAGGCCAAAATTTACCGCAAGGCCAAACGAGCGAACCGCAAAACGCCCTCTCAAACATCACGCCGTGCGTCGTTAGCGCTTATTTTAAAGGCGAGCTAAAAGAGTGTGAGAACGGCGTTTTTAGCGATGTTTGCGTTTTTACGGACGGCAAATTTACGCCCGTAACGAAGGCGAATTTTAACGAGCTTTTGGATTTTGCTTTTAAAAATTTAAGCGCGGGCAAAAGCGTCAAATTTAAAGATATTAGCGGCGAATTTGAAGCTTTAAATTTCACCGAGCTAAACGAAAATTTTAATCTTTTAATGCCGACAAATCTTAAAAATTTACCCAAAATTTTTATCGCAAACGAAGCCGAGCAAGTAGCTCTAGCAAGCTACGAAAAACCCGCCGTTACGCTAAAAACGACGGCGATTTACCGCGGCAATCACCCAAACTCGCCTAGATTTTTTGACGTCTGCGCGGCTAGAGATATTTTCCTCTACGCGCTTTGCGACAAGCTTTTTAAAGCGGGCGTAAATTTTACCTCGTTAAAGGCGCAAAAGCCGCCGTTTAAGGCTACCGTGCTTGAAAACGGATATATTTTTAGCGGCTCTAGGATTTATTATTCGCGCGCAAATTTGAGCGAGGTAGAGGGTGCCGCGGATAAAAATCTAGCGAATTTTAATCTAGCAAAAAAAGAATTTGACGAAGAGGGCGGGATAGTTAGGATATTTTTAAGCAGGTTTAAAGACGATGAAGTTAAAATTTACCCCAAATTTGATGATTTTAACGTCTTAAATTTCGCCTTGCCCGCAAGCTTTGACGAGCTTTACGCGCAGATAAAGCGTGAAGAGGGCGGCGAGAGTTTGCTTCAAAATTACGGCGAAAGCTTTAGTTTGCCGCGCGGCGAGCTAAACGTACAAAACGGCTTTTTCTGGCTGTTTTGTATGGTGGGAGCGCTGCTTGGATTTGATAGCGATGCGCAAAACGCGGGCGAAATTTTACTGCAAAACGCGAGCGATTTTAACGGCGCAAAAGGGCCTAGGCTTGATTTTAAAATGCTAAATAAAACGCATTTTGACGTCGTTAAATTTGCTAGAAGCGGCATGAGCTTTAGGCTTGCAGGCGTCGATGCGAGGCTGCTTAGCTACGGATACGCCGAGTCGCTAGCGTATTTTTTGAGCGATTTTTCGGACGCGCTAAAGCAGGATTTTGACGTACGAAACGTACTGCTTTGCGGCTCGCTTTTTGAGAACAAAACGCTTGCGAATTTGACGTTAAAGCATCTAAAAACAGGCTTAAACGCCAAATTTAGCAAAGAGTTTTTGATTGAAGAGATGTTTTAGATATGAAATTTCAGGCTTAGTCCAAGGTGTGGGTTTTCGCCCCTTTGTTTATAATCTAGCCCTTAAATTCGGCCTTGCGGGCGAAATTTACAACGACGACGAGGGCGTGAAACTAACGCTTTGCGGCCCAGACGAGCAGATAGAAAAATTTGAAAAAGCTCTGCATGAGGAGCTACCAAGCCTCGCTCGCATCGACGAGATGAAAAAAACCGAGCTAGAGGGCGCGAAATTTGACGAGTTTAAGATAGTTGCCTCAAAATCAGCCAAAAAACACGCACCTATTTTGCCCGATTTTGCCCTCTGTGCAGACTGCGAGCGCGAGTTTTATGACCCCACAGACCCGAGGTATCATTATCCTTTTATCAACTGCACCAACTGCGGCCCGAGGTTTTCGATTATCAAGTCGCTGCCTTACGACCGCGCAAACACGACGATGAACGCGTTTAAGATGTGCGAATTTTGCGGCGGCGAATACAAAAATCCGCTAAATCGCCGCTATCACGCTCAGCCCGTCTCCTGCCCAAACTGCGGCCCCAGGCTTGCTCTAAAAGATAAATTCGGGCGGGTTTTGGCGCGGGATAACGAAAGCGCAAAGCAGGCGGCGCGCCTCATAAACGAGGGTAAAATTTTAGCCGTAAAGGGGCTTGGCGGATTTCATCTGGTGTGCCGTTTAAAGGATGATACGGTGGGGCTTTTAAGAGAGCGAAAAAAACGCCCTAAAAAGCCCTTTGCCGTGATGTGCAAGGA
The DNA here is from genome assembly GCA_963525315.1 of uncultured Campylobacter sp. Taxonomy (GTDB): domain Bacteria; phylum Campylobacterota; class Campylobacteria; order Campylobacterales; family Campylobacteraceae; genus Campylobacter_A. The sequence goes on along the minus strand of CAURKB010000075.1, from coordinate 5,969 downwards.
TATCTCGCGCGCTAAAAAATATGCACAAATTTCGCCCGAGGAGCAGCGGCTTTTAAGCTCAAATTTAAAACCCATCGTCGTTTTGCAAAGCTTGCCGGGCGCGCCGGTTCCCTCAAATTTAGCGCCGGGGCTTAATAAAATCGGCATATTTTTGCCATACACGGGCGTTCATCTTTTGCTTTTTGAGTACCTGGAGGGCGACGTCATCGCTACCTCGGCCAACGTCTCGGGCGAGCCGATAATCTACGACGAAAAAGACCTGCTAGAAAAGCTGGGCGGCGTGATAGATTTTTACCTAGATAACGACCGCGATATCCACTCGCCAAGCGACGATAGCATCGCGTTTGTAGCGGGCGGCGAGCCTATATTTATCCGCACCAGCCGCGGCGTGCATCCCAAATTTATCCGCACGAAATTTAAGAGCGAAAAGACCGTTTTAGCAGTCGGAGCGGAGCTAAAAAATCAGTTTGCGATATTTAAGGACGGCGAGCTGATGATAAGCCCGTATATCGGCGATCTAAAAAACGTCGCTACCTATGAGCGTTTTTGTGCTCTAATCAATCTTTTTAGCGAGATTTACGAGCTAAAATTTGACGAGATCGTAGCCGATTTGCACCCGCATTTTTTAAACCTAAAATGGGCGCGCGAATACGCCGCGAATTTGGGCCCAAATATCACGCAAATCCAGCACCATCACGCGCATTTGCTATCGGTGATTTTAGAAAACGATCTGGACGCAAAGCGCGAGTATCTGGGCTTTTGCTTTGACGGTACGGGATACGGCGCGGACGGGAGCGTCTGGGGCGGAGAGATACTAAAAGTGCGCGGCAAGGAGTACGAGCGAGTTTGCAGATTTGACGAAATTTTGCTGATCGGCGGCGAAGCTAGCGTGAAAAATATTCGGCAGATCGCTTATGCCGCGATTTTAAAATATGATTTAGAGCGCGAGGCAGAGGCGTTTTTAGCCAAATTTGAGCCCGCTAAGCTAAAAAATCTAAAAATCCTGCACGAAAAGCAAATAAACTGCGTCAAAACCAGCTCGCTTGGACGTATATTCGACGCGTTTGCGGCGGTGATCCTCGGGCTTGATAGCATCAGCTACGAGGGCGAGGCGGGGATGAGCCTAGAGGCGCTTTTTGACGCAAATTTGGACGTCTGCTACGAGTTTGAAATCAGGAGTGACAAAATTTGCTTTAAAGAGGCCCTTAAAAGAGCGCTAAAAGACGATGCTAAAACGGCTGCGACGGGTTTTATAAAAGGGCTTGCGAAGCTCGTAGCGGACGTGGCTTGCGCGCAGCCTAACGACGTCTTGCTAGCAGGTGGCGTTTTTCAAAATAAAGCCCTGCTTGAAAATGTAATTTTAATTCTTAAGCAAAAAGGTAAGAATTATTACATAAATAGAAATTTTACCTCCAATGATTCTAGTATAGCTATCGGTCAAATCGCATTTACATTAATATAAATTAAAGTTTTCTGATGTATAATATGTAATATTTTCTTTAAGGAGGCGATAGTGGAAAACATCATCAGGTTTAGCGTATCGTTGCCAAAACAACTCCTAGATGAGCTAGATAGCAAGATAGGCGCTCAGGGCTATGCTTCAAGAAGCGAATTTACTCGCGATTTGATTAGAGAAAAGATAGTAAACGACAGCTGGAAAAATGCCGACGAGGATCTAATTGGCGTTTTGACGCTCATTTACTTGCATCATCAAAGCGATTTAGTCGCCAAGATGATGGACTTGGAACATAAATCAAATCTAAACATCACTTGTACTACGCATATTCATATGGATCATGACAACTGCCTTGAAACATTGATATTACGCGGTAAAGCGGGATTGATAGAGAAATTTTCCGAGAAGATAGGCGGACTAAAAGGCGTGAAATTTTCAAAACTCACTAGAGCTGCCGTTCCTCACTCGTAGGCTAGCAGATTTCATCCGTTTGGCTTGGTTGGGCTAGGCGGATGAATTTTATATTTTATACTTATTTATTTTATATTTTTCTAGCGTAAATTTTATTTATAATTTACGCAGGATTTTTATATTTATCTGTTTAATACCCTTTTGCGTTAAAACTAGATATTAATTTTAACCCGTTTAAATCGATGTATTTATTTTTTAAAATTTACTCTTTTAAATTTACCGTTATTTGATGTTAAATTTTTGCATATTTTTAAAAACTAAGCTTAAAATTTATCTCTCTAAGCTTCTAAAAAAGCGCTATAATTTCTGACGCTTACCGCTTTTTAGCACAAAGAAAGCAAAATGTGGCAGATTTAAGCTTACGCATAGGCGTAATTTTGCACCGCAAAAGAGCGATATTTGTGCGGTTAGAATTAAAATAAAAATGCTTGTAAGCATGCTTTAAGAACCGGCTGATTAAATTTTGCGGTTTATGACCGTTTGCGCCTCTAAACTCTGCCGCATTTAAACGGCAAGTAAAAAACGCCGCTCAAAACCGCGGTATTTTCGCTATTTCTTTACATTTTGATTTTGTTTTTGCTAAAATCGCGCGATTAATTTATCTAGGATTGTAGGGCAAAATTTTTTTTAAATTTCGCTCAAAACGAGGGAAGCTCGGGTATATTGCCCATATTTGCCGCGATTTTTGCGAAGGTACTGCAAAAACGGATTTTTAGCAGATTTTACGACTATTTTTACGCATAGATACGGGCAAGGTTTTGGCAAATTTAGCCTGAAAAAGCGTTTGTTTTACGGATAAGAGGCGAACTTACGGCGGCGTTTTTTAGGACTTGAGTAAAGCGCGAGATAGTCGGGGGCAGGCTATGCGGTGCTCTACTGGGCTGGGCGACACAGGATAATGAAATGCGTGGAGTAGAAAAATGATGATATTTCATAAAAATTTTCTCGCAGACGAGCTTGCGAAGTGGCGAGAGGACGGGCTGATAAGCGACGAGGCGGCGCGCAAGATAGCGGCTAGATACGATATAGATCTATCGGGCACAAACGAGCGGCGAAGCTTTATTTTAAAGCTCGTAGCGTATCTTTTTTTGGCGCTTTCGCTATTTACGCTTGTGGGCGCAAACTGGGAGGAGCTGCCGCGCGCCGTGAGGCTAATCATAGTGCTTGGCATACTCGCGGCGGTAAATTTTAGCGGAGTTTGGGCGCAGAAAAACGACAAAGAGACGCAGGCTACGACGCTGTTTTTCCTGGGCAACTTTTGCTACGGCGCAGCGATCGTTTTAGTCGCGCAAATTTACCATCTAGGCGAGCATATGCCTAACGGCGTGCTACTGTGGGCGGTCGGAGCTTTGGCGCTCGGGCTTGCTACGCGCAAGTCCATCATCACGCTTCAGGCTCTTATTTTGGGGCTTATTTGGTTTTTGATGGAGTTTGAGTTTAGCGGCGTTTCGCACGGATTTTTGCTGTTTATCGTAGCTTCGGCTGCGGTGCTTTGGCGCGATGATTCGCGGCTACTTACGGGCGCGCTTTTTGCGAGCGTGTTTTCTTATATCGTCTCTTTCGTGCTTTACGAGCGGTATTTTATGACGGATTTGCGCGTGGACGACGCGTTTTACGGCGTTCATTTTTTTGCTCTTAGCTACTGCTTGCTAGCCGTTTGCGCTTCGTTTTTGTTTGAGATGGCGGGTAAATTTGAACTCGCGTTTTATCTCAAAACCGTCGGCATCGTCTGCGGCGCTGGCATCTTGTGCTTTGATATGTCGCTTTACGAGGACTTGCATTTCTCGCGCCCATGGTCTTACGGTACACAGAGCCACGAAAATGTTTTAAACGGCGTTACATTTTTAAAAAGCGTGTTTGGGGCGTTGTTTGCCGTATTTTGCGCGGCCTCTTTGGGGCTTGTGTTTTACTTTAAAAAGTACGCCGCCGCAACGGTCGGAGCGCTTTTGGTTGCGCTACCGTTTATCTTGGATGCGTTTGCGGGCTACGAGGAGGGCGTGTTTTCGCTCATCGGCGTTTGCGTCGCGGTCGCTCTTATCAAGCAAAATAATATGAAATTTGGCATTGCGCTCATCTTTTGGGTGGCGTTTGTACGATATGTCGATCTAGTCGGCGATTACGTCAGTGCTAGCGCGCTGTTTTTGGTGTTTGCGCTGGTGGTGCTTGGCGTGTCTAGGATCTCTAAAAAAAGGAGCGCGAGATGAAACTAAAGCTGATTTTTGCCGCCGCTGTATTTCAAATTTTAGCCGTGATCGCGATGCTTGCGTATGCGTACGCGCCGATATATTTTGGCAAAGAGATCTTGCTGCAAACTACGCTTTATGATCCGCGCGATATGTTTCGCGGCGATTACGTGCGCCTTAGCTACGGCTTTGCGAGCGTTTACGAGCTGGACAAAAGAGACTCAAATTTGAGCAAAAGGCAGCAGCTGCACGGTAGTAAAATTTACGCTATCTTAAAGCAGGACAAAGACGGCAGGTATAAATTTGACAAATATAGCTTTAAGCAGCCTAGCGGCGGGACGTTTTTAGCTGGTAGGGTTGATTATAATACCGCAAATTTTGGCATCGAGGCCTTTTTTATGCCGCCTAAAAAAGCGCAGCAGATGGAGCGAGATATGATGGAGTTTAACGCCACCGCCGTAATCAGCGTGATGGATAACGGCAAAGCTCGCATCAAAGATATCGTGCTAGAAAAACCAAACGCGGGCGAGTCTCGCGGACATTAAATTTATCGGCAAAGAGGACTAAATTTGACTAGGCTAATCTGAAGTCAAATTTAGCCTAGTGCTTCAAATTTGACTCAGCTTAAATTTGAGTCAAATTTGACCGATCTCGCCGCCGCCGCAAAAATCTCATAATATAAATAAAACGCAACGAAATAATATCCGCAAGGTATGAAACTAAAGCAAGATTTTAACATCTAAGAGTATAATAACCCCAAAAAATCGCTAAGGAGAAACAAAATGTGTAAAGATTGCGGATGCTCGCTGGGTGGACACGACCACACCCACACTCATGCTGACGGCACGACTCACTCGCACGCTCACGATCACGGCGCCGAGCACGGACACGGCGCGGCTCACGAGCATAGCCACGGCCACGCGCACCCTGCGCTAAACGAGAGCAAAACGGTTGAAGTGATAACAAAAATTTTGTCCCAAAACGACGAAGAGGCCGCGCACAACCGCGCTCACTTGGACGAGCACGGGATTTTATGCGTAAATCTCATGAGTAGCCCCGGCAGCGGCAAAACCACGCTACTAGAAGCTACGATAAAAAGCGGTAAATTTAAAATCGGCGTCGTCGAGGGCGATCTAGAGACCAACCAAGATGCCGACCGCATAATAAAAGCCGGCGGCAAAGCCCATCAGATCACGACCGGGCAGGCATGTCATCTCGATGCCTTTATGGTGCACGAGGGGCTTCATCATCTGCCGCTAGAGGATCTTGATATAGTTTTTGTTGAAAACGTCGGCAATCTCGTATGTCCCGCTAGCTACGACGTGGGCTCGCACTTTAACATCGTGCTGCTATCAGTACCAGAAGGCGACGACAAGGTAGCCAAATACCCAGTGATGTTTCGCGCCGCCGATCTCATCTTGATAACCAAAACTTCGCTGTTGCCGCATTTTGAATTTGACGTAAAAAAAGTCGTCAAAGAGGCTCGCAAACTAAATCCGAAGGTCGACGTTATCGAGCTAGACGCAAAAACGGGCGAGGGCATGGAGAAGTGGCTAAATTTCTTAAAATTTAAAAAAGAGCTTAGATAATGTGCCTCTCAATCCCATCAAAAGTGGTCGCGATCGACGAAGATAACGTCGCTACCGTCGAGACGCTAGGCGTGAGTCGCCGCGTGAGCCTCGATCTCATCGCCGAGCCCGTAGCCGTGGGCGAATACGTACTCATCCACGTCGGCTACGCGATGGAAAAAATCGATACGAAATTTGCGCTAGAGAGCATCGAAATCTACCGCCAAATCGCCAAAGATATGCAAAGCGGACAAATAGGCGCGCACGAAGGCGACGCGGGACTAAGCGCCA
>CAURKB010000074.1:0-10473 GCA_963525315.1 uncultured Campylobacter sp. | reverse complement strand
TAAGACTTCTTATGCTAGTTGCATTTTCAAACGGCTCTACTAGGCGTCAGTCTTGCCGCAAGTCCTCGCGCTCTAACCGTGATAATCCAGATATTTTATTTGCGCCCTAAGCTAAATTTAGCAAATACCCAGCGAGTCAAATATACTGCAACCGCCTAATCTAAAGCTGGAAATGTTGCCGCATTCCTAAAAGTCGCAAATCCAGCGCGCCGCCGATAAAGCGCGGTTAAACGGCTTTTCTATAAATGATGGCGATTTTGCTCGTATGCTACGCTCTTATTCCCGACTCTTACTCTTGCGCAAACAAAGTTGATATGTGGCTATTTGTGCTAGCCGCACGAGGAGCGTTAGGTTTATTTTAGATGGCGGCAATAATCTTGCCTAAAGCAAATTTAAATCGGCGGCTTTAGCGCCTTCCGTGCCTACGCATCTAAGCTCAAGCTCTAGCCAAAAGAGCATCCAAACCTTATCGTCTGAAAGATAAATTTAATGTTTTAAGCAGACGTAAGGCTACAATAAAAGAGATTTGATAAGATGGCCTAGCTAACTAGGGCCGCTAGGATTAGAGTTTATCGGGCCTTTTATTTACGAATTTTTAAATGCGGCCTATTTATAGTCCTTGTTTTTGAGGATTTAGGATTGGGTTTTATATCGCGCACCTTCTTTGGTTTTTCTTTGGTTGGTTTTACCATATATTTAGCTTTTTGCTTTTTACTTTACGCTATCTTTATCTTTTACTATTTGGCTTACCGCGAAGATCGCCTAGTCTTTGATTTGCTCAATTTTTAGGTAGGTTTTTGGCTTTAGAGGGTTTATCGTTTTTTAGCCTCGTTAATCTTTTTAGACGCCTTTTACTTTACGATAGGAGTATTTTCTTCGCTAACCGACATGCCTTCTTAGACTCTCGTAGGTCTTATAGCGGGTACCGTTTACGTTCTTGACATCTTTGGTACTTTTAAATTTATTCGTTTTTCTATACTCTATGACGGCGTCCGCCTTCATTGGTTCGATGCTGTTTAAACTTATTAGCTCTTTTTGGTAGCGGTATTTAAATTTATAGTAGCAAATAATAGCACAGTTGCGAATGTAAGCATGAATAATACGAATTTGTTAATTGATTTTCTCGTTTAGTTATTTTGATATCGTTTTTTATTATGGCGTGAAAATAGCCTAACTAAGACAATACTATTGACGCAATGACCTGCTAGCGGCACCTACCAAATCTGGAATTAAGACAAGCTCCCTATAAATCAATAATACAAATTTAAAGCATCAATAAGAGCTATGCACGCTAGGACTTTAACAACATCCCCATATTCCAAAATCCTTGGAATAAGTTAATTATTTTCCTTCTTCAAACGCACCAACGGCTAAAATTTTACTGATTCTAGCATTTAAAAGCTGATCTACTTTTAGCTTTTCGAGCTTTTCAAGCTCGGTTATAAAATAACTCGCAAGAGCCTTAACAGCGGCTTCTTTATCTCGATGTGCGCCGTTTACCGACTCTTCTATAACATCGTCTATCAAATTTAAATTTTTTAAATCGTCGGCGGTTATCTTTAGAGCTTTGGTGGCCTGCTCTTGCTTTAAAGGATCATTCCAAAGTATAGCTGCGCAGCCCTCTGGAGAGATGACCGAAAAAACCGAATTTCTCATCATAGCAAGTTTGTCGGCAACGCCTATGGCTAGAGCCCCGCCGCTTCCGCCTTCGCCTATAACGACAGCTATCATCGGCGTTTTTAAATTTGCAAATTCAAATAAATTTCTAGCTATCGCCTCGCTTTGACCGCGCTCTTCAGCTGCAACGCCCGGATATGCGCCCGGAGTATCTATCAAAAATAGTATCGGGAGTCCGAATTTCTCAGCCATTTTAGCTATTCGTAAGGCTTTGCGGTAACCCTCGGGATGAGGCATACCGAAATTTCTCTTCAGTTTATTTTTGGTTCCTCGACCCTTTTGCTCGCCTATTACGACGACTTTTCTAGAGCCTATATAGCCGATAAAACAAACTATCGCCGCATCGTCGCGATATGCCCTATCCCCGTGTAGCTCATAGTAATCCCTCATCATACCTTTGATGTAATCAATAGCATAAGGGCGATCTGGGTGTCTTGCCAAAGCAAGGCGCTGAAACTCGTTAAGGTTTTTGTAAATTTTAGCGGTTTCTTTTTCTAAATTTTTATTTAGAATTTCTACCGCATGCTCATCGCCGCGAATTCTTGCATTTGCGATGTCGTCGTCTATTTGCTTGATACTTTGCTCAAAGTCTAGATAACTTGCCATTATATCTTCTTAAATACGATAGAGCCGTTTGTGCCGCCAAAACCGAAAGAGTTACTCATAACGGCATTTAGCTCGGCTTTTCTAGCTATATTTGGCACGTAGTCTAAGTCGCATTCTTCATCTCTAGTCTCGTAGTTTATGGTAGGAGGTATGAGACCCTCTTGCATCGCCATTATAGAGATAACCGCTTCTATCGCGCCGGCCGCGCCTAAACAGTGCCCGGTTTGACCCTTGGTCGAACTAACCGGCGGTACGCTGTCTCCGAAAAGGGTCTTAAGGGCGGCCGTTTCATTTCTGTCGTTCGTCGGAGTCGATGTGCCGTGCGCATTTATATAGTCGATTTTTAAATTTCCGGCCATTTTAAGAGCTTTTTTCATAGCAGATAGCGGCCCTTCAAGCGAAGGCGAAGTAATGTGATACGCATCGCCGCTCTCGCCAAATCCTACAATCTCGGCGTAAATTTTAGCCTCTCTTGCCTTTGCGCTTTCATACTCTTCAAGTACGAGCGCGCCGGCTCCTTCTCCCATGACGAAGCCGTCTCTATCCTTATCAAACGGACGAGATGCATGCTGTGGATCATCGTTTCTAGTAGAGAGCGCTTTCATAGCGGCAAATCCGCCTATTCCTACTCCGCAAACCGTAGACTCGGAGCCTACGACTAGCATCTTTTGCGCCTCGCCGATCATTATAGTCTTAGCTGCTTCGATTATGGCGTGAGTAGATGCCGCACATGCCGTTACGCTAGAGATATTGGGTCCTTTTAAGCCGTGTTCTATCGAAACTATACCGCCTAGCATATTTACTAGAGCAGAAGGTATAAAAAACGGAGAAATTCGTCTTGAGCCCTTTTCAAGCAAAGTATTGGAATTTTTTTCAATATTAGGCAAACCGCCTATGCCCGCAGCCGAACTAACGCCGAAATTCTCAGCGTCAAATTCGCCGAAATTCGCATCAGTCATGGCTTCTTTAGCTGCCTTTAGTCCAAGCTGGATAAATCTATCGACCTTTTTGACTTCCTTTGCGTCCAGTACCGTAAGCGGGTCAAAGTCCGTAATCTCGGCAGCGATCTGAACGGGAAAATCGCTCGCGTCAAAAGAGGTTATCTTTTTTACGCCGGTTTTACCTTCGCAGATAGCCTTAAACGAGCTATCTTTATCAAGTCCCAAAGCGTTAATCATCCCAATGCCGGTTACTACGACTCTTTTCAAGGCTACTCCTTGCAAAAACTTATTTATTTAGGTTCTCGATGTAGGTTACGACGTCGTTTATAGTGATTAGTTTCTCGGCGTCGCTATCAGGTATCTCTACTTCAAATGTCTCCTCAAGCGCCATAACCAGCTCAACTACGTCAAGCGAGTCTGCGCCCAAATCTTCGATAATCTTAGAATCAAGCTTTACCGCATCAGGAGCCACGCTTAGTTGCTCAACCACTACGTCTCTTACGTCATCAAATACTGCCAGTTTCTTCTCCTAAAAATTAAAAATTTCGTGATTTTAGTATATTTTAGCTTAAAATTTCGCAAAAATGCAAAATTTACGCGTTTACATATATAGTCCGCCGTTGATTTTTAGCGTCTCGCCGGTCACGTAGCTGGCGTGATCGCTTAGCAAAAACGCCACGGCTTCGGCCACTTCGCTAGCACTTCCGAATCGCTTTAGCGGGATGTTATCGCTGTAAGTTTTTTTGATCTCGTCGCCCAGCTCGCTCGTCATATCAGTCTCGATAAAGCCCGGCGTTACGCAGTTAAAGCGGATATTTCTCGCCGCGCCCTCTTTGGCGAAACTTTTGTTCATCGCGATCATTCCGCCCTTGCTCGCAGCATAGTTTGCTTGCCCCGCATTGCCCATCTCGCCTACGATAGAGGCTACGTTTACGACGGCGCCGAAGCGTTTTTTGCTCATTACTTTTAGCGCCTCGCGGCATCCGATAAAGGCCGAGGTTAAATTTGCGTTTATCACGCCGGTAAAATCCTCCGTCTTCATGCGAAGCGCGAGCTTGTCGTTTGTGATACCGGCGTTATTTACGAGGTAGCCCAGCTCGCCGTCGGCATCTGCGATCAAATTTATCGCTTTTATAAACTCATCCTCGTCCGTCGCGTCAAATTTTACCACCGCAGCCTGTCCGCCGCTTGCTACGATCTCAGCTTGCAGGGCATCGGCGATCTCGGGCTTTGAGCGGTAGTTTATCCAGACTTTTAGTCCCATTTGCGCTAGGGTTTTGGCTATCTGCGCGCCGATACCGCGGCTTGCGCCGGTGATTAGCACGTTTTTTCCGCTAAATTTCATTTTTTCTCCTTGATTTGGCATAACGGATTTCCGCAAGCCTTTATTTTAATAAAAATCAAATTGTAGCGAAAAAGGGCTAAATTTTACTCACCGATGCGCAAAAAACTAAATTCAAAGCGGCCGAGAGCTTATTTGCCTGCCTTTTTCGTCATAGACATATGCGGTCGTTTTGCTTGCGACGCTCACGCTTGATGCCGTAAATCCAAGCAGAGTGAGTCCGCTAGCCGGCCTGGTAAAAAGCTGACGGTTTTTCTCGTTATAAACATACAGGCTGCCGTTTTTGATGATTGCTAGGGCTATCATTTTATCTCCTTGATTTTTGCGATTAGTGCGTCTATCTCGGGCGCGCACTCGCTTGAGAGCATATTTACGAATCTTCTTTGGGGTGTCGATCCGCCTCCGTCAAATTTAGCTAATCTTTCCTCTAGTTCGCTTATCGCACCGTTAAATTCAGTCCATTTTATCGATGCGTTGTTTAGGTCTTTTTTGTAGCTTGGATAGACCTTTTTTACGATTTCGTCCGCGACGCCGCTTACGTCAGCGTATTCGCTCAGCTTTTGATTTACGTAGTCGCGCTTAAATTTAGCCTCCAGTTCGCTTAAATTTGAGCTTTTTTGAGTTGTTTTCTTGGCTGTTTTACCGGGCTTTTCATCTCGCTCTCTCTTTGTCTTTATGGCGTTGCCAACCAAAAGAGCTATCGCGCCCACTACAATTACCGCCGCAATTTTTCCTATGCTTAACATATTCTCCTCCATTATTTTATTTCCTTTTCTATTTCGTTTTTAAATTTATCAAGCCCTTCTAGCTCGAGTTTGATATCTTTGATACGTTCTTTTATCGTGGCTACTTCGGTCGATTTTAGCTGCCCTTTGACGCTTATTTCCTCGTATAGCTTTCTGTTCTCTTCCTCGCACTCGCGCATAGCCGTTTTTATACAGTTTATAAACTCGTCGGCATTTTGGGATATGGCGTTTTTTATCCTATCTTTGACTATGTTTTGGATTTGCGCTAGATTATCTTGTATCGCGCTACTTAGCTTTGCCTTGTAGTTTTCCTTGCCTTTTTCCGTGTCAAACCACCTCTGCCAAAACCGCGTACTATCGCTTAGGGCGTTTTCTACCGTGCTGTTGCTTATAGCTAGCGCGCTTACTTGGTCTTGCATATCTTTTACGCCAGTAAAGGTTTTGTGATTTACGCGATTTTTGATGAGAGTTTGGTCAAAGTCCGTCATTCCCCCAAACTCACCTATGACTTCGTATTTAAAATCCTCGATATTTTTTTCCAAACTTTTTCTGGCGACTTTAGCTATCTCTTTAAAGATAGCGTTATCTTCGAGCGCATTTTTGACGTCCCACTCTATTCGGTATCTGATATCGTTGATACTCTTGTAGTCTTTTAGTTTTTTCTCCAGAGCATCTCGTATGCTAGTAAATTTATCCGCCGTCGCCTCTTCTATTTCGCCTTGGACTTCTTTTATGCCTTCATCAAATTTATCTGCCAGCTCGTCTTGACTTCGGTAGATTTTTTCTATATTTGCCTCTATTTTCTTTATCGACGCTTCTATTTCCTCGTTTGACTTTATGCTTACGTTTAGCGCGTTTTGTAGGCTCGCACGTCTATCGTCTATCTCTCTTTTCTTTCTTTCAAAGGTTTGCATGATAAAGTCCGTATGCGAAGCTATAAGATCGTCGCCTTTATTTTCTACGAGCTTTTTAGCTACTAGCTCCCTTAGCTCTTCTACTCGGCTATTTTCATAAAAGCCTTTTTTGACCAGCTTTTTCTTGTAAAATTCATCATCCTCGTCTAGCTTGCCGATTTTTTCTTTAAATTTTATGACGTCGGCCAGCGCGGCGGTTAGGACGAATTTACTCTTGTCGTTAAAGATAGTATCTTTAAATTTATCGTCTTGTTTGATGCGTTCTAGATCGCTTTTTACTTCCTCTTCGCTATTTGCGGTATCGATTTTATTTACCGCGATGATGCGCTTTGACGATGCTAGATGCAGCAGATAGTTTGTGATAAATTTATAGTCATTTTCGTCAAGCATCCTTCCTGCATAGCTCGCGTATATAGCCGCGTCGCACCTACCTATCCAGTCTAGGGTTACTTGTGAGCGAAATTTATTCGAGTCATTGGTGCCGGGAGTATCGACTACTATCAGTTGGCGTAAAATTTCGCTTGGATGATATATCTGCACGGTTTTTACAAACGGCGTATAAAGCCCCTTGTTTGCTACGTACTCGCCTAGATTTTCTATCTTGTCCTCTTTGCTTGTTCCAAGGACTCTTACCTCTATGCTTTTGTCTTTTATCGTAGGCACTATATCGTTTTTAAAAAACTCTCGTCCGTTTTCGTCTTTATACGTTTTTAGCGTTTCCCACTCGGATTTTGAATAAAAATTAGCCTTTAACTTTGGTTGCTTTGCATATCGGATCTCGGTTATCTTAGCCGTCAGAGGAGTATCGTCTGCGGGCAAGATAGGCTCGCCGCCAAATACCAATGCGTTTAAAAGCGTTGATTTACCCGCCTTCATCTGGCCTGCGATCGCTAGGATAAATTCCTCGTTTTCTAGCTTGTTTGCTCTATCTTTTAGCGTATTTTCATCTAAGCCGTCGCTAAAGACCAAGCCGCTTTTAGCTAGCCTCGCGTAGGCATCTAGCAGTTTTTGTTTTTTGGCATTAAAATTTTCTAGCATTTACTCTCCTTTTTATTTAAAACATCGATTACGTCGTCTATTTTTTCGATTAGGTATCTATTCATCTCATCGTCTCGCGGTTTTATGACGTTTTGGATTATATAGTCGTATTTATCTACTGCATCTTGGATTAAATTTTGCAAATACTCGCCGTTTTTGCTTACGAAATCCGCAATCATCTTGCCGGAATTTGATATTTGCTCCTCATCGCCGAGTCTAACGTATCCATAAAAGTTATCTTCCAGTACGGACAGGATAAATATATTTAGCTTTTCAAGAAGCAATATAACGAAAATATCTTCAAATTTTCCGCCTCCGTTAAACCAAACTTGCTCTCGCGTTATATCCAAAAATTTGCCCTCGAAAATTTCTTTTCTAAATAAATTTTCATCTATACGGCACACGTGCATATCTTTATCGTCTTCGCTCTCTTCGAGCAAAACTTTTTCGCCCAGCATTTGCGCTATCTCACTTAAGGCCCTCTTTATAGCGTTAAAGTTTCTTATCTTAACGCTAGGCGTAAAGTCGATATACCCGCCGACTATCTGCTTGGCTTTTTGCGCTATGTCTAAAATTTCGCTTCTAAGCTCTTCTACATCTGCGGATAAATTTAATCCATCCGCCTCGTTTGAAGCTCCTACGGCCGCTGCCGCCAATATATCCTTGATCTTTTGACGCACAGGGAAAATACCGCCGGTAAAACCGTCTTCGCAGCTAAGCGCATAGTCGTTTTCTAGCGTCTTTAAAAACGCAAAATATTCCAGCAACTCCTCTGCTATATCGTAAAAATCGTTTGACTCTAAACTCATGCTTTCTCCTTTAAATTTGATTTTCTATTTTTCTCGTTTTGTTTTATGAATGCGATAAAGTCGTCTATCTTGTCAATGGTGTTTTGATAGTGCTGAGCGTCTTTGTCATATAGTTTTTTAAACTGCAAGTGGAATTCCGTAAATGCCGCCTCTATCCTACGCTGAAAAAATTCAAAGCCATCCATAACCATTTGCTTGATTTTATTTTTTGTATTTCTTTTTTCGCCAAAAGCCTCTGCATTTTCCCATTCATCTATATTTAGAAGCTTAAATGGATCATCGTTCACCGAATGTAATATCTGATATATACTATCATCGAATTTATTAAAAACTGCATCAAAAAAATCATCAATAATATCTTCTGTAAGAATATGATCGATATTGCCATATTTTTCTTCAGTCTGTCGGTCGAGCTGCCTTATAAATATATCAACTATGTTGTGCCAAAAAGCATTAACCTCTTGCCAAAAATGCTCCTCGTTCAACAAAATATGCAAGTCAAAATCTCCTTTGTTTAAAACCCTTTTTTCTTCGCATTTGCTAACGGCATTATCCGCCATCTCCTCATACGCCTCTTCTATATCACTCCAATCGTCGATTTTTAGCTCGAGGTTAAATTCGGCTAGTTCGGTTAGTCTGTCTTTGACGTCTTTTAGCGTAGACAAGAGGTCAGTTTCAAATTCTGCTTTATCCTTGCTAAATTTAGGAGTTTTTATTTTGTATTTAGCCTCGCTTATACGCGTTAGATCTTCCATTATCTCTCTTTTAGCAGTCTCCACATCAACGCCCTCGGCATCCGGAGCGCAGCTATAAACGTAGCATCCTTTAAAGAAATCGAAATTTTTCATTACCTCGTCTTTTACTTTGCGCCTAGCGCTAGGGGATTTCGTATCGGCTTTGTTTAATACGGCGTAAAAGAGCATGTCGGGATTTGCCTTTTGTAGCTCGCTTACTTTGCCCCTGAGCGCATCGTTTACCGAACCCGTATTTATATCAACGAGTAGCAGTGCAGCGTCAGCTTCTTTAGCCTTTTTCATCGTTAGCTGCGTGTCACCCTGTCCGGTAGCGTTAGCAAAGCCCGGAGTATCGTATAAATTTACGCCGCGAAGAGGCGTAAATGGGTAGTAGTAATCTAGCTCGTAAGTAGCCTTGGTGTCGCCTTGGTGAGTTACCAGTTTTTTGTATTCTCGCGCGTCTATCGTCTTGCCGTCGGTTTTATTTATTATCCTTTCGTCAAAGGAGAATATAAACTTCGTAACCGACGATGTCGTAGCAGCGCTATTTACGGGGCAAACTTCCTTGCCAATGAGTGAGTTTATGAAGCTTGACTTGCCTGCGCTAAAGTCTCCGATAACGACTACCTCGGCTTTGTAGGCCGAGTCTAGCATCTTTACCTCATCGCTAATGATGACTTTGGCAGCTCCGGCGAGCGAGGATAGATGCTGCCTTAGCTCCTCGTTTGAGCTTACGCCGTGATCGTTTGAAATATCTTTGATAAAAGATATATACTCGATAAAGCTATCAAAATCCTCGCTGATGCCGGATGAGATTAGCGGTTCATACGGTTTTTGAATTTTTACGTCTATATATTCGTCTTTTTTTTGGTTTTGAGTTTTGACTTCCTCGCTTTTGATTTCTTTTTGAGGCTGCTTTTGTAATTCTATTTCACCCAGCGCTCTTAAAATCTGCCCCTTTATATACTTAAATTTGAGTATATTATTTGGTCTTTTTCGGAGGTTATAAATTTCAGAAATACCGGATGATGCTGGGAAATAGACGTATTCCCCCTTATGCTTTCCTCTTATGTTATCATTGGTGTCGCAGGCCCTCATAATGACAAAAATGTGTAAATTCGGATTTTCTTTCTTTGCATTTTTTAAGAAATCGATAGCTTTATCGCTTAATTCTTTAAATCCATTCGACAAATCGTTGGCGCTAAAGATATAAAATAGTGCATCATCGCCTTGCAAATCCGTTTTTACGTTAGGTAAAACGATAAAATCATCAACAACGATGCCATTGTCGTATTTGCGCCTATCGAAGTTAACACCTGTAGATATACGGTAAGGTTCCATAAATATAAAATTAATAACTCTTATTCTGCCCGGATAATCGTTGAGACCGCAAACCGCTATTTTCATTTTCATCCTTTCTTCATTAAATTTGACTTTAGATACGGTTATTTTCCCGCAACCTCAAGCTCAAGATCCCAGATGTCGTTTCTTAGCTGTTCTTTTAGCGCATTTACAGAGTCTATGTTTTCCTTTTTTAGACGTAGCACGTCGTTTGCGCTATCTAGCTCGTCGTTTAGTGATATATAAAACGGGGCAAAAAAAATGGCGGTAGAAAAATACTCTATTTATTTTTTAGTATCGGCGGCGATGAGATTTTCGATATCAT
>CAURKB010000073.1:0-10515 GCA_963525315.1 uncultured Campylobacter sp. | reverse complement strand
CCCCCCCGGGGGAAAATTACGCAAACTCTATTATCTAAATGACCCCATGACAAAAGCTAGTTTCAAACCCCAACGGGGTAAATTTACGCTAAGCTAGTTGATTTAAAATCAGCGTCAGAAACGTGTTTCAAACCCCAACGGGGTAAATTTACGCTCGATGTACAGAAATTTTGCAATGATCTCATCAAAAGTTTCAAACCCCAACGGGGTAAATTTACGCGACAAGAAAAGGCGAGCCGTTTAAAGAGGGCGGGAGTTGTTTCAAACCCCAACGGGGTAAATTTACGCCTGCGCGCCGGAACTTCGATACACCGCTATTGCTCGTTTCAAACCCCAACGGGGTAAATTTACGCACCAGCGGGGCAACTTTGACACTTTTTAGTAGTAGCGTTTCAAACCCCAACGGGGTAAATTTACGCTGGACTAAGACCTGCTTTTTACGGCGGTTAGAATTGTTTCAAACCCCAACGGGGTAAATTTACGCTCTATCTCCCGTTCGATATCCCTTACGGTTTGTTCGTTTCAAACCCCAACGGGGTAAATTTACGCCTAATATGCCAGCGTCCGCTACTTTTAAACTGCTTGTTTCAAACCCCAACGGGGTAAATTTACGCAAGGGTTATGTCCCCGTTGAACGACACGTCATAGGGTTTCAAACCCCAACGGGGTAAATTTACGCGCCCCCCGTCCGCTCTTATCGCCTCTTAGAGCGTTGTTTCAAACCCCAACGGGGTAAATTTACGCAATCGCCGAGTATTTTAAAACCTGCGAGGACCTGCGTTTCAAACCCCAACGGGGTAAATTTACGCAGCACCAAAATACTCATATTTAAGGCTGTTTGCGATAAAAGTTTATATTTTTAGGCCTTAAAATAGCCTAAATTTAACCGCTCGAAAAATCTAAAAACGCGAGTATATCGCTATTTGCGAAACTTACAAAAAGCTTTATCGCCATATCGGGCAAAGATATACAAGCAAAAACAAGCCGCAAAAGTAAAAATCTTCATAAAATATAAAATAAATAAAATTTATATTAAAAGCCACGATACTAAAAATAAACAATAAAAACAAAACAGATAAAGTAAATAAAAATACTGCAGCAAGCACGGTAGCTCTAATCAAATCCCATTCTCGCCGAATATAAAATACGGATACGGGCTTTAGCTGGCAAGAGAAATTCATATTTATAGGGCTAGGGCTAAACGAAGCATAAATCCTCTTGAGCCAGTGCTAGTGCGGAGTATCTAAGCAAGATGCGCTAAACTGGAGTAATAAAATGCCGCCCCAAAGCAAAATAAGCAAAAGTCGGCAAAATACTAAACCTCGCTTAAAGCTCGTTTATTACGAATGCAAACGACTAAAGGCGCCTAATTTGCAAGGTTTTAGCGATTTAGGTTTTGTGGGGATTTCGTTTGCTCGCCATATCCAAAGCCTCACTAAACTTTCTTGGTATATTTTTAAATACAATTAAAACTAATAAGCTATAAAAGATAACTAAAATCCAACGCCGCGTCATCTTTATAAACAGCTCCAAAAGAGCTAGCCTAAGAATAAACTAGGCCGCGCAAAACGGCAAAATAGGTACAAATTTACCCCCCCTCGTTTAGAGCCAAATTTAGCCACCAAACCCGAATTTAAAGCGTAAATCTAAAATTTAGATTTTTATCTACGTTTTATATTTTTGCCGTCTTTATTTACGCACATAAAATCCACGGTAGCCCCGCCGTCATAAATCAAAGCTACGCCGTCTGAATGAAATCTATCCTCGCAGCCCGCCTCTTTGTCGCCTCGCAGTATCTCGTCCGAAGCGTCGTCAAAAATCTCGTAATAAGCGCCTCCAAAGCCCTCACTCCGATAATAAATCGTAGTCTTGCGCTCGCTTCCAAACGCCTCGTTGCCCCAGATTCTTACGCCTATGACGTTTGCGCTTTTTAGTTTGGCTTTTAGTTCGCTAAAAGTCTGCTCGCCCCAGCCCAGTATCCGCAGAGGCTCCTGCACGCTCGTTCGCTCATCTACGCGGATTAAGCTCGCGGTTTGATTTTTATCGGCACTCACGGCGCTAAACGTCTCAACCCGCACCCCGTCCAAGCGTAGGTCAAACCAAACTCCGCGAGGCCTAATCTCGCGCACAAAATCACGCAATGCTAAAATCTCGATACGATTTTTTTCGTAGTTTAGCGCTAGCTCCCGTCCGTCGTATAAATTTAAGTAGACGGCCGTTGCCGCGATTAGAAAAATAACAAAAGACGCTTTGCGGCTTATACTCATAAATCCTCGCAAGTTCTTTTATCCTTACTCTAATTTACGGCGTCAAGCACGCTAAATTTAAAATTTAACCCCGTGATTTAGCAGTTTTCTTACGCCTAGATTCGTGTCGATGCCGGTGATTATGGCGTTGTAGATGTACTCTTTGCCTTGCTGGATGGCGCCCTCTAGGCTCTCGCCGCGAGCGAGCAGGCAGGCTAGCGAGCTAGAAAATGTGCAGCCCGCGCCGATGATAACCAGCGGATCGGCTAGCGGCGTCTCAAAGTTTTGCACGCTGCCGTCCTTGCGGTAGAGCGTGTCGATGCTTTTGCCCGCGACGATATGCTTTTTCACGATCACATCGCACGGCAAATTCGTAAAATCATCGCCGAAAAGTACGTCCGCTTCGCGCAGGTTCGGCGTAGTGACGGCGGCAAATTTCATTAGCTCTTTTAGCCGCTCGATGGCGCTATCTTTGATGAGTTTATGCCCCATTTTCGAGACACAGACGGGATCTAGCACCACGGGAGCGGAGTTTTTCTCTAAAAAGCTCTGCACGACGTCCATGATAGACTCGTTAAAGAGCATGCCGATCTTGACGGCATCAAAGCTAAACTCCGCCGAGAGCATCTCGAGCTGATCGGCGATGAACGAGGGATCTAGCGAGACGATATTTTTGATCTTGTCCGTATTTTCGGCCGTTAGCGCCGTGACCGCCGTCGCGCTATAGCAGCCAAAGTGCGCGCACGCCTTGATATCGGCTTGCAGTCCCGCGCCGCCGTTGCTGCATGAGCCTGCAATGATGAGGATTTTTTTCATTTTTTACCTTTTATTTTTAAATTTTTAAAATTTGTTTTATGTCGTCAGGGTTTAAGAGCGGTGAGATAATATACATTATATCGCCATTAATTTTTACCAACATATCGCCTGGACCGAGTAGTTTTTCCGCCCCGCCTTTATCAATACGAGGTCTAATATCGATAACGGCGCTATCGTCCAAAAAAACAAGAGACGAAACAGAGATATCAGGGGCGCTCGCATTTTTAAAATTTAAGTTATTTGCGCCTTTTAAAAGATCTTTTTTTGCCACTATAGACTTTCGAGATTTATTTTCGTATCGTAAGATTATAGTGGATAATTTCTTAAAAATTGGATATCCTTTACTCCTAAATAGCTTCAAAATACTTTTAAAATACAGGCCAAAGTAAGTCAAAAACTTTCAAAGGAGTTTTTATAAAATAGAAGGCGTCTTATTAATAAAGATAAGCGTAGATACTACGAACTTGCCTTGCTACCGCAAAGTAAATGGGTTTTTATGCTAAATATATCTAAACTTAAAGAGATATTTTTCAAGCCAGGCGACGGTAACGGCTGCAACAAAATTAAAAAGAGTATTTCTTACTTCGTTTAAAATAGCGTATTCTACTTTGCTTCACTATGTTTGTTGTTTTTAAAAATAGCTACGAGTGAAGAAAAGTAGGGTTTTAGATGTAATAAAAAGCAAAACAATCATGAAGCGATGTTCCTATAAAAAGAACCGTATCGTATTTTAGGTCGATGAGAGAAATTTGATCAACTTGCCTTGAGCCAACGAAACGATGCGCTTTACACTACGGATAGATGCTGCTAAACTGATAAAATTTGGTATGCGAGCTAAATTTGGGATTCCTAGATTTATGAGATAGACTGGAATTTAACAAATTACGTAATAGCCTAGCGGCTTTATCTTGCGATTTTAAATGCTGTAAATTTTATATTTTGCATGCGGCAAACTCTAAAATTTAAGAGGGGTAGCACGCCGCTGCCGCCTCTAAATTTAGCGTTATACTTTTAGAAGTTCACTCTCTTTTTCTTTTACGAGCGAGTCAATCTTTGAGGTGTAGCTATCAGTGATCTTTTGGACTTCATCTTGTCCTTTTTTACTCTCGTCTTCGGTGATAGCTTTATCTTTTTCTAGTTTTTTTACCTCGTCGTTAGCGTCTTTTCTGATGTTTCTGATGCTGACTTTAGCTTTTTCGCCAAATGCCTTAGCGTGCTTTGCGTTCTCTTGGCGTTGCTCGACAGTCATCGGAGGGAAAAACAGCTTCACGCTCTCGCCGTCGTTGTTCGGATTTACGCCGATATTTGCCGCAGAGATCGCTGCGGTGATAGTTTTTAGCATCGGCTTTTCCCACGGCGTGATGCTTATGGTGCTAGCATCGCTCGTTAGTACGGTGGCGACTTGATTTAGCGGGGTTTGGCTACCGTAATAATCCACGTAAATATTATCAACTATGCTTATATTTACCTTGCCTGTGCGAAGCGTGCTAAAGTCGCGTTTTAGGCCCTCTATGCACTTGTCGCTATGCTCTTTTTGCTTTTTGTAAATCTCATTCAGCATTTATATCCTTTACTAAAATTTTTGTCGTCGTTTTTCCGTTTACTTTAAGGCTCATTCTGACTTTGTATCGGTCGATCGGCTTGTTAAATTTAAGCGTCATCTGTCCATTTTCGAGTTTAACTTTTTTTGTTTTTTGCCCCGTCATCGAGAAGTAGCCGTGCGTCGCGTTCTCGTCGGTTTTGATGATAAGTTCGCTAATCTTATTATCTTTAGGATAGTCTTGCGGAAGTATCCACTCGGCTTTTAGAAATTTGCTCGCAAGCGCGGAGGGTAGGTGCGTACCGTTCATCGCAGGGATCCTATCTAGCTCGTGCAGATCGCTGTTTGCCGCGACTGCGCCAGAGTTTTGGCTAAGTATCACCTCGATGCCGTGTTCTATCGCGACATCGCGTACCCTGTCGTTATATTCGCCAAAAGGATAGGCGAAATATCGCGGCTTGTAACCCATATTTTTTTCAAATTTACTTATACCGTCCTCAAAGTCGTTTTTTAGTTTTTCCTCGTTAAGGCCAACCATATGTAAGTGACCGTAGGAGTGATAGCCTACTTCGCCGTATTTTTCGATCTCTTTGATCTGCTCAAAGGTCATAAAGTCGCCGTATTTTCGCGCGGTGGCCTCGACGTAGATCATCAGCGCAAACGGATACCCATACTCTAAAAATATCGGCAAGCCTTTTTCATAAAAGCTCTTGTAGCCGTCGTCTACGGTTAAAACGACCCAGTTATCAGACACCGGCTCGCCGTTTTTTATCGCGTCCACAAGCTTTGAGAGCGGGATGATCTCGTAGCCTTTTTCTTTAAAATACTCAAACTGTTCGCGTAAATTTTTGCTAGAAATGTTGGTGCTAGGGTGCCTATCGTCATCAAATCTGTGATAATTAAAAATGTGCGCGTCAGCAAGCGCAAACTGTGCCGCCGCAAAAAATGCGAGCGCGGAAACTAATTTTTTCATTGACGCTCCTTATTTTTTCTCGCTTACAGGAGCGCTAGGAGCTTGCGGCGCGACTGCCTCAGGAGCCGCAGGCAACGACGAAGTATCGACGCTATCTATGAGAGATTTGCTGCTTTGCGTGTTGTAAAAATAGCTTAACGCTAGGGTGTTTAGGATAAATAAAACACCCACGACGAAGGTAAATTTAGCCAAAAATCCGGCTGGTCCTTTTGCGCCAAATAGGCTTTCGTTACTGCCGCTATATGCGCCTAGTCCGATAGAAGAGCTTTTCTGAAGCAAAATGGCAATCGTCAAAACTACCGCGAAAATAAACTGCAATACTAAAAAAAGCGAATCCATTAAAAATCCTTTTAAATTTTCAAAATTAGTCGCGATTATACTAAAAAAGTTTTGAATTTGGGTTAAATTTCTTTTTCTATCTCATAAAGTTCGTAGCGCACGGTCTTAAAAATCTCGGAAATTTTAACGTCGACGAGCTTAAAACACTCCTCTAAAACCCTTGCGCTTTCTTGCGCGCGTTTGATATTGGCGGTTTGCAAATCGTCCAAATTTAGGCGAATTTGCTCGTCTTTTAGGCTCGGTTTTAGCACATCGTTTGCGGCGTCTCGAAATTTTAAAAATTCTTTTTGCGGGATTTTTGATTTGTGGCGGAGATTTTTGATTTTTTTAGCGAGGGCTAGGTCATCAAAGCCGTAACGTCTGACGTCTTCGACGACTCTAAGCCCTTCTTTTAAGCGGTTTAAATTTGCGTCTATTACGCGGTAGAGCCGCTCTTCGCTAGTCATCGCTATTAAAAAATCCTAAAATTCTAAGCAATGAAACGAATAAATTTAAGAAATCAAGATAAAGATCAACTGCGCCCTCGATCGGAGTTTCGTAGTTACCGCGGATGATATTTTGCGTATCGTAAAGGATATACGCGCTAAATAAAACAGCAGATACGCACGATAGCGCTACCTGAAAAATCGGGCTCTTGAAAAATAAATTTAGTAGCATAGCCACGAGCAAAACGATAAGCGTGATGAAAAGCATCTTGCCCCACGTCGTAAAGTCGCGCTTGGTGTTCATCGCAAACACGCTAAGTCCGCCAAATGCAACGGTCGTAAGCGTAAAGGCCTGAGCTACTATCGCAGCGCCTCCAGGCATCGCAAAAGTGCGTCCTAAAATAGGCGTAAGCGTAAGTCCGCTAACGAAAGTAAAGGCAAAAAGCAGGATCAAATTTAAGCCCGCTTTGCGTTTGGCAAACATTAAACCGACCAAAAGTCCTAGCTCAAGTATCACAAATAGCCAGTAGTTGCCCGCTACCGTCACTCCCAGCGAGCTGTAAAGCCCGACGTAAGCTCCGACGCTGGCTGCTAAAAGCGAAGCCGCGAAAAGCTGATAAGTTTGCTTGATAAACGTGCTAAGCGCGCTTTGCGAATATTCGCCGGCAACCTCATGCTCGCTTGAGCTTGCATAATTTCTGTCATATAAACTCATGTTCTCTCCTTTTTAATTTTTGATGCAAATTTAGCCAAAAATAGGTAAATAAAATATAAAAAATCGCTGAATTTGGCGCGCAAAAAGCAATTTAAAAAATTTTAATGAAGTTTGAAACGTTTTTGATATAATATTTTAAAAAATTATTCGGGAAAATACAATGCAAGAAATTTTAGACGGCGCCGTCAAATTTATGGAAGAAGATTTTTTAGAACACAAGGAGCTTTTTGAAAGCCTGGGCGAGAAGCAGACACCGCACACTCTTTTTGTCGGCTGCATCGACTCGCGCGTCGTGCCTAGCCTCATAACAAACACGATGCCGGGCGACCTAGTCGTCGTGCGAAATATCGCAAATATCGTGCCTCCGTACCGCAAAAGCGAGGAGTTTTTGGCTACAACCTCGGCGATTGAGTACGCCTTGCAAACGCTAAACGTGCAAAACGTCATCATCTGCGGACATAGCAACTGCGGCGGCTGCGCGGCTTTGTGGATGGACGAGGCTAAATTTAGCAAAACGCCAAACGTAAAGCGCTGGCTTGACTTGCTAGAGCCCGTAAAAAAACGCGTGCAAAAGCTTTTTGGCGACAATATCGCAAAAAGAGAGTGGATAACCGAACGCCTAAGCCTCGTAAATTCGTTTGAAAATTTACTGAGCTACCCCGACGTCAAGGCTAAATTTAGAGACGGGGAGCTAAAAATTTACGCCTGGCACTACATAATAGAAACGGGCGAAATCTACAACTACAACTTCGCGACAAAGAGCTTTAAACTGCTAGGAGTCGAGAAATGAGAAAAATTTTAGCCGCCGTTTTTGCGCTGTGCTTTGGCTTAAATTTACTAGCAAATACCAAAATCGACGACCTAAACGCCACGGACATCCTAAGCGTCGTAAATCAAATCAACGAAGCAAACTCTCAAATCGCCGTTATCAAAGCACAATCCGCCGAAAATAACGAAACCGCCGATAAAAACGTGCTTTTTAAAACCGTCTCGGAGAAAAAAGAAAAGCTAATCGAGCAAATCCCCTACCTCATCATGCAAATCGAAATCGACGAGGAGCAGGTGCAGAAATTTAAGCGCGAAATGCAAAATTTGGAATCAAAAATCAAACGGCTAAAAAACTCGGACAATCAAAATTTATACGTAAAAGACAAGCTGGAGTTTGAGCGCATGCGGCTTGACGAGCTGTTTTACTCCTCGCTTTTAAATTTGGAAAATATCTTTAAAGAAGGCGGCAAGGCCGTGGACGTAAGGCTCGCCGTCGAGGAGACGCTGCTTAGCTTTCAGACGGAGTTTTACTCGCAGTTTAAGGAGTTTAAAGATAGTCTAAACGAGGAAGCGCTCGCTGCGCACAAAGGCGAACTAGAGGCGCTAGAGGCGCACAAAAAGACGCTTGAAGAGATACTCCACTATCTGCGCGATAACGCCGAGCTGCTCACGTCAAACTACATCATCTCGGAGCTAAATTTAAAAACGGCGATCGATTTTATCAACGAAAAGGCCTCGTTTACGAGTAAATTTAACGTCGGCAAGGCTGCGATTATATTCGTAGTATTTTTGTTTTTCGTCTCGTTTACGACGCTGCTTAGCAGGCTCACGCTGTGGGCTTTGATGAAATTTTTCGTCAAGCACGACTCGGATAGGCAGACGAAAGGGCGCATCGTAGAAATCATCAAGCGCCCGATGCTGCTCACTCTCATCGCCTACGCGATAGATATTTGCGTCTCGATCGCGTACTATCCCGCTCCTATGCCGATAAAATTTGCAAATTTCCTAGCGATCACTTTCGTTATCGCCGTTGCCTGGCTCATACTTAGCGTACTAAACGGCTACGGCATGGTGCTCATCAACGAGCTCACCAAAAAAAGCGGGCGCAAAGAGGTGATAAATTTGATCCTAAAGATCATCTATTTCATCATCTTCGTTATCGCGCTACTTATCGTGCTTAGCAAGCTTGGATTTAACGTCAGCGCCATCATCGCCTCTCTTGGTATCGGCGGCCTTGCGGTGGCTCTTGCTACCAAGGATATCTTGGCAAATTTCTTTGCTTCCGTTATGCTGCTCTTTGACAACTCGTTTTCGCAAGGCGACTGGATCGTGTGCGGCGACATCGAGGGAACGGTCGTGGAGATCGGGCTTAGAAAAACAACCGTGCGAACCTTTGACAACGCCCTTATCTTCGTGCCAAACTCCAAGCTAGCTAGCGATCCGATCCGAAACTGGAGCAGGAGAAAGATGGGACGACGCATCAGGATGCTAATCGGGCTAGAGTATAGCGCCACGACCGAGCAGATCAAAAAGTGCGTCGAGGAGATAAAACAGATGCTGCTCGAGCATCCGGATATCGCAAAGGGCGACGATATGGGGTCTAAAAAAGTTAGCCGCTACGACCGAGGCATCGTTTCGTTTGACGATTTGGCGGGATATAAGTCGAATTTGTTCGTCGTCGTGGACGAGTTTGCCGATAGCTCGATAAATATCCTCGTGTACTGCTTTTCTAAGACGATAGTTTGGGGCGAGTTTTTGGCCGTCAAAGAGGACGTGATGCTAAAAATAATGAATATCGTAGAGGCCAACGGGCTTGGATTTGCCTTCCCTAGCCAGAGCCTATACGTCGAAGAAGTGAAAAAATAATTTTAAAGGAGAGAAAATGAGCGAAGAATTTGACTACGAAGAGGAAGATCTGGAGGAGGAATACTCCGAATTTGACGACGAGAGATCCGAGAAGTACGGCTATAACTACGACGAGAACGACTACGAATACGGCGACGAAGACGAAGAGGATAGCTACGAGATGTGATTTGCGCTCAAATTCGGCTTTGCGGGTAAATTTGCCGGCAGGCCGAATTTGGAGCGTTTAAATTTAGCTTTTACGGGTAAATTCGGCGCGTGGTTTTCAGCTGATTTTGAGCCGAATTTGAACTAATATACGAATTCGTCTTTTTTAATGATCCTAGCAACCGCTACCTTTAAATTTAGGCATTTATATCTAGCTTTCGGATTTTATTTAGAGCTTCTAAAAGCTTGGTTACGTCTGTTCCTTTTTCCTGTTCGGCTTTGATAAATTTTTCGAAAAACTCACGCTTTATATCCCTATAAACATAGGTTTGGCTTTTGCTAGTAGCTTTGATCGGTTTAAATTTCTTTTCTTTTGCGGCATCTGCTTGCGCTTCCTCTTTGGCCGTTTCATCAAAGTTGCCCCATTTTTAGCGCGATTTTTTGCAGCGCGCCTCCGATGCTTTCGCCGTTTTTAAATAGGCCTTTTAGGAATTTAAAAAACTCTTTTTTGTTCGCTTCGTCCGCGTAGCTTACGCGAGTTTAAATATCTTGCCCAAGAAGCGTAATGCGCTTTTTTGCGGGCGTTTGGTCGAAATTTAGCTCGCAGTCCTTGAGCGAAATTTTAACCTTTGCGTATTCGCCTAGGATTTTATTTGCCGCGTACTCGAGCCATTTATCTTTAA
>CAURKB010000072.1:0-10528 GCA_963525315.1 uncultured Campylobacter sp. | reverse complement strand
CTTTTGCCGAGCATGCGCACGGGTTTGCGCTGTTTTCGGCGGTGATTGTGTTTATGCTTTTTTATTATTTGATGTCTGATTTGCTCATCGTTACGCTAAAATCAAGAGAGCTTTTGGCGGTAGGATTCGTCGCTAGCGGTTACGTTTGGACTTGTGCCACCAGCTCTTTTATCTCATACGCGGCAAATTTGCCGATGCTAAAATTTGACTATGAGTACCTGATCTACGTGGGCGTAGAGTCCGTTTTGGCGGTAGTTTTATTTAAGGGGCGCTTATGAGGATGCGCATAGTGTTTGGCATCATATTTAGCGTCTGGGTGCTTTTGCTGGTGAGAGTTTATTATCTTAGCGTCAAGTCAAACGACTTTTACGAGGAGATCGCCGAGCAAAATGCGGTAAAAACGCAGTATCTAGCTCCCGTTAGAGGGCTGATTTTAGACGCCAAAGGCCGTCCGATGGCGGTAAATCGCCTCGGTTTTTCCGTCGCGCTAAAGCCGCATCTAAGCGGCAAGAGGGCGGAGATTTTAGATGCCGAGCTTGCAAATTTACAAAATTTGTTTGAGGACTTAAACGTTACTAAGCTAAAGCGCGAATACGTCAAGGCCGACTCCCCTTATAACCAAGATTTTATCCAGATTATCGATTTTATGGATTACGATAAGATGATACCGCGTATAGCCGAGCTCTCGCTGCGAGAAAATTTAGAGGTTAAGCCGGCATCCAAGCGCCACTATCCTTATGCAAATTTAGCCTCGCACATCATCGGCTATGTCGGCCGCGCAAATCAGCAAGACGTCGAGTCCGATCCCGTCGCAAAGCTAACCAATCACACGGGTAGAAGCGGCACGGAGCGCTTTTATAACTCCGTCTTGCAGGGGCAAGAGGGCGTGCGAAAAGTAAAAGTAAATGCGCTAAATCAGGAGGTCGAGGAGATATCCGTGAGCTACCCGCAAAGCTCGGACATCTCGCTAACGATCGACCTTGAGATGCAAAAATACATTGAAGAAATTTTCGGCGATAACGCGGGCGTTATCATCGTGATGGACGTGAGAGACGGCTCTATACTGGCTGCTGGCAGCTTCCCAGAGTATGATCTAAACCCGTTTGTTACGGGGTTGTCGCAGGCTAAGTGGGACGAGCTCGTTAAAAGTATCGATCATCCGTTTACGAACAAGCTCGTAAACGGCCTTTATCCGCCGGGCTCGGTTATCAAAATGGGCGTGGCGATGGCGTTTTTAGACACCGGTAAGATGAGCCGCTCCGATGGGTATTTTTGCTCGGGCTCATTTGAGCTTGGAGGGCGAAATTTCCGCTGCTGGAACGTCTATGGACACGGTTTTATGGATATGAACTCGGCCATCCGAGAGAGCTGCGACGATTATTTTTATAAAGGCAGCTTAAAGGTCGGTATCGACGCTATAACCCCGGTTTTAGAGCGGCTGGGGTTCGGGCAAAAAAGCGGAGTGGATCTGCCTAACGAATTTGTCGGTATCGTGCCCGGACGCGAGTGGAAGATGCAAAAATATGCTCAGCCGTGGTATCAGGGCGAGACGCTAATCACCTCGATCGGACAGGGCAACTTCCTCGTGACGCCGATGCAGGTGGTGCGCTATACGGGCATCCTAGCGACGGGGAAAAATATCGTCCCGCATTTTTTACGTAGCGTAAACGGCGAGGAGGTTAAATTTGAGCCTACCGATGACATTTTAACGCCGCTTGAGAAAAAGCAGCTGCCGTACATCCAAAAGGCGATGTATGAGGTCGTAAATCATAAAAAAGGCACCGCGCATAAATATTTTAAAGAGGCAAAACTCACGCTAGCGGCGAAAACGGGTACCGCGCAGGTCGTGGGTATCTCGCAGGCCGAAAAAAAGCGTATGAAAGAAGAGGACATGGAGTATCTGCGCCGCTCGCACGCGTGGGTCACGACCTATGGGCCGTATGAGGAGCCTCGTTATGCCGTTACCGTTATCATCGAGCACGGCGGACACGGCGGTTTGGCTGCCGGACCTCTAACGGCTAAAATCTTTAATAAGCTACTAGAAATGGGCTACATCGATCAAAAATACGAAATCACTTCGCTAGCAGATACCGAAGCAGCGCAAAAGAAGAAAAATTAAAATTCCGCGTTTAAATTCGGGGTTAAATGCCGTCAAATTTGATCAAATTTCTAAAATTCTAGCGGATTAGTCGCGAAGTAAAATTTGAGTTAAATTTATGAAATCGGCAAGCCGAATTTATCCCTCAAACATCTCCGAAAGTTCGCTTGTAGCGATATTTATGATTTTATTGTTTGCGTCTAGTTCGATCAAATTTTGAGTTTTAAATTTCGCCAAAATCCTTGAAAACGTCTCTGGAGTGATGTTTAGGATGGAGGCTATTTTGATGTGTTTTAGCTCGTTAAAAAGATCGGCGTGATTAACGAGAAAGCTCGCGACCTTGGCCTCGGAGTTTAGCACGAGTTCTTGGTGTATCAGCTCGCTTGCGATTTTTAGCTTTTGCGAGAGCGATTTGATGATTTGTAGCGATACGCGCGGATTTGATAAAAACTCGGCGTAAAATTTATCGTAGTCGATTTTTAGCACCTCGCCGCCTGTTAAAAATATCGCCGTCGCCGGAAATTTGATATTTTCAAAGTTGGCAAGCTCGGCTACGAAGCTAATCCCGTTAAACTGATGCATAAAAATCTCTTTGCCTTTAGAGCCGATTTTATATAGCTTTAGAGAGCCTTTTATGAGTAGGTGGAGCCACTTTGACTCCTCGCCCTCCATAAATAAAAACTCGCCCTTTTTATACTTTTTTAGGATGCTGATATTTTCTAGCCTTTTTAGCTCGGCCTCATTTAGCTCCTGAAAAAACGGGATTTGCTCTAGCATTTGCGCTCTTATTTATTTTTTAAAAGATCTCTGATTTCGGTTAGAAGCGCTATATCCTCAGGCGCCGGCGCAGGCTCCTGGGCTTTTGGCTCCTCCGCTTTTGGTTTTTTGAGCGAATTTATAGCCTTAACGACGCAGAAAATACAAAATGCGATAATCGTAAAATCGACCATCGTTTGTATAAACGAGCCGTAGTTTACGGTCACGGCAGCCGTATCGCCGACCGCGTCTTTTAGCGTAAATTTTAGATCCGTAAAATTTACGCCGCCCGTTAGTACGCCGACTATCGGCATGATCACGTCGCCCACTAGCGAGCTAACGATCTTGCCAAAAGCCCCTCCGATCACGACGCCCACGGCCATGTCGATGACGTTGCCGCGCATTGCGAATTCTTTAAATTCCTTGATGAAACTCATCTTTTTCCTTTAAATTTTAAAATTAGATATCAATTATATTTATTTTAGCTTCACAAAAGATAAAAAAGCGAGGTTAAATGCCAAAAATGCTATAATCGCCCTAAAAATCAATAAGGAAACAAAAATGTATCGTTTTGCGCCGTCGCCTACAGGCGATATGCATCTGGGAAATTTAAGGGTTGCGATCCTAAACTACGTCTGTTCGCTCCAGGATAAAAGCGGCTTTATCATCCGTATCGAGGATACCGACAAGGAGCGCAATATCCCCGGAAAAGACAAGGAAATTTTAGAAATTTTGGAGCTTTTCGGCATCAAATGGGACACGCTTTATTATCAAAGTAAAAATTTGAAATTTCACCGCGAATTTGCGGCAAAGCTTTTGATAGATAAAAAGGCGTTTTCGTGCTTTTGCACCGAAAGCGAGCTGGAGGCTAAAAAAGAAGCCGCCAAGGCTAGAGGCGAAGCCTACCGCTACGACGGGACGTGCGAGCATCTAAGCGACAACGAAGTGCTAAATAACCAAAAACCTTTCGTCGTGCGCATGAAAAAGCCGTTAGGCACGATGAAGTTTAAAGACGCGATAAAGGGCGAGATCAGCTTTGAGCCTGAAAACGTCGATAGCTTTGTGATTATGCGGGCTGATTTTACGCCGACTTATAACTTCGCCTGCGCGGTCGATGATATGCTAGAGGGCGTCACATTCGTCATCCGCGGCGAGGATCACGTCAGCAACACGCCAAAACAAGACCTCATCCGCGAAGGACTAGGCTATACGCAAAAGATAAACTACGCCCACCTGCCAATCATCCTAAACGTCGAGGGCAAAAAAATGAGCAAACGCGAGAACGAAAGTAGCGTAAAATGGCTGCTCTCGCAAGGCTTTATGCCAGAAGCTATCGCAAACTACATCGTCTCGCTAGGCTACAAGGCGCCGGTTGAAATCTTTACGATAGAAGAAGCCGCGCAGTGGTTTGATATCTCGAAGGTTTCGGCGTCTCCGGCCAAATTTGACGTCAAGCAGCTAGAATACGTCAACCGCGAGCACATCAAAAGAGCAAGCGATGCAAGACTAGCCGCGCTAATGGGCATAAAGCCCGAATTTGCCCCGCTTGCTAGATTTTACACGCAAGAAAGCAGCCTTCTAACCGAGATAAAAGCCAAGGTCGATGCGATCTTTGCGACCAAATTTATCCCGGATGAGTTTAAGGCGGGCTGCGAGGCTATAAAAGCCGCCGCAACTTCGTTAAATTTGAGCGAATTTAGCGAATTTAACGAGCTAAAAAAAGCTCTCATGGACGCCACGGGGCTGAAGGGTAAAGGCTTTTTTATGCCGCTTAGGATTTTACTCACGGGAGCCGAGCACGGCCCCGAGCTTAGCGAGCTATATCCGCTT
Organism: uncultured Campylobacter sp.; assembly: GCA_963525315.1. Taxonomy (GTDB): domain Bacteria; phylum Campylobacterota; class Campylobacteria; order Campylobacterales; family Campylobacteraceae; genus Campylobacter_A. Next base: position 5,844 of record CAURKB010000072.1, on the reverse strand, counting down.
ATCAAACCGTATCTAAAGGAAATTTTACGATGATATTTTCGGTATTTTTAGAAGCGATCGGCGGTATCTTGCATATCGTTATCAGCGCCTACACGTGGATCATCATAGGCGCAGCGATCGTAAGCTGGGTGCGCCCCGATCCCTATAATCCTATCGTGCAACTGCTCTACCGCCTCACCGAGCCCGTTTACGGCGCCATCCGCCGTGTGATACCGACGGTTTTTGGCGGTATAGATATAGCGCCTATTATAGTGCTTTTGTCGCTTCAGTTTATAAATGAATTTTTCGTAAGGCCCATGTTTGCGTACGCTGCTTAAATTTATCCTGCCTGCGATTTTTGCGGCCGCGGCGTTTGGCGGAGTTAAGAGCTTTGAGGAGATAAAAGACGAACCAAAGGGGCTTGCTAAGGATTACTACTTTTACCGCCTTTTAACCGAAGGCGACTACACCAAGGAACAGGCGCAAATTTTAAACAAAGACGTCTTTCGCCGGGCGGGCGTACTAGCTAAGAAACTGGCTGAGATTTTGCCGCCTAAAAAGACCAAAGGAAACTGCGATAGCGTAAGCGCGAAAAATATCCTAGACGCAAACGTAACCTGCCAAAAACAGCGCCTCAGAGTGCCTTTTATGATGAAGCTAAAGAAGGAAACGAGGCAAAAGCTGGCGGATAAATTTAAAGACTCCGATCCGCTTCTTTATCGCCGCTTGAGCGCGCTAAACGAGAAGCACCCCGAGGACGAATTTGCCAAATTTAACGATACGGACGCGTTTTTGGTCTATTTTAACCAGTCCTCTCACAAGGATAAATTCGACAAGATATTTGACGCAAATTTTATAAATTTGCTTGCGGCTAAAAAAGACTTTCATGTCCTGGCAAACAATCTGATAATCGATAAAAAATACGCTAAATTTAGGAAAAATTTTCTTGCGATAAAAGAAACCGAGCTTGCCGGCAAGGACGCTTTTATGCTCGGCATAAACGCGGTTTTGTTAAATTCTCCAAAAGACGCCACAAGGTTTTTTACTAGAGCGCAGGCTGCCTTTGAGAGGCAAGACCGCAAGGATAATGCCCTTTTTTGGCTATATCTGCTAAGTCATGACAGAAGCTATCTTGAGAAGCTAAATCAAAGCCGCGACGTAAATATCTATACGCTCTATGCAAACGAGCTAACGGGCGCAAGTCCGGCCGTAAACATTGTCACGCCGACGCCTACGAAAGAAAAGGTAGCGGACTACGATATAAAAGATCCGTTTTTGTGGCAAAAGACCTTTAAAATGATAAAAGAGATGAGTGCGCAGGACGCCGCAAAGCACTCCGAGACTTTTAACACCAAAGAGACGCTAGGTCAGTACGCCTACCTGATGGAAAAAGCAAGCGGCTACAAGGATAGTTACTTTGTTATGCCGTTTGTTGATGAGCTAGAGGATGTAAACGCGACTAGAAAAGCTCTTCTTTACGCGATCGGCAGACAAGAGAGCCGCTTTATCCCGGCTGTTATCTCAACCTCTTATGCGCTTGGTATGATGCAATTTATGCCATTTTTGGCTAACCATATCGGCAAAAAAGAGCTGCAAATCCCAAATTTCGATCAAGACGATATGTTTGACCCGCGTCTTGCGTTAAAATTTGCGGATCATCACTTAAATTATTTGGAGAAATACCTCTACCACCCGCTTTTCGTCGCTTACGCGTATAACGGCGGTATAGGCTTTACTAAGAAGATGCTTCAGCGAGGCGACCTTTTTAACGAGGGCGAGTATGAGCCGTTTTTATCTATGGAGCTCGTGCCCTTTGCCGAGAGTCGCGACTACGGCAAAAAGGTACTCGCAAACTATGTTATTTATCTAAGGCTTCTCCGTTCCAGTACATCGATTTCGACACTTTTTGAAAGCTTAAAGACGCCTTCTTTGACGGATAAATTTCGAAAGTAAGGTTGACTTTATCGCTTTTGACCTCTGGGGTGCTGACCTCGAAATACTGCGCCCACGGAACCTCAAAGCTTACTTTTTGCAAAAGCGGATCGTTTGCGGCTAGGCGTCTAACTAGGATGCCTTGTTGCAAACCGTTTGCCGCAAAGCTCTCCTCTAAAATTTTAACCTCTTTGGGATGTACGGCCACGACGAATTTCTCTCTTTTTTGCTCATCGATTAGCTCGCTATAGATCGGATTTAGATAGGTCGCGACGATTAGGATGTTAGTCTTTTCATCTATGATCTCAGACTTGCTCGTGTAGGCCAAAAGCTCGTTTTTTAGCGGTTCGTGGATATATTTTTTATCCGCGCAACCGACTAACGCCAAAATAAAACTTAAGAAAAATACGCTCTTTTTCATTTTAAAACCTCTTTAAATTTGGTGCTATTTTAGATAAATTTTGCTTTTAAAAAGCCTAAATTTGCTATAATCGGCGTAAATTTTGAAAATTCGGAGAAAAATGAAGAAAGCGGCAATGGCTTTTTCGGGACCTTCAAACAGCGGTAAAACCACGCTTATTTTGAAAGTCGCCAAAAAATTTATAGATGACGGTCTAAAAGTCGTGATCATCAAGCACGACCCGGGCGATAAGGCGAGATTTGACGTCGAGGGCAAGGATAGCTACAAATTTACTCAAATAGGCGCCGAGGTCGCTGTTATAAGCCCGACGCGCACGACCTTTTTCTCGCAGGAGAGCAAGAGCGTAGAGGACGTCGTAGCGATGGCGGGAGAGTTTGATTTGCTGCTGGTAGAGGGGCTAAAGACCCTGCCGCTGCCGCGCATTAGCGTATTTAAGGACGAGATAAACGAGGATTATCTTAGCTTTTCAAACGCGATCGCAAGCTATAAAAAAGACTACGAGATCGACAAGCCAAACTTCGATCTAGACGACACGCAGGCTATCTGCGAGTGGATACTAAAAAACGCAAAGGTTTTAAAATGAACGAAATTTTTGAAACGATTAAAAAGATTGCCGTAAAAATCGGCGAAGAGATAAAGTACGCCGATCTAGGCTACACGGATCACGCCAACGCCACAGGCGATACGCAACTAAAGCTAGACGTAAGAAGCGACGAAATCATCACGGCCGAGTTTGCGAATTTAGCCTGCGTAAAAGCGCTCGTTAGCGAAGAAAAAGAGGATATGCTGGCGCTAAACGAGGACGCAAAATTTATCGTCGCCTACGATCCGCTAGACGGCTCTAGCCTAGTGGACGTAAATTTTTCTATCGGCTCGATTTTCGGCATTTACGAAAACGAACTAACTCCGCAAAATCTAAAAGCAGCCGCCTACGTCGTTTACGGCCCGCGCCTTGAGCTCGTTCTTTGCACGGATAGAACCGCGCCGGCGTTTTTTCGCTTGGATAAAGACGGCGAGTTTAGGTTTATCAGATACCTCGCTCTAGCTCAAAAAGGCAAGCTAAACGCCACCGGCGCTACGCAAAAAGGTTGGAGCGAAACTCACGCTAAATTTATCCGCGAGCTGTTTTTACAGGGGTATCGCCTCAGATACTCGGGCGCCATGGTGAGCGACCTGCATCAAATTTTACTAAAAGGTGGCGGACTTTTTAGCTATCCTGCCACGACCGACGCGCCAAAGGGCAAGCTAAGAGCGCTATTTGAGGTGCTACCGTTTGCCTTCATCTACGAGCGCGCAGGCGGCGCGACTAGCGACGGATACTCGGCAACGCTTTTTGATATGAAAGTGGAAAAAATCCATCAAACCACGCCTTGCTTTTTCGGCTCCAAAGACGAGATAAATTTACTGCATAAATTTTACGGAAGCGCGAAATGAGCGAGCATGTCGTGGAGCATGAGGTAGCCCAGAAGGACGAATTTGAGCTGGAGCTTGATCGCCAAAGAGAAATTTTACAAGCCTGTCAGCGCGAAAAAGGGCTAAACTCGTGCTTTGCCTGCGAGGCGATGTTTGAGTGCAAAACCCGCAAAAACTACGTAGACGCCGTATACAGCTCGATGTCTAAAGGCGACGGCGGCGGATTTGATTTTTAAATTTAAAAAGGAAAGATATGAACACGACTTATATTACGACTCCGATTTATTACGTAAACGACGTACCGCACATCGGACACGCCTACACGACCGTGATCGCCGATACGGTAGCGAGATTTGCGAGGCTAAAGGGCGATGATACGTACTTTATGACCGGTACCGACGAGCACGGGCAAAAGATCGAGCAAGCCGCCGCAAAAAAGGGCTATACGCCGCAAGCCTACGCCGATGAGATAAGCGCGAAATTTAGGGAGTTGTGGGATAAATTTGAGATCAGCTACGATCATTTTATCCGCACGACCGACGACTATCACAAGCTCACGGCGCAAAACGCATTTCTTAAGATGTATCAAAAAGGCGATATCTACAAGGGTGAATACGAGGGGTACTACTGCGTTAGCTGCGAGAGCTTTTTTACGCAGACGCAGCTTTTGGAGGACGAGAGGTGCCCTGACTGCGGTAGACCGACGAATTTGGTGAAAGAGGAGAGCTATTTTTTCAAACTTTCAAAATACCAAGACGCACTGCTAAAATGGTACGAAGAGAACGAGGACTGCATCGTACCGCGCGGCAAGAAAAACGAGGTCGTTAGCTTCGTAAAAGGCGGCCTGCGCGACCTCTCGATCACGCGCACGAGCTTTGAGTGGGGCGTGAAGCTGCCTGCTAGCCTAAACGAGCCAAAGCACGTGATGTACGTCTGGCTGGATGCGCTCATAAACTACCTAAGCACTCTAGGCTACACGCGCGGCGATGATAAGATGCGCTACTGGAAGGGCGCCACGCATGTTGTAGGTAAGGACATTTTGCGCTTTCACGCGGTGTACTGGCCGGCGTTTTTGATGAGCCTTGATCTGCCGCTGCCTCACTGCATCGCGGCTCACGGCTGGTGGACGAGAGACGGCGAAAAGATGAGCAAAAGTAAAGGCAACGTTATAAATCCAAGCGAGGTCGCAGACGCGTACGGGCTAGAAAATTTCCGCTACTTTATGCTACGCGAAGTGCCGTTTGGACAAGACGGAGACTTCTCGCAAAAGGCGATGATCGAGCGCATAAACTCCGAGCTTAGCAACGATCTGGGCAATCTTTTGAGCCGTATAGTCGGTATGAGCGAAAAATACTCGGACTTTGAGATAAAGGGCGAAAATTTACGCAAATTTTACGGCGAGGTTTTGGATAGCGGCAACGAATACCTGCAAAACGCTATTAAAAATTTAGAGAGTTTCGCCACGAACCGCTACCTCGAGGAGCTCTTTAAGGCGCTAACGCTTGCTAACGCGAGCATAGCTAAATTTGAGCCGTGGAATCTAATAAAAAACGGCAAAAAAGACGAAGCAAACGCGCTCGTATCGCTATGCGCTAACCTGCTAGCTCGCGTGGCCGTCCTGCTAAGCCCCGCGATGCCAAGAACCTGCGAAAAGATCGCGCAGACGCTTGGCTTTGAGATCTCGACGGCGACTTACGAAAAAATCATCCTAAACAACGAAATTTTGGACTTTAAAGCGCAAAAAACGCAGCCTCTTTTCCCGAAAATAGAAAAAGAGCTGATGGCTACTGCTGTGCCGAGCGTAAGCGAACCAGCTAAAACCGCCGCCGCGCCGCAAGAAAAATCAGACACGAAAATAAAAATCGACGACTTTAAAAAATGCGTCATAAAAGTAGGCACCGTGCTTGAGTGCTCAAATATCGAAGGCAGCGAGAAGCTGCTCAAATTTAAGATCGATCTGGGCGAAGAACAGCCGCGTCAAATTTTATCGGGGATTGCCAAATTTTACGCTCCTGAGGGTCTCGTGGGCAAGCAGGTCTGCGTGCTGGCAAACCTAAAGCCTGCTAAAATTTTCGGCCATATATCAGAGGGCATGATCC
>CAURKB010000071.1:0-10829 GCA_963525315.1 uncultured Campylobacter sp. | reverse complement strand
GGAATGCAACGATACGGGCGTGAAATTTGAAAATGCCAAAGACTACGAACGCGCAAAACTCTGCTATCAAAAAGCCTGCGAGAGCGGCGAGGGCGTAGCATGCTCGAATTTAGGCTCTCTTTATCAAAAAATCGATCCTGCTAGCGATCAAATTTTACCTCTTTTTTTAAAGGCCTGCCAAGCGGGCAATAAATACGGCTGTTTTAATGCCGCAAACGTCTACCGCCTGGGGCTTGGCGCGCGTAAAAACGACTTTGTGCGCGCGATAAAACTCTACGAAAAATCCTGCGTGCAGCTAAAACACGCTAAAAGCTGCACGAATCTAGGTAGCATGCATCAGTTTTCTTTGGGCGTAGAGACGGCGAGCAGGGACGTGGCGAGGAAATTTTACGAGATAGGATGCGAGCTTGGCGATGAGGTCGGCTGCAGAAATCTTTCGCTAGTAAATAGCGAGTAAATTTAAACCGCAAGCATACGCCCGCGCGAAATCTTTTAGTTGCCTTGTAAATTTGGATTTGACTAAGATTTTAATCGAATTTTATTAAACTCGCAAAGTCTTGAAATTTTGAAGATTGAGTTTAACTCTTAATTTAATCGCGAGGAACTTTACGGAATATTTTAACTAAACGGCCCGAGGTTTTAAGGACGGTTTGAGCTAAGAATCTATTAAAATCGCTTTTTATTCTCGGGATGCATCATGCAATTTTAATCGCACGGCGCAAATTTTACGACTGAAATTTGCTTAAGAGCCAAAAAACGTAAAAAATTTCGCAAAGTCGTTTTTGTTACTTCAAAAAGGAGTCGGATTAAATTTTGGTCATATAGCGTAATGCTAAATTTAAAATCTCAAATTTGGCTCAAAGCCCAAACCACTGAATTTGATGTCGAATTTATGCTTGCCACCGCAGCCTAAACGTCGTTTCTTTGCCGGATTCGCTCTCGCAGGTTACGGATATAGCGTTGTTTTCGCAGGCTCTTTTGACTAAATTTAGCCCGATACCAAAGCCGCCTTGGTCTTCGTTAAACCGCGTGTATCGCTCGAAAATTTTTTCTTGCTGCTCTTTGCTTAGCCCATCGCCGCTATTTGAGATTTTTAGCTCGCCGTCTTGCAAACTAACCGCGACGTAGCCGCCTTGGTTTGTGTATTTTACGGCGTTGCTTAGTAGGTTATCCACCGCGCGTTTTAGCTCATAGCCGTTTGCATTTATGAGAGCGTCTTTTAAATTTAGCCTTAAATCAAGCCCTCGTTTAGCAAAAAACGGAGCAAAAAATTCGAGTCGCTCGTTTAAAATGTCTCTAAAATTTAGATCCTCTTTTGGTGCGGAGCGTGAGGTGCCAAAGGATAAATACGTGAGGTCCTCATAGGTACGGCTTAGCGTTTTGGCGGCGATCTGGATGTTGTTTAGGCGCTTTAAATTTCTCTGGCTTAGGCTACTTTTATCTACCGTTTCAATGCTCATAAGTATGACGCTAAGGGGCGCGTTTATCTCGTGAGTAGAGTCTTTTATAAAGCGATTTAGCGCGGCGATCTTGGCGTGTAGCGGCGCTAGCGCGGTCTTTGCTAGATAAAAGGCGATTATCATGATGACGCCTAAAACGATAAGCAAATTTAGCGCCGTACGCAGCCATAGCAAATTTAGCTCGCTCGCGACATTTTTACCTCTTAGCGCGATTTTTGCCGTCGATAGCTCGTCCGCGCCGCCTTCGTCCATATTTTGCAAAGCCTCAAATATCGTTACCTTGCCGTCCGATACGACCGTGCTACTCTGTGCGTCGTCAAATTTAGCGCAGCCCGCCTCGCCGTATAAAATTTGACCGCTTTTAGCTACGATGCAGGCTTTGACGTCTTTTTCGGCGGTAAAGCTTTTTACTGCGCCAAGCCCATCCATGCGCGCTTTCATGTAGATACCCATCTTGATCTCTTTTAGGTTTTTTACCTCGTTTGAGACGAGGGCTTCTTTTTTCATTTTATAGTCGTTCGTGAAAAAATACCCCAAAAATAGGGTGCTAGTGATGAGATAAAGCGAGAGGATTTTTGCTATAACGGCGGAGCGCTCAGACATAGATATAGCCGTCGCCGCGCCTATTTATGATCGCGTCCTTACCTAAAATTCGGCGCAAATTTTTAACGTAAACCCGCAGACTCAGCTCGCTGGGCTCCTCGCCGTAGTTCCAAATTTTCTCAAATATCGTCTCTTTGCTCAGCAGCGCGTTTTTATTTTCCAAAAATAGCGACAAAAGCTCGCTTTCTTTGTTTGAGAGGCTTACGATTTGCCCGTTTTGCCGGAGCGTTTTGGAGCTTGGATAAAATTTATATCCGCCATTAAGCTCGATAAATTCGTCATTTACGTGAGAAAATTTGCGCTTGATTAAAATTTGAATACGAAGCAAAAGCTCTTTTAGCTCGTACGGCTTTTTTAGGTAGTCGTCGCAGCCACTTTTGTAGCCGATTTCTAGGTCTTGCAGCGCGTTTAGCGAAGTGGTAAAGATCGCAGGCGTGTCGTCGCCAAGCCGCCTAAGTTCGCGCAAAAGGGAGAAACCGTCGCCTTTAGGTAGCTTGACGTCGAGGATGAGGATATCAAAATTTCGCTCGTAGGCGGTATCTAGAGCTGCTTTAGCATCGGCGCGAACGGTCACGTCGTAGCCTTGTTCGCTCAGATACTCGCTGATGAGTTCGCTTAGCGTCTCATCGTCCTCTACGAGCAAAATTTGCGTCATTACATCTTATCCTTTTTCATGTCTTTCATATTGTCTTTCTTTTTACCCATATCGTCTTTCATCTCTTTCATGTCGCCCTTCATTTCATCCTTTTTTATCATCATATCGTCTTTTTTCTCCATCATGGCGTCCTTCTTTTCCATCATGGTATCTTTTTTCTCCATCATATCGCCTTTCATCTCGGCGGCAAAGATAGAACCCGTAACGAACAACGCGCTAAGCGCAACTAAAGCTAACTTTTTCATAGCATCTCCTTTAAGAAAATTTATGATGGAAGTTTAGCCAAGAAACGTGAAACGAGCGTGAATTTATGCCATCAGGCTAAAAACGTACGATAAAAGCGGCAGGCTAATAAAGCTAAACGCCACTCCCACGGCTACGGCAGCTACTGCTAGCTGGCTATCAAGCTCTGCTTTCATGATCATCGCGCTTGCTAGCACCATCGGCGGCATGGCGCACTGAAGGATGCCTATCATCCAAATTTGACCGAAATTTACGCCAAAAACTATCGTGACTAATATAAAAATAAAAGGCGCCAGCAGCATCTTGCCGATGATAACCACTGCGGTTGATTTATAACAGCTCTTGATGCTCCTAAATCCTAGCCCGATGCCGATCGCAAAAAGAGCGACGGGAACGACGCTTTGCGCAAAAAGCGTAAGCGCGTCAAATAGCACCTTTGGAAGCGGAAAGCCGCGAAGCAAAAAGCCCAAAATAAGCGCGACGAAAGGGGGAAATTTGATCACTTTCATAACGTTTTGCACGAGCGAAACCTTCGCCGGAGCGCCGAAAGCCAGGATAAAAGGCCCAAAAATGCTAATCGGGATCGAGGTAGCTAGCTGATCGTAAAAGATAACTTCGTTCATCGCGTCCTCGCCGAAAAAGCCCTTGATAATAGGCATACCCATAAATACGGTATTTCCAAACATCCCGAGCAGCACGGCGCTCACGGTCGTGGCTTCGTTAAATTTTAAAAATTTGCACGCCAAAAATATCGCCGCAGCGCCCAGCATCGAACAGGCAAAGCCCGTGGCGATGACGTTGATAAGCGTAGTGTCGATGTTTACGTGGTAAATTTTATCGAATATCAGCGCCGGAAGCGCGAAGCAAAGCGCGTAGTTTATGAATACGGAGGCGTTTTTTTGCTCAAAGACTTTAAATTTTTTCGCCCCGTAGCCTGAGGCGATAATGATAAAAATAGATAATAATTGCGTAAACATTTGCGTAATCCGAGTTATAAATTTTAAAAACGCGATTATACGGCGGCTAACATTAAAGAAAAATAAAATTTAGTTGAATTACTTAACATCGCCTTAACGCATTTTTGTATATAATCGCGCATTTTAAATTAAATAAAGCGAGAAAAATGAAGAAATTTATCAAATTTATCGTTATCGTAGCTATTTTGGCGGGTGCGGGCTATTATTTTTACGATAAGAATAACGTTCCGCAAGGCGATCAGTTTATCACCTCAAAAGCCGTTCGCGGCGAGCTGGTTAAAAGCATCGAAAGCAACGGCGAGATATATGCTACCGAACTAATCGACGTGGGCGCGCAGGTAGGAGGCCAGATCAAAAAGCTCTACGTAAAGCTCGGCGACGTCGTAAAAGCTGGCGACATGATAGCTGAAATTGACTCCGCGACTCAGCAAAACAACGTAGATACCAAAAAAGCGCAGCTTGGTATTTACGAAGCGAAGTTAAATTCGGCCAAAGTCGCGCTTGAAATTTCAAAGACCAAATTTAAGCGCGAGCAAGAGCTTTTTGCTAAAAACGCGACCTCAAAAGAGGAGTTTGAAAACGCCAAAAACACCCTAGCCGCAAACGAAGCCTCGCTAAAAGAGATCGAGGCGCAAGTCGCGCAGGCTAAAATCTCTCTAAACACCGCTCAAATCGACCTTGGCTACACTAAAATCACCGCTCCAAAAGGCGGCGTCGTGGTCTCTGTGCAAGTCGAAGAGGGTCAAACCGTAAACTCAAACCAAACCACGCCTACTATCGTAAATATAGCCGATCTAAGCAAAGTGCTGCTAAAAATGGAGATCGCCGAGGGCGACATAACTAAAATCAAAGTCGGCTCAAAAGTCGAGTACTCGATACTCTCCGAGCCGAATCGTAAATTTCACGCCCAGATAAGCTCGATAGATCCCGGTCTAACCACGCTAAGTAACGGCAAATACAAAACTACCTCAAGCTCCGGCGCGACCACCTCAAGCTCTAGCAGCTCGGCGATCTACTACTACGCTAAGGCCGTGGTAGATAATCCTGACGGCACGCTAAGAATCGGTATGACTACGCAAAACACAATCATCTTAGATAGCGCTAAAGATGCCGTCATAGTGCCCTCGATAGCCGTCAAAAAAGAAGAGGGCAAAAGCGTAGTCTACGTTCTAAAAAGAGATAAAAACGGACTGGAAACGGCCGAGCGAAGAGAGGTGCAAACGGGACTAATCGATAGCCTAAAAACTCAAATTTTAAGCGGAGTAGAGGAGGGCGAGGAGGTCGTGACGAAGCGAAATTCGGCGGCTGAAATCAGCGAAATGCTCGAAAAAGAGAAAAGAAAAATGGGCTTTTAAGGTAGCATCTTGAAAAATTTGATAGAACTTAAAAATTTAAGCAAGAAATTTAAACTCGGCGATAACGTATTTGACGCGCTAAAGGACGTAAATTTAACTATAAAAAAGGGCGAGTTTATCGCTATCATCGGGCAGAGCGGATCGGGTAAATCTACGCTCATGAACATACTTGGCTGCCTGGATAATCCAAGCGGCGGGCAGTATCTGCTAGAAGAGCGCGACATATCTAAATTTGAAGGCGACGAGCTAGCGCGTTTGCGTAGGGAAAAATTCGGCTTTATCTTTCAACGCTATAACCTTCTATCTACGCTATCTACGCTGCAAAACGTAGCTTTGCCTAGCGTATATGCCGGCGTTTCTAAAAAAGATCGCGATAAAAAGGCCGGCGAGCTTTTAGAAGGTCTAGGACTTGGCGAAAAGCTGCAAAATTTGCCCAATAAACTTAGCGGCGGGCAGCAGCAGCGAGTCTCGATCGCTAGGGCGCTTATTAACGGCGGCGAGATCATCCTGGCAGACGAGCCGACGGGTGCGCTAGATAGCAAAAGCGGCCTCATGGTGATGGAAATTTTAACTAATTTGCACAAGCAAGGCCACACCATCATCATCGTCACGCACGACCCAAATATCGCCGCATACGCAAACCGCGTCATCGAGATAAAAGACGGTAAAATTTTGAGCGACACGGTAAAAAGCGAGGAAATTTTCGCCTCCGAAAAACCGTCGCCGAAGCAAAAAAATATCTTTAGCTTTTACAAAGATCAGTTTATCGAGAGCTTTAAAATGTCGATAAACGCGATCCTTAGCCATAAACTGCGCTCGGCGCTAACGATGCTTGGCATCATCATCGGCATCACCTCGGTTATCTGCGTCGTAGCTCTAGGGCAGGGCTCGCAGGAGCAGATACTCTCCGATATCCGCGGTATCGGTACAAACACGATCGATATCCTAAACGGCAAGGGTTTTGGCGATATGCGCTCGGAGCGGGTGAGAAATTTGACCGTTAGCGACGCAACTATGCTATCTAAGCAAGACTATCTAGATAGCGTCACGCCAAACGCCTCTGCTAGCGGTACGCTCACCTATGGCAATAAATCAGCCTCGGCTACGATTAAAGGCGGCAGCGAGGAGAGCCTAAACGTCATGGGCTACAAGGTAGAGGCCGGACGGGTATTTACCGCCCAAGAGGTCGCAGAGTCGGCGTCCGTGATCGTGATAGATCAGCCCACTAGAGAGCAGTTTTTTGCAGGCGAAGATCCGCTAGGTAAAACGGTGCTTTTTAACAAGCGCCCCTTTAAAATCATCGGCGTAGTAGCCAAAAACGACAATATGTTCGCAGACTCTAGCACTCTGCGCACGTTTTCTACCTATACAGCGGTCATAAATAAACTAACGGGCGATAGGCACCTGTCATCCATCACGGTTAAGGTAAAAGATAACGTAAACGCGCAAATCGCCGAGCAGAGTTTAACGGAAATTTTAACCGCCAAGCACGGCAAAAAGGACTTTTTTACTAGAAACTCTGACACGATCAAAAAAACGATCGAGGAGACTACTAGAACCATGACGCTGCTGATCTCTTGTATCGCTTTTATCTCGCTGCTAGTGGGCGGTATCGGCGTGATGAACATCATGCTAGTTTCAGTGACCGAGCGCACCAAAGAGATCGGCATCAGGATGGCGATCGGCGCGCGTCAGGGAAATATCCTAGAGCAGTTTTTGATCGAGGCGGTACTACTGTGTCTCATCGGCGGACTAATCGGCGTCGGGACGGCATTTGGTATCGGCTATCTAGCGGAAAATTTCGCGCCCGGCGTTAAGATGATATTTTCGCAGACCTCTATCGTGGTCGCGCTTGCGGTTTCTAGCGCGATAGGCGTGATATTTGGCTACATGCCGGCTCGCAGCGCCTCAAAACTAAATCCGATCGACGCTCTAACAAGGGAATAAAATGAAAAAAATCTCCATAATCCTAGCCGCCTTTTTACTCGGCGGCTGCGCGGTAACGCAGATAAACGAAAACTACGAGCAAATTTTGCTAAAAGAGGACGCAAGCACCGACATAAAAATAAACCGCGAGTGGTGGACGGGCTACGGCCAAGCGCGCCTAAACGAGCTAATCGGCCTTGCGCTAAAAAATAATATCGATCTGGCAAAATCAGCCGTCTCGGTAAATAAAGCTCTAGCTCAAGCAGGCGTCTTGCAGGCCGATCTCGTGCCTAGCTTTAACGCAAATTTGGGCGCGGAAACGGGGAAAAATATAAAAACGGGCGGTAGCTGGAATGAGAGCTATAAAAGCGGCATCTCGCTAAGCTACGAGATCGATCTGTGGCGCAAGCTCGCAAACTCTGCAGACGCCGCCATGTGGGAGGCAAACGCGACCAAATACGACCTAGAGGCCGCTCGCCTCGCGCTCGTTAACTCCGTCGTAGATGCGTATTTTGAGGCAAAATATCAAAAAGAGAGCATAAATCTATACGAAAAAACGCTAAAAAACTACGAAGAGCTAGAAGCTATCATAAAGGCTAAATTTGAGCTCGGCAAAGAAGAAGAGCTAAGCCTAAAACAGGTCAAAAGCTCGGTAATCTCGGCTAAAAATAGAATTTTAAACGCTGGCAAGAGCCTTGACGCGGCGGAAAAAACGCTGAGAAATCTGCTAAACGTTAGACCCGAGTTTGAGTTAAATTTGAGCGGAAATTTGAGCGATATCTCGCCTCAGGGCGTAAATTTAAACGTGCCGCTTTACGTTATCGGCGCGCGTCCCGATTTGCAAGCCGCGGTCTCGCGTATCAAAGAGGCGCTTTTAGGGGTTAAGGTTAGCGAAAAAAGCTTTTATCCAAGCATCACGGTAGGCGCAGGACTTAGCGGTAGCGGAGATAGCGCGAGCGAGGGGCTTAAGCTAAATTTTTTAAGCGGAAATATCGCGATAAATTTGCCGTTTTTAAACTACTCTAAGCTTAAATCAAAGCTAAAAATCTCCGAGCTAGAGTTTGAGACGATGAAGCTAAACTACGCGCAGACGCTAACTACTGCGCTAAACGAGATCGACGCCGGCTATAAAAATCTGCAAAAAGACGAGGCGGTTTTACAAAATTTAAACGAAAATTTGCAAAATTTAAGCTCTATCAGCGACATATACAAGCTCAAATACGACTACGGCAAAACCGAGCTAAAAAACTATCTGGAGGCGCAAAATTCGCTGCTTGAAGGCAGGATCGGCGCACTCGCGCAAAAATATAAAATTTTGCAAGACGAAATCGGTATCTATAAAGCGGCTGCTGGAAAAGCGGAGTAAATTTGGCTATGCCGCGCGCCTGATTTGCGGTTTTTTTGGAGCGTTTTAAATTTGCAAGAAATTTGACGGTAAGCTAAATTTAACTAGCCGCAAATGACCTTGCAAATTACTCGCGCCGTTTGCCTAGAAAATAAAACAGTCCCGCCAGCGTCGCAAAAAGAGCAAGCATAGATCCGGCGACGATCACCGTGCCGTTTTGAAAGCCGTTTAAAAACATCCCGTTCGTATTCATCCCAAAAAATCCCGTTATAAAATTTAGCGGTAAAAATAGCGCCGAAAGTAGCGTCAGGATATAGATATTTCGGTTTATTTTGTCGTTTTTTAGGCTCTGTATATGCGCGTAGATATCGTCTATCCTAGCGGCGTTTTCGCAGGCTGCGTTTTTTAGCACTCCGGCTTCGTAGACGTAGTTTTTGAGCTGCTTTTTTAGCTCGGGCCTTTCGTTTTGACAGATCGCTAGAGCCTCGTAAAAGTGTGAAATTTTATTTTGAAATTTGCGTATTTCGTATTTTAAGACCGCGTGCTTTTTGATAAATTTAGTAAAATCCCTCTTGCCCGCGTAGATTTTCTCGTAGCTTTCAAGCTGGGCGGAGTGCTCGGCGATCTTGGCGCGAAACTCGCTCGTTATCTTTTTTACTACGCGTATAAACTCCTGCGAGCCGCTTTCGCTGCCGTCCTGAGCGTAAATTTTGTCGTCTTTAAAGATAAATTTATAGTTTTGTTCGTTGCCGTCCGTAACTAGATAGACGTACTCGCACTCCTCGTCGTAGAAGTATCCCGAGATATCGCGCTCGCTCACGGCTTTGCCTTATATACTTGGCGCGTCTTTACCGCGTTTGGCGTAGAAATTTCGCCTAAATTTTTCAAATTCGCCGGCCATTATCGCTTCTCTCATCTGCCGCATCAAATTTAAATAATAGTGCAAGTTGTGTAGGCTTGCCAAGCGGAAAAACGTCAGCTCGCCCGCTCGGTATAGGTGGCTAAGATATGCGCGCGAGTAGTTGCGGCACGCGTAGCAGTCGCACTGGGGATCTATCGGAGTGCGGTCGGTGGCAAATTTAGCCGATTTTATATTTATCTTACCGAAACTCGTAAATAGCGTTCCGTTTCGCGCGTTTCGCGTCGGCATCACGCAGTCAAACATATCCACGCCGCGGGCTACGTTTTCTACGAGGTCTTCGGGAGTGCCTACGCCCATGAGATAGCGCGGACGAGCCGCGTCGATGTATGGCATCACGGCCTGCACGGTATCATACATCTCTTGGTTGCTTTCGCCTACGCTAAGACCGCCGATAGCAAGCCCGTCAAACGGCATCTCGCACAGCGCTTCGGCGCAAAATTTACGCGCCGCCTCGTCCGTGCCGCCTTGGATTATGCCGAATATATTTTGCGTGAGCCCTTCGCCTTTACTTTGCTTAAATTTATGATAATCTATCGCCTCGCGCGCCCATTTTATCGTGCGTTTTATGCTTAGCTCCACGCGCTTTTTCTCAGCCGGAAGCGCGACTAGATCGTCAAGGATCATCATGATGTCGGAGTTTAGGTCGTACTGGGTATCTAGCACCGAGCGCGGCGTGAAATAGTGCGCGCTGCCGTCGATGTGGCTTTTAAATTTAATGCCGTTTTCGTCCGGTTTTGAGATTTTGCTTAGCGAAAAGGCCTGAAAACCGCCGCTATCGGTTAAAAACGAGCGGTTAAATTTGGTAAAGCCGTGCAGGCCGCCGAGCTGCTTTACGACCTTGCTGCCGGGGCGCAAGTAGAGGTGATAGGTGTTGCCTAGGATGATTTGAGCGTCTAAAATTTGCATCATATCCACGGCGTCTAGGCTTTTTACGGCGCCGACGGTGCCAACAGGCATAAACACGGGCGTTTTGATCGTTGAGTGAGCGGTCGTTAGCGTGCCCGCGCGCGCCGCACCGTCCGTTTTATCTATACTAAAAGTCATTTTGATATAATAGTCCCTTTAAATTTGGAGTTTTAATGAAAAATATCTTGATAGTTGCGGACGGCATTGTAGCTAAATATTTCTTAGAAAGACTATTCGTAGCGCGAAATAACGCTCATCACTACACGGTTATCGCTATGGATGAGGAGATTTTGGGAGGGGAAAATTTAGAAAATTTTACCTTTTACCGCTTTGATCCGACGAGTTTTGACCGTCTTAAGCAGGTAGTTAGCGGCTATTTTAGCCAGTTTATGATAATGCTAAAAGACGGCTTTGAGACGCTTAGCGTCTATAACAAT
>CAURKB010000070.1:0-10866 GCA_963525315.1 uncultured Campylobacter sp. | reverse complement strand
CGCCTTTTTCAAACATCTCTCGCTGCTTTTGCTTCTCTCTTTGAGCGCGCGCTTTTTCGGCCTCCGTTGCGCGGTATTTTTCTACGCTAAATTTAAACCACAAAAGCATAGGCGCGGCAACGAATATCGAGCTAAGCGTACCTATGACGATGCCCACTATCAGCGCCAAAGAAAATCCGTGTATCATATCTCCGCCGAACAAAAACAGTACGACTACCGTGATGAGCGTAGTGCCTGATGTGAGTATCGTTCTAGTTAGCGTCGCGGAGACCGATTCGTTTATTATCGTATCAAGATGCGTACTATTGCTACTTTTGATATTTTCTCTGATACGGTCAAAGACGATGATCGTATCGTTTAGCGAGTAGCCCACGATCGTAAGGATCGCCGCAAGAGTGTCTAAATTTACGTCGATAGCAAAAAGGCTGATAGCTCCCATCGTAATCACGACATCGTGAATCTCTGAGGCCACCGCAGCCATCGCAAATCTCCACTCGAATCTAAACGCGATGTAGATCAAAATCCCCACGAGCGAGATCGCAAGCGCCATCACGCCCTTTTCGCGCAGCTCGTCGCCGACTTTTGGACCCACTACGTCGGTGCGGCGGATCTCAAATTTACCCGTATCTTTTAAAAGCCCAGCTACGCTAGCTCCGACGTCGCTGCCTAAATTTGAGTTCGTCCCAGAAAATCTAATAGTAACTTCTTCTGCCGAGCCAAACTCCGTAACGCTCGCGTTTTTATAGGCTTCGTCTTTTGCTAAAGCCTCGCGAATTTTATCTAGCGAGACCGCGCTATCGTATTTCACCTGGATGAGCGTACCGCCGGAAAAGTCGATGCCGTAGTTAAAGCCTTTCGTCGCCATCAAAAAAAGCGAACCGAAAAATAGCACGGCCGAGACGGCTAGCGCTATGTAGCGCTTGCTCATAAAATCATAAACATGTGCCTTTGAGAAAAATTGCATTTATACCCTTTTATAACCGAACCAAAACCGCGTGTTACCGCTTTTTTCTATTTTATTTATAATCGTATCAAACATACCGTGAGTACCCAAGATCGCCGTTATCATCGAGGCTATGATACCTATGCCCATAGTAACGGCAAAGCCCTTAACCGGTCCGGTGCCGTAGGCATAAAGCACGACTGACGTGATAAGCGTGGTCAAATTTGCGTCTATGATCGCGCTCATCGCGTTTTCGTAGCCTTTTTTCACGCTTGTTGCGATACTGGTTCCATCGCGCAGCAGCTCCCTGATACGTTCGTTTATGATGACGTTTGCATCCACGGCCATACCGATGGTTAGCACTATGCCGGCCATTCCAGGTAGCGTTAGAGCAGCGCCGAACATCGCCATCACGGCGACCAATATTAAGATATTTGCGACAAGGGCGATATTTGCCAAAATGCCGCTGAATCCGTAGTAAACTATCATAAACAGCACCACCAAAACCGAAGCCGAGGCTAGCGCGATCATCGATTGTCTTATGCTATCGGCGCCAAGACTTGGTCCTACGCTTCGTTTTTCTAGCATTTTTACCGGGGCCAAAAGAGCGCCGCTTCTAAGCGCTATAGCTACGTCGTGAGCCTCCTCGACGCTAAATCCGCCGCTTATCTGACCGCTTCCCCCGCCGATTCTCTCGTTTATCGAAGGAGCGGAGTAAACCCTGCCGTCAAGCACGATAGCTAGGCGCTTACCGACGTTTGCGCCGGTAAAATCGCCAAATATCCTAGCTCCCTCGGCGTTTAGAGTAAAGCTGATGATAGGCGAGTTCGTGCGCTGATCAAAGGCAACTCTAGCGTCCGTTAGCATCGCGCCGTCAAGTACGGGGATGTTTTTTACGACGTATTTTATCTGCTCGTTTTTGACGTCCGGATAGATGATGTCGCCGT
The DNA here is from genome assembly GCA_963525315.1 of uncultured Campylobacter sp. GTDB lineage: Bacteria > Campylobacterota > Campylobacteria > Campylobacterales > Campylobacteraceae > Campylobacter_A. Next base: position 8,976 of record CAURKB010000070.1, on the reverse strand, counting down.
AGCTCTCAGCCTCGGCCTCGCTCATAGAGTTTGCCTGCGACTGGCGCTTTTCATCGACGGCTATCAGCTGGAGGTGCGCGGCTTTTGCGATGAGATCGCGTGCGCGCTGTTCGTCCTCAGCCGTTTTGATGCCAGGAAGCTCGACTAGGATATTATCCTTGCCCTGTCTTGCTACCGTAGGCTCGGCTAGACCGAACTGATCGAGTCGGTTTCTGATCGTTTCTACCGCTTGATTTATCGCGTATTCGATAGTTTCGGCTTTCTCAGCATCGGTTAAGCCGACCGAGTATTTTAGGCCGTCTTTTTGTACGTTAAGACCCTTGATATCTTTTAGCATGCCGTCGATTTTAGCGGCTTCGTCCGCATCAAGTAGCTCAAAGTCCACCTTGTCTTCGCGGATCTTAAAGCTATCGATCAAAACGTCCTCTTTTTTCGCAAAATAGTTCACGCTAGCAGCGATCGACTTGATCTTTGAGTGCACGGCCTCCTCGGTCTCGACGCCAAGAAGCATATGAAGTCCGCCCTGCAAATCAAGCCCTAGACTGATTTTAGAGCCGCCTAGCTTGTCCGTAAAAGACGGCGCGGAAAATATAATGCCCAAAATCAAAGCCAAAGCAAAGATGATCAGCCTATACGTTATTTTGCCGTTACGCATTTGCTTTCGTCTCTGTTTTTTCTATTTTTCTCGCGACGAATTCGCGTGAAACGCGCACGATTACGTCATCGTTAAGCTTAACTCTGATAAAATCATCTTCCGGTTTTATCACCTCGCAGATTAGTCCGCCGCTAGTTATGATCTTGTCGCCTTTTTCGAGTGCGGCTATCATCGCGGCATGAGCTTTTTGCTGTTTTTGCTGCGGTCTGATAACCAAAAAATAAAATATCGCGAAAAGCACGACTAGAGGCAGTAATGAAGCTACGAAATTTCCTTCTTGCATGGGGTTCCTTAATAAAAAAAATTTTAAGCCCTTATTTTAGCACTAGAATTATAATAAAAGCCTTTGTCGGCGCGATTTTAATATCAAATTTTATACTAGCCGATGTTTTAGGCGGCGAAATTTTAAATTTTATCTCGCCGTTTTTTGCGATCGCGGGCTTTTATTTGTTGCTCAAATTTGACCGCCGCGGCTTTTTTTGGACGGGATTTTTTATCGGGATTTTGTGGTTTTACTGGATCAGCTTTAGCCTCGTTTATTACGAGCTTAGCTACCTCATCCCGCTTGAGATTTTAGCTATCGGGATCATCTACGGCGCGCTTTTTTTGATAGCGGGTATCCCGGCTCAAATTTGGCTAAAAGCATTGTTGCTTATCCTAGTTTCAAACGTCCATCCATTCGGCTTTAACTGGCTAAATTTAGAAGCCGTTTTCGTGCCGGGCATATTTGCGCCCGGTTTGCTCGCGCTTGCGTTTATTTTCTCCGCGATTTTGTGCCTATTTTACGTCAAAAACCGCTTCAAATTTATCGCTTTTGCCGCGCTTTTAGCCTGCGCGGTGCAGTATGGTACGCCAAATTTTAAAACTATTGCTTTTGAGATCAAGCTAACAAACACCGGCGTCCCGCAAGAGCTAAAGTGGTCTAAGCAGCTAAAAAACGAGTTTATAAATCAAAATTTAGAAATCATAGACGAGGCGATAAGCGCGGGACTTAGAGCGGTTATTTTGCCCGAGAGCGCCTTTCCCGTCTATATGACGCACGAGCGAAATTTAACCTCCGAACTACTCGAAAAATCCCAAAAGATCGCTATTGTCGCCGGCGCGCTGGCCCTGGAAAACGGCACGAACTACAACTCGGCGTTTTTCTTTGACCGCGGCAAGATGCGGCGGATGGATAAATTTATCCTCGTGCCTTTTGGCGAGGAGATCCCGCTACCGGAGTTTGCGCGAGATTTGATAAATAAAATATTTTTCGGCGGCGCGAAGGATTTTGAGACGGCAAGCACCCCTAGCGACTACGAGATAGAGGGCGTAAAAATCAGAAACGCGATCTGCTACGAAGCGACGCGGGACGAGCTATTTACGGGGGAATTTGACGTCATGATCGCAGTGACGAACAACGGCTGGTTCGTGCCTAGTGCCGAGCCAAATTTACAGCGAAATTTACTCAGATACTACGCGACGAAATACGGCAAAGCCATCTATCACAGCGTAAACGGCTCGCCGTCTGAGATAATAACGCCAAAACAAGGCTTGCTCGATAAATTTTTCAGATAAATTTGCTAAATTTAGGCGTTTTTGCGTTTGCGAAATAGCAACCGAATTTGCAACACCGCGTAAACTATACAAGCCGCTACGATAATCAAAAATATAAAATCAATCGTCATCTGCCAAAATAGCTCGCCGGGAGACCTCAGCACCCATTCGTATTTAGGCGAATTTCTTGGCTTACGATATCCGATATGATAACCCGTAAAATCCATATTTATCAAAAAACCAGCCCACAAAATGCCGCAAAATGAAAGAAAAAATCCCACTACCGCATTTTCTTTTCTTGCTTGTTTCATCACGCGAGCTCTATGTTTTTTACTGCCGCACAGCAAGCAAGCCGCTACGAAACCGACAAGCGTGACGGCCTTGATAATCCCCATATAAGCGATATAAAACGCTGCCTTTTGCGTAAAATCGGTATGAGAAAAAGCTCTCTCAACGGCCGGGTAAATTTTAAGCATAGCTTCCACAAAATCCCTTGCCAAAGGCGAGCGAGCCGGCACGTCAAAAGGCAATACAAAAATGCCTAGCGCGCAAATAAAATAAAAAGCGCAAAGTCCGAGCAAAACGAGTCCGAGCGTCATGTTTTTGCCGTTTTGATTTGTTGCCATTTGTATTTTAACTCTCTTTAAATTTTGCCGTGCGGTTTTTGAAGTAAAATTTAAGACGTAAAGCTGGGCGTAATTTCATACGAAGCCTTAAATTTGAGGGTAAATTTAAGCCCGCGTTAAATTTAGCGGGCTTGAGAGATTATTTAATCAAAGCTTTAAAAGTATCAACCGCGTCAAGCTTTTCCCACGGATATTTGGCGTTTCCGACTTGACCTTTGGCTGCTACTTTAGCATATAAAAACGTATCTTTGCCGGGTTTATCTAGGCCGAATTTATTTGTTATCCAGCGTGGAGTAAGGGCGAAGTTTTCGCTAACGAAATTTGACAGCATATCGTCGTTTACGCCCGCGATCTGCGTGCCCATCGTATCGACGCTCACAGAGGTAGGCTTTGCCATACCGATAGCGTAGCTTAGCTGGACGATGCATTTTTTAGCAAGGCCGGCCGCGACGATGTTTTTAGCTATCCAGCGCGCCGCGTAAAGACCGCTGCGATCGACTTTCGTGTAGTCTTTGCTGCTTTGCGCGCCGCCGCCTATCGGGCTATATCCGCCAAAACTATCCACGATGAGCTTGCGACCCGTTAGCCCGCTATCGTGAAGCGAGCTGTGATTTACATAGCGGCCGGTCGGGTTGATGTAGATGAGCGTTTTACTTTTATCGTAAAGACCCTTTGGCAAGCCTGCATCGTCGATGAGGGTTTGCACCAGGGCGCGCAGCTCTTCTATCTTCATCGTCTCGACGCAAGGAGCCGAAACGACGATAGTATGGATGCTTTGAGGCTTGCAGTTTTCAAAGTTATCCTTCGCGCCGTAGTCTACGGTAACCTGAGTTTTGATATCGACGCCCAGTTTATCGGGGTTGGCTTTGGCAAATTTATAAACCTTATCGCAAAGCATTCTGGCGTAGGTTATGGCTGCTGGCATATATTCGTTCGCTTCGCAGCTAGCAAAGCCAAACATTATGCCCTGATCCCCTGCGCCTATCTCGCCGCCTTCTTGATCGACGCCTTGATTTATATCCGAGCTTTGCTGATTTACGCAGACTTTTATCTCGATGTCGTCTGGATGCAGGCACTGCTCTTTAGTAAATTTAGACTTGCCGTCGTAGCCGATTTTTGCTAATGCGTTTTTAACGATCGCCTCATAGTCTTTGAAGCTTAACTTGACCTTAGAGTTTATCTCTCCGCCTATTATAATGTTTTTACCCGCGACGAAAACTTCGCTAGCGACGCGGCCGTTTGGGTCTTGCATCAAGATCGTATCGACGATGCTATCTGCGATGATGTCGGCGCATTTATCCGGATGCCCGGGACTTACCACCTCTGAAGTAAATAGATACATAGCGTTTCCTTTTATGAAATTTAATCTCGCAATTGTAACATTTCATAATAAAATTGAAATTAATCTCGCTCAAAGCTTGTAAATTCGGTGTAAATTCGGCTATAATCCTAAACTAAAATTAAACTTTAAAGCAAGGACACTAGAATGTTTGGCAAACTGGCAAAACGATACGCCGACGGAAATTTGATCGTTCAAATTTTAATCGGCATCCTACTGGGAGCGGCGATAGGCTTTTGGACGCATAGTCAATCGGCGGATTTTAACAAGCTCATAGCAGACGGCGTAACCGATACGGCGCAGCTAGCTGCGGCCAAAAAAGGGCTAACGGACGCGGCAAATTCGGTGGCAAATTCTATCGCCGTTTTGGGCGATCTCTTCGTCGGAGCGCTTAAAGCCATCGCGCCTATCCTGGTTTTCGTACTAGTGGCGGCCTCTATCATAGTAAAAGAATTCGGCCACGCCAAAGGCATGCAAAAAGTAGTCGGACTATATCTAGTAGGTACGTTTTTAGCCGCCGTGGTCGCCGTGGTCGCTAGTTTTCTTTTTCCTACGGAGCTTATGCTAAAAGGCGTGCAAAGCGCCGATATGAGCGCTCCGCAAGGTATCGTAGAGGTGCTAAAAGACCTTATCTTTAAAATGGTTCAAAACCCTATCACCGCGCTATCAAGCGGCAACTACATCGGCATCATTACCTGGGCCGTGGGCGGCGGTATCGCGATGAGATTTTGCACCGCCGAGACTAAAAAAGTCTTCCAAGACGTTAGCGACGGCGTGACTAAAATCGTTAGATTTATCATCCGTCTCGCGCCGTTTGGCATCTTTGGTCTAGTTACCATTAGTATCCACAATACCGGCTTTTACGCGCTTGCGGGCTACCTAAAACTAATCCTCGTTCTAGTAGGCTCCATGGCTTTCGTTTCCTTCGTCGTTTATCCTGCGATAGTGTTTGTCCTAACCAAGAAAAATCCTTATCCGCTCGTGATGACTTGCGTGAGAGAGAGCGCGGTTACGGCGTTTTTTACCCGTAGCTCGGCGGCAAACATCCCCGTAAATATGGCGCTTTGCAAAAAGCTGGGTCTAAAAGAAGAGCTCTACTCGATCTCGATCCCTCTAGGAGCTACTATAAACATGGGCGGAGCTGCCGTAACTATCGGCGTTTTGGCGCTTGCGGCGGTAAACTCGATCCCCTCTATCACCGTTGATTTTGGCGACGCGTTACTGCTCTGCTTTATCTCGGCTCTTGGCGCGTGCGGGGCTTCTGGCGTTGCGGGCGGTTCGCTACTGCTGGTGCCGCTTGCTTGCGCGCTATTTGGCATCGGTAACGACATCGCGATGCAAGTTGTCGGCGTAGGATTTATCATCGGCGTGATCCAAGACTCGGTAGAAACAGCCGTAAATAGCGCCTCAGACGTACTTTTCACAGCCGTAGCGTCTGAAACGTCAGAGTAAATTTAAGGTCGCAAAAATGAACGTTTGGGACTTAACCCCGCTTTTTAAAAACGAAAAAGAGCTGGAAACCTCGGCTCTTTCGTTGCAAAACGAGTGCGAAAAATTTGAAGCAAAATATTCGGATAAATTTTTAAATTTAAGCGACGAGGAGTTTTTAAGCGCGCTTAACGAGTATGAGAATTTACTAGAAAACATCGCTCGCGTTCAAATTTACGTGAGCCTTGTTTTTTCAAAAGACACCTCAAAGGGCGCGTTTTACGCTAAATTTGACGAGCTTAGCTCAAAAGCGCAAAATCATCTGCTATTTTTCGAGCTTAAATTTAACGAATTTGACGAAGCCAGACAAAACAAAATCATCGCCAAAAGCGCGAGACTCGGCTACTATCTATCCAATATCGCAAAAGAAAAAGCCCACCAGCTAAGCCTAAAGGAGGAGCAAATTTTACTCCGCACGGCAAACACGGGCGCGGAAGGCTTCTCGCGGCTTTTTGACGAGACGCTAAGCGCGCTTAAGTTTAAATTTAAAGGCAAAATGTTAGGCGAAGAGGAAATTTTGTCAAAACTTCACAGCCCAGACCGAGCTGAGCGAAAAGCGGCCGCAAAGAGCCTCTCGGGCGGCCTAGCGCCGCAGCAGCATCTGCTTAGCTACATCTATAATATGATAAAAACCAACCTAAAAACCAGCTGCGAACTGAGAAAATTCGACCTGCCCGAAAGTCCTCGGCATTTTTCAAACCAAACGACCAAGGCTAGCGTAGACGCGCTCATAAAGGCCGCTGAAACGAGCTTTGATCTGCCGATTAAATTTTACGACAAAAAGCGCAAAATTTTAGGTTTTAAAAAGCTTTACGACTACGATAGATACGCGCCGCTTGAGCAGAGTAAGAGCGTTTATAAATTTGAAGAGTGCAAAAAAATCGTACTTGAAACTTTTGCTAAATTTAGCCCAAAATTCGGCGATATAGCCGCTCGCGCGTTTAAAGAGGGCTGGATCGACGTTTATCCGACCAAAAACAAACGAGGCGGCGCCTTTTCTCAATCAGGCGTCGCAAAAGCCCATCCTTACGTACTTTTAAATCACACCGACGAGAGGCGGGATCTTTTTACCCTAGCGCACGAGCTAGGCCACGCCGCACATCAAAATCTAGCCTATGAAAGCGTAGGATTTCTAAACGCCGATACGCCGCTAACTACGGCGGAGACGGCATCGGTGTTTTGCGAGATGCTGGTTTTCGATCACGTCAAAAGCATGCTAAAAGGCAAAGAAAAAACCGCCCTACTCGCGGGCAAGATCGAGGATATCTTTGCTACGCTCTATCGCCAGATAAACTTCACGACCTTTGAGCGCCGAGTTCACGCGCACAAGGGCGAAATCAGCGCCGAAGAACTAAATAAAATTTGGCTCGAAGAAAGCGCAAAGATGTTCGGGCAAAGCGTCGCGCTAAACGACTATTATAAAATTTGGTGGAGCTACATCCCGCACTTTATCCATACGCCGTTTTACTGCTACGCCTACTCCTACGCGCAGCTTTTGGTGCTGGCGATTTTTGGGCTTTATAAAAGCGGTAAATGCGAAAATTTCGTGCAAATTTACACCGAGTTTTTAAGCGCAGGCGGCTCGCGCTCGCCAAAAGAGCTGGTCGGGATGTTTGGCTTTGATATCGAGGATGCGGCGTTTTGGCAAATCGGCATAAACGAGGTTAGAAAGCTAGTGGAGGAGTTTTGCCAGGAAGCGTAGAGGGCGAAAATTTGACTAAATTTGAGAGCCCGGACGGCTACGAATTTGACGCTAAATTTTGCGTTAATTTAAGGTCAAATTCGGTGCCGCGACAGACGGCAAAATTTAAAAAGGCACAAAAGGAGGTAAAATGCTTGATGAGATTTTAGACGACGAGAAATTTTCGGCGATAATGAAACGCCACGTTTTTGAGTGCGTGGAGTACCTGCTAAAGTACGATCGCGCGTTTTCGGCGATGGCTAACCTTGATCTAGTCAAATTTGACCCCGAGCTGCCGGAGTATATTAGCAGCACTTTTACGGCTCCCGTTATCGTCTTTACGCTTGCGGGCTATACTTTTAGCAGCGCCAAACTCACGCCGGAGGAGTTAAGTTTCGAGGCCGGCTTCGGTAAGGAAAATTTCGCCAGCGTCGTTAGCTTTCCGCTTGGAGCTATCGTTCAAATTTTAGTAGAAAACAGCCCAATTTTGGTAAATTTTTCCGTATATAAAACTCAAAAAAGCCAGCTTGAAAAGTCGATGTCGGCGCTAATGTCAAACCCGAATAATAAAGATCTATTTAAAAAGTGAGCAAAATTTTATCCACCGTTTTACTCGCGCTATTTTTTATAGGTTTACTTTTATACGCTTTTCCTTCATTCAAGTCGGGCGATATTAGTTTTGCTCAAATAGGCGGCTTTATAGCACTCACTACGTTTTGCGTATGTATTTTGGCGGACGCGGATTTTGTCTTAAATTTACTAAATTTACTTAAGCAAAACGCTATCTTATTGCAGCGATTTTGCTAGTAAAGATTCTCTTATTTCTTAATATCAAAAATTAACTTGTGATTTTTAAACTAGTTTCCATTTTTTAATCAAACTATAAACAAATATTTATTATCATTTCGCCTTTATAGCAAATGAATATCAAAACTAGCGTTAATAAGGACGGAAAATGAATCATCTTAAATTTTCTCTTGCCGCTTTGCTTATTTTGTCGAATTTAAATGCAAAAGAGGCCGAAGTCGAGCTAAAGGAAGTAACGGTTAGCGGCGAAGCGGAGGCGCAAAGCGATCCGATGCAAAAAAAAGTCGGCCAAAACGTAAAAAGCTCCAAAGAACTAACCAAAACGCAGGTCTCAGACAACAGAGACCTCGTGCGATACGAAACGGGCGTAACGACGGTGGAGGCCGGGCGTTTTGGTCAAAGCGGCTACGCGATAAGAGGCGTGGAGGAAAACCGCGTGGCTATCACGGTAGACGGCCTGCATCAAGCCCAAACGCTAAGCTCGCAAGGCTTTAAGGAGCTATTTGAAGGATACGGAAACTTTAACAACACCCGCAACGGCGTAGAGTTTGAAACGCTAAAACAAGCCACTATTTCAAAAGGTGCAGACTCCGTTCGTACGGGCTCTGGCTCTCTAGGCGGCTCCGTGATGTTTGAAACAAAAGACGCAAGGGATCTTTTGCTAGATAAGGACTACTTCTACGGCTACAAAGGCGGCTACAATACCGCCGATAATCAAACCATGCACTCGCATACCTTAGCCGGTAGGTTTAAGTGGTTTGACATCCTAGCCGTACAAACTAAGCGCAGACACCACGAGACGGAAAACTACGGTTACAAGGGTTATGACGATAGCGTGCTAGGC
>CAURKB010000069.1:0-10957 GCA_963525315.1 uncultured Campylobacter sp. | reverse complement strand
TATATGAGTAGGGCCGTTTTTGAAATTTGGTATTTTATGATTATATTCGTAGCCCCTATTAGCATCGTCATCATCACGATAAATGCGCTAAGAGGCTAACCGTGGCAAGCGATAAATTTTCTAAAATCGGATTTATATTATCCATCGTGGGCGCTGCGATCGGGCTTGGCAATGCGTGGAAATTCCCGTACATGGTCGGCGCAAACGGCGGCTCGGCGTTCGTGCTTTTGTATCTTGTTTTTGCCGTTGCGGTCGGGCTTAGCATATTTTTTGCCGAGATGGCGATGGGTAAAATTTCAAATGCCGATCCCGTTAACGCCTTTCGCTCGCTCGCCCCTAAAAACGGCAAATTTTGGGGCTATGCCGGCGTCATAATGATAACGGGCGTTTTAGTTGCGTCGTTTTATACGGTTATCATCGGCTGGGTTATTAGGTACTCGGTCTTATCTCTTGGCGAGCTTCCGCAAAGTATCGCGGTTTCGGGCGAAAATTTCGGCAAATTTATAAGCTCTGATATCTCGGGTCAAATTTTATACTTTAGCATCGCGTTCGCGGCATATTTTTTCATCCTTTCAAAGGGCATAAAAGGCGGCATCGAGCGGATAAATTTATGGCTTTTGCCGACGCTTTTTTTGCTGCTCATTTTTATGCTGATTTACTCGGCGCAGATGGGCGGATTTTCGCAGGCGGCGGAGTTTTTGCTAGTGCCTGATTTTTCTAAAATCACGAGCGAGGCGGTGTTTGTAGCTCTTGGGTTAGCGTTTTTTACGATGTGCGTGGGTATCGGAGCGATCGCGACGTATTCGGTTAGCCTAGATGACAAGACCAATCTTTTCACCTCTTCGCTCTACGTCGTCGCGCTAAACATCATCGTTAGCGTCGTAATCGGGCTTATCGTTTTTACCTTTGTTTTCGAGTACGGCGAACAGCCTAGCCAGGGCGTGGGACTTGCCTTTATATCGCTGCCTACGCTGTTTGCTAAGCTAGGAGGGATGGGAAACGTCCTAAGCTTTACCTTTTTTACCGCGCTTATTTTTGCTGGGCTTACGTCTGCTATCTCGATGGTCGAGCCGCTCGTTTTTTATCTCATAAACGAGTTTAAGATCCCCCGCCTAGGCGCGATCGCGATCGTTGGCGTTTGCGTTTATTGCCTGGGCACGCTTTGCGCGCTTTCAAACATCGCCGAATTTAAAGACGCGCTCACGTTTTTTGGCAAGGGATTTTTTGACGTTTTAGACTATCTTAGCTCAAATATCATGCTGCCGCTGGGCGGTATCGTGATCGCGGTATTTGTCGGTTACGCGATGAAAAGAGGCAGCCTAGAGGAGCTATTTTTGCCGTATATGGGTAGGGCGGTTTTTGAAATTTGGTATTTTTTACTGCGATTCGTCGCGCCGATTTGCATTTTAGCTATAATGATAAGACAAATTTTGGGGAGTTAAATGGAACGAAATTTAAAAAAAGTAGAGCGATTTTTCGGTAAATTAGGCGACGTCACGGGCTACGTCTGTATACTCGTGATGTTTTTGATGATCGCGGACGTTTTTTTTAACGTCACGGCGAGATATTTTTTCAAATACGGCAACGTAGGCCTGCAAGAGCTTGAGTGGCACTTTTTTAGCGTCATAATCCTGCTTGGCATGAGCTACGCGCTAAAAGACGACGCGCACGTGCGAGTGGATATATTTTACGAAAAGATGAGCGTAAAGAAAAGGGCGCTCATAAATATGGCCGGCGTCATCCTTTTTATCCTGCCGCTTGCACTTTTGGTCGCGTGGCTGAGCTGGGACTACGTCGTGGAGGCGTACGAGAGCGGCGAGGGTAGCGCGGATCCTGGCGGTTTGCCGCATCGCTGGGTTATCAAGGCTTTTATCCCGTTTAGCTTTTGGCTACTTATATTTTTTAGCGTCGGATACTTTATAAAGTGGCTAAACGTCTATCTGGACGCCGGATCAAATTTAAGCCAGGCGGGCAAATTTGACGCAAATTTAAGCAAAACCGCGCAACAAGGAGAGGGAAAATGACCGGCATAGTAATGTTTTTAGCCGCGCTTTTTATGCTTGCTATCGGCTTTAGCGTCGCATTTACGTTTGGCGCGATAGCCGTCATTTTCGGACTCATCGGCGGTATGGTCGAGAGCTTTGGCGACGGGGGCGGCTTTATGGGCGGGCTTGAGATTTTTAAAGAGACCTTTAATTTTATGCCTTACCGCATCTACTCGATAATGGAAAATAAAATCCTCATCGCTGTGCCGCTTTTCGTTTTTATGGGCATTATTTTACAAAAGACCAAGCTAGCCGAGAGATTGCTCGAGAGTATGGCGTTTTTATTCGGCGAGATTAGAGGCGGCGTGGCGATAAGCACCGTTTTGGTGGGCGCGCTGCTAGCCGCATCTACGGGCGTAGTTGGAGCCAGCGTCGTAGCTATGGGCGTTATGAGCTTGCCAGTGATGCTAAAGTACAACTACAACAAGGCTCTAGGTTGCGGTACTATCTGCGCTTCTGGCACGCTTGGACAGATCATCCCGCCTTCGATCGTTTTGATTATCCTAGGCGACGTCTTTACGGTGCCAGTCGGCGATCTTTTCCGCGAGGCGATATATCCGGGTCTTGCGCTTGTTGGCGCATATATAGCCTATATCCTCATCGTCTCTTACGTCAAAAAGGACTACGCGCCGCCGGTCGTAGTAGAGAGCGATATGCCTAAATCAAAGCAAATTTTAAACGCTATCCTTGCGATTTTGCCGCCTTTGGTGCTCGTCGTACTGGTGCTTGGTTCGATATTTGAAGGCATCGCTACGCCGACGGAGAGCTCGGCGTTTGGCTGTGTTGGCGCGATCTTGCTTTCGGTTTTTTATAAAACTTTTTCGTTTAAGATGCTAAAAGAAGCGCTTGAAGAGAGCGTAAAAACCACGGCCGTCGTCTTTACTATCCTTATCGGAGCGACCGCGTTTTCGATGGTGTTTAGCTACACCGGCGGCGACGAGATAGTTGAAGAAGTTATGTCGAATTTGCCGGGCGAAAAATGGGGCTTTATCGTCTTATCTATGATTACGATTTTTGCACTGGGATTTTTTATAGACTTTGTCGAGATTTCGTATATCGTGCTGCCGATTTTAGCGCCGATTGCCGTAAATTTAGGCATAAATCCGCTATATTTTGCCATCGTTATCGCTATGAATTTGCAGACTTCGTTTCTAACGCCGCCGTTTGGTTTTAGCCTCTTTTATCTAAAAGGCGTGGCGCCTGCGGAGATTAAGACTTCCGATATCTACAAAGGCGTCGTGCCTTTTATCGGACTGCAAATTTTGGTCTTAGCGATTTTTGCCGTTATTTTGTTGAGCTAGATTTAAATTTAACGTTTTGGGCTATAATCTTTCAAATTTATCCAAAGGAAAAAAATGAAAAAAATAGCCCTGATTTCGACGCTTGCCGCGCTGGCTAGCGCGCAGAGCAATCTACTGGAAATCTACAAAAACAAGTCCTTCATCCACCAAAGCTTCGCCGATCAAAAAAGCGAATTTAGCCTAAATTTGCCCGAGTTCGTAGCGCTTGAGGATATCGACGTGGCCGCGTCGTGCGAGCTAATCAGTCTAAATTTAAACGAACCAAAACCGTTAGAAGACGAAAGATACGATAAATTTAAAAAAGCTCAAAACGAGTTTGAGGAGCTGGGAAATAAGGTAGGCGCGCTAAACGCGAAAAACAAATTTTTAAATAATTTCTCGGCTTTTAAAGAGCAAAGCGTCGAGAATTTGAGCGCCGATGCGGATAAATTTTACGATATAACGCTAAAAGCGCTAGCCGAAGCCTCTCAGGCTAAAAAGCTGCTTAACGACGCGAATCTAAAAATGCAAGAACTAGAAAGAGAGGTCGTAAATTTTCAAAAGCTAGACCTTAAATTCGAATGCGATCCAAAACAGGTCAAAATCTCCTATCCGGTGGGCGTTGGCGTAAATTTAAAAAATAAAATTTCTGCCCTGGTCGAAAAAGGCAAGGTCGAAATCTCGCAAAATTTAACCCTAAAAAATCCTCTTTATACGGATTTATCAAACCTTACGATCGCGCTTTATCCGTTTTACTATTCGTCAAATTTGACGCCAGAGCCTTTTTATCCGTGGTACGAGGGCAAGGCAGAGCCCCTGCTAGCCGCGGCTCCGGTAGCGATGGAGGCCTACGATAGAGCCGCAGTTACGCCGATGAAAAAGGCAAAGCAAGTATCCCGTAATTACGCTAAAGAGACGGAGGCTAGCAACGTCCAAAACGAGCTTGCAAATACTTGGCGCATCGATAACGTAAGTCTAAAAGCGGGCGAGGAAAAGAGCTTTAGCTACGACAACCAAAGCCTTGACGCGAAATTTGACCTAGTTATCGACGGATACGGCGGAGCAAACGCATACGTTAGAGCTAAATTTAAGCCTGAACGAAGCGTAGAGAGCTCGGACGCGGAGTTTAAAATCGGCGACGTAAATATCGGCAAAAGATACGTAGGCTACGCTGCAGGCGAGGAGGCCGAGGAGTTTTTCGGTAAAAACGAGCTTGTGTCCGTAAAAAAGGAAAATAACGGCGAATTTACGAAAGAGTCGTTTTTCGGCTCGAAAAATAAAATCTCGCAGGGCTATAAATTTATCGTAAAAAACGGCTCTAAACTCGCGTGGGACGTGGTCTTGCAGGAGCGAGCGCCAGTTAGCGCGCACGAGAGCGTAAGCGTAAGCATGAAAAACGACCCCAAAGAGAGCGAACTGGATAAAGAGGGCAAGGTGACGTGGAAATTCGCGCTTAAGCCAAACGAGAGCAAGGAGATAAATTTCGTCTATGAGCTGACTAGGCCTGGAAAATAACGGCAAAAATCTAGCTTAAATTTGCTTGCTTCGGCTTGTCTCGCGAGTGCTTTTTGCGGAGTTTGATAAAATTTAGCTCGGCAGACTACACGTCTAGCCTACGCTCAATTTTATCTACACAACCCCAAAAATCATCTCACGATACTTCGCCTCGTCGTTTTGTATTCAAATTTGAGGCTAATTTTACAAATTTGTAAAATTGGCTTCAAATTTGACGCACCGAGACCCGTATCTTGAAAATGCTAAATTTGTTACGCTTAAATTTAACTAAAAACCCGTGACGCTTTGCGTCAGCAAAGCCATGTCGCCACCTTAAAAGCGTCGTAGGGGGAGGGGATCGTTAAAGGGGGGGGCTCTTTTGCTTCGGCTTTGCCTCGCAACTGCAAGCAGAGCGTAATTCGAGCCCCCACCCCCTTTATAAAAAGTAAAAAACAACCTCAAACGGTTGTTTTTTACGCAAGGAAGCCAAACTCGCAACGCCAAATTTTAACCAAGCCAAATTTACTATCGTCGAGATGCGGGTCTCGGCGAGTAAAATTTGCTAAATTTATCTCGGTCAAATTTGCCGAATTTAAAGCCAAATTTAACCCGCAAAAGCTAAAAACCAAACTCCGCGTAAAATTTGTTCAGGTAGTCCGAGTAGTAGGTATTGCCGTTTCTGGCGTCAAATTTGCCCGCCAGCTCCAAAGCCGTTTTGTAGTCGTTTTCGTCGCCAAACGCGCTAACTGCGATGAAAAATCGTAGGTCGTTTAGATCGTCGTTGCCCTCAAGGATCGCCGCAGAGTGCTTGCGCGCCAAATTTAGCGCCGTCTCGCGCTCGCCCAGTCTAACGGCGATCTCGATTAGCGGCGCGACCATGTTTATGACGCGAGGATTTGACTCGATCGTCGCCGCGGCCTTTGGTAAAAGGGCTTTTGCCTCTTCGATCTTGCCTGTTTTAATCATGCTAAAAAGTATCGGCGCGTATGTCGTGTGGGGCACTTCGGCGCAGGTTAGCTTGCCTGAGAGTATCGGCGCGGCTAGGCTTAGCGCGGCCTCATACTCGCCGACAAAGCACAGATACGCGATCTCGTCCGATGCCTCGCACGCTTCGCAGTCGGCCATATCGTCTTTGGCGAGCTTTTTCCACAGCTCGTAGTTTGCCTTTGCTTCTCTAGTATCGCCCATGTCGATGTTTTGATTCATCAAGGCCTTGTAGTAGGCCGCCAGCGAGAGCTCCATGCGCTCGTAGTAAAACGCCATCGCCACGTTTGCCTCGTCTATGAGCTCTTTTTCTATCGCCGAGCTTTTAGCGACGCCCGAGACGATCCATTTAAATTTCCACAGGCAGTCTACAAAGTCGTCAAAATTCGGATACTCGCTCTCGTTTTCTTTTAAATTTTGCGCGATATAGTCCGTGAGCCACATTAGCGCTCTGGTTCTTAAAAATGCGCCGAATTTTTCAAAATCGTCGTTTAAAACAAAGTCGCAAATTTGCGCGGCAAACGCCAAATCCCGCGCATCTACGGCGTCTCTTATCTCGTAAAACAAAAACTCTTCTTTATCGGCTAATCTATCGAATTCTTTTAGCTTTTTATATAGCTCTTCTAGCGTGCGCTCTTGCATTTGCTCCCCTTGCTAAACATTTTTGTGATAATGCTTTGATTTATTATATCCACTTAATCTAAAACAAGGTAAAATTAGCACGATTTTGAAATTTTATAAGGCGGCAAAATGGCGAAAAAATTTATAGACGTTATGGATACTACCTTTAGAGACGGCTTTCAGTCGGTTTTCGGCGCGCGCGTGGCGATGGCTGATTTTCTGCCCGCGGTTAGCGCGGCTAAAGAGGCCGGTATAACGCACTTTGAGTTTGGTGGCGGGGCGCGGTTTCAGAGCCTTTATTTTTATTTGAACGAAGATGCGTTTGCGATGATGGATAAATTTCGCGAAACCGTCGGGCCCGAGGCAAACCTGCAAACTCTAAGCCGCGGCGTAAACACCGTGACGCTAGATACGGGTAGTCGCGAGCTGGTCGATCTGCACGCAAAGCTCTTTAAAAAGCACGGCACGACCACGATACGAAACTTCGACGCGCTAAACGACGTGGAAAATTTAAAATATTCGGGCGAACGCATCGCTCACCACGGACTAAAGCACGAAGTGGTCGTCACGATGATGGATCTGCCTGCGGGCTGTTCGGGCGCGCACGACGTGGCGTTTTACGAGCGGATTTTGCGCGAAATTTTAGACGCGGGCATACCGTATCACAGCGTTTGTTTCAAGGACGCCAGCGGCACCTCTAGTCCGCAAAAAGTATATGAGACCATCAAAATGGCTCGCAAACTCCTCCCTCAAAATACCCACATCAGACTCCACACTCACGAAACCGCAGGCGTTAGCGTCGCTTGCTATATGGCCGCTCTAGAGGCTGGCGCAGACGGCATAGATCTAGCCGCAAGCCCTGTTAGCGGCGGCACCAGCCAGCCTGATATCCTAACGATGCTGCATGCCGTTAAGGGCAAAAACTACGATCTGGGTGGGCTTGACGTGGAGAAAATCTTAAAATACGAAAGCGTGCTCAGTGAATGCTTGAAAGACTATTTCCTGCCGCCTGAGGCCGTGCAGGTTAGCCCGCTCATCCCGTTTAGCCCGATGCCGGGCGGCGCGCTAACGGCAAATACCCAAATGATGCGCGATAATAATATCTTGGATAAATTCCCCGAAGTTATCCTTGCTATGCGCGAAGTCGTACAAAAAGGCGGCTACGGCACGAGCGTGACGCCGGTTAGTCAGTTTTATTTCCAGCAGGCGTTTAATAACGTGATGTTTGGCCCATGGAAAAAGATCGCCGAAGGCTACGGCAAAATGGTGCTAGGCTACTTTGGCAAAACGCCCGTAGAGCCCGATAAGAGCGTGGTTAAGCTAGCTAGCGAGCAGTTAAATTTAAAGCCAACCAAAGAACACGCCATGGATATCGCGGATAAAGACGAGAGCAAGTCGCTTAAATTTACGCGCGAGCTACTCAAAAAAGAGGGAATCGAACCTAGCGAGGAAAATATCTTTATCGCTGCGGCGTGCAAGGAAAAAGGCATCGCATTTTTAAAAGGCGAAGGCAAAGTAAATATCCGAAAAAAATCCTCAAACGCGGGCGAAACGAGCGTGCCGACCCCTCGCGCGAAAACTCCGATAAACGAAAAATACAGCGTCACCGTAAACGGCAAAAAATTTGACGTCGAGGTCGCGGACGCTGACGGCAAAGCCGAGATAAAAAGCGTAAAACCCGCAAGCGTAGCGCACATGCCGCCTCCGGAGCTCTCTCCGGCCAAAACGACCGGCGGCAGCGGCGAGCCGGTGAAAAGCACGCTTCCTGGAAACGTGTTTAAAATCCTAGTCGCAGTGGGCGATAGCGTGAAAAAGGGGCAAAGGATGTTCGTGCTAGAGGCCATGAAGATGGAAATAGACGTAAACGCCCCAAAAGACGGGCTGGTAACGTCTATCGAGGTACAGCAAGGACAAACCGTAGCAAACGGTCAAATTTTAGCGAAAATTTAATCCAAAAAAGGAAGAAAAATGGTAAACGAAATAGAAAAATTAGGTCTTAAGGATATCAAAAAAATCAACCACAACCTAAGCTACGACGAGCTTTTCGAGCTTGAAAAGGCTATGGGCGAGGGACGCGTGTCAAGCAACGGTACCTTTATGGTCGATACCGGCATCTTTACGGGTCGCAGCCCAAAGGATAAGTACTTCGTAAAGCAAGACCCGAGCCAAAAATATATCGCTTGGGGCAAGGTAAATCAGCCTATCTCAAAAGAACTTTTCGATAAGCTTTTAGCTAAGGCAAAAGCCCAACTAAGCGGTAAGGAAATCTTTATCCAGGACGCATTTTGCGGCGCTAGCGAAAAGAGCAAAAAATCGGTCCGCTTCGTAACCGAAGTCGCGTGGCAGGCGCATTTCGTTAAAAATATGTTCATCCGTCCAAGCGAGGCGGAGCTGGCTAAATTTAGCCCTGATTTCGTCGTTTACAACGCGTGCAAATGCAAAAACGAAGAGTGCAAAGAGCAGGGGCTAAACTCCGACGTTTTCGTTATCTTTAACGTCGAGGAAAACGTCGCCGTTATCGGCGGCACATGGTACGGCGGCGAGATGAAAAAGGGCATTTTTTCTATGATGAACTACTGGCTGCCGCTTGAGGGCAAGCTAAGCATGCACTGCTCGGCAAACGTGGGCAAAGATGGCGACACGGCGCTATTTTTTGGTCTAAGCGGCACGGGCAAAACGACGCTATCAACCGATCCAAACCGCAAGTTAATCGGCGACGATGAGCACGGCTGGGACGATGAAGGGATATTTAACTTCGAGGGCGGCTGCTACGCGAAGTGCATAAATTTAGATCCGAGCAGCGAGCCTGAAATTTACGCCGCGATCAAACGCGACGCGCTGCTTGAAAACGTGGTCGCAGATGAGGCTGGCGTCGTGGACTACAAAGACGGCAGCAAGACCGAAAACACCCGCGTTAGCTACCCGATCTATCATATCGATAACTACGAGCCAAGCTCTGCGGGCGGCCATCCGAAAAACATCATCTTCCTAACCGCCGACGCGTTCGGCGTTTTGCCTCCGGTCGCAAAGCTTACTAAAGAGCAGGCTATGTATTATTTCCTAAGCGGCTATACGGCCAAAGTCGCAGGCACCGAGCGCGGTATCACCGAGCCTGTAGCGACATTTAGCGCGTGCTTTGGCGAGCCGTTTATGCCGCTACACCCGACCGTTTACGCTAAGCTGCTGGGCGAAAAGATCGATAAACATAACGTCAGCGTCTATCTCGTAAACACTGGCTGGAGCGGCGGCGCGTACGGCGTGGGCAAGCGAATGAGTATCAAAGCTACGCGCGCGTGCATAAACGCGATCCTAGACGGCAGTATCAAAAAGTGTGAATTTGAAAATTTCGAGAAATTTAACCTCGCGATCCCAAAAGAGCTCGCAGGCGTCGAGACGAAGCTGCTAAATCCGATCAATACGTGGGAAAACAAGGACGAATACGTCGCGACTCGCGATAAACTAGCGAGCATGTTTGAGGCGAATTTTAAACGCTACGAGGACGTAAAAGAGGGCGTAGAATACGCAAAAGCGGGCCCTAAGGCTTAAATTTAAAGGGCGCTGGTTGAAAATTTACTCTGTAAAATGCGGGCTTAAATTTAGCCTTTTAGCCTGCGCCTTTTTTCTCTCTGGTTGCGATATCTTGGGCGGACAGGGTCAAAGCTCTGCGCTAAAGTCCGCCAAGCAGCCCGAGTTTTCTTTTGTTCCCGACTCCGATGCAGTCGCGTATCTAAACGAGTACCGTCGCGGCTCCGGACTCTCTGGTCTAAAACCAAATCAAATTTTAAGCCAAGCCGCCAAAAATCACGCCGACTATAGCGCCCAAAACGAATACATGGGGCACGACGAGACGGCCGTACGGGCGAAATTTAGCGGCGCGACTCCGGCCGACAGAGCTCTAGCCGTGGGCTACAAATCAACTCTAGTGCTTGAAAACATCGCTTATAAAAGCGACTTTAAAGAGGCGGTGGACGGGCTATTTTCGGCGATTTATCACCGATTCGCGTTTTTAAATTTGAGCGTCGACGAGGTCGGCTACGCGCTCGCGTCCAAGGATAAATTTAACGCCTTCGTCTTTGAGATGGGCAACTCTAGGCTTAACGCCTTTTGCGCTAGGGGTGCGAGCGATACGGGCGCGGGGCGGTTTTATACCAACGTCTGCGCAGATAAAAATCTAAAAATAAAAGACGCTAAATTTGATAATTTCACCGGCTCTAGCAAGCCTTTCGTTAAATTTCCCGACGCTACTGCCGTGACGCCCTATTTTAGCGGCGAGATCCCGGACCCATTCCCTGAGTGCAAGATCACGGCAAATCCCGTTAGCATCGAGTTTAACGCAAACGCGGGCGAGGTAAAATTTAAGGATTTTGAGATATTTAAAGACGGGCGAAAGATCCAAAATTTGCACGTCATCACGAGCGCCAACGATATAAATTCTAAATTTTCGTCCAAGCAGTTTGCGGCTTTTTAGCGGGAGGTTTTTGACTTCGGCGCGCAGTACGATGTGGTTTTTAGCTACGAGCAAGCAGGCGCGCG
>CAURKB010000068.1:0-10966 GCA_963525315.1 uncultured Campylobacter sp. | reverse complement strand
GTTATGGGCTGTATTATTTTCGTATCGTTTGTAGGCTGTGCGGCGGTAACCGGCCATCAAGACGGCATCGCGGCTTATTCTAAAAAATTTGCCGACGGAGTTTGCGACGTAACTGAGCAAAAAAACAAGATCGCAAAAAGCGACGATGCCGTACTTTCGGCAAATCAAGCAGGCGCGTTGCTTAGACAGTGCGGAGACTTTAACGCTAGCGTTTATTATTTTGACGTAGCCGAGTCAAAATATAAAGAAGATATAGACGAAAAAGGCGCGCTATCTGCGGTAGGAGCCGAGATAGGTTCGGCTTTAGTAAATGAAAATACGCTTGATTACGAGGGGTATTATTATGAGCGCGTTATGACCAATATTTATAAATCGTTAGACTTTATGTCTATGAAAGATTACGATAGCGCCAGAGTAGAGCTAAACAGAGCCATAGATAGACAAAGGCGAGCTAAAGATATGTATGCCAAGCAGCTGCAAAAGGCTAAAGACGAACTGGAAAAAGACGCCAAAGTAGAGCAAAACGATCAAAAATCTCAAAACGACTCGCAAATTTCGGCGATACTATCCTCATACGAGAGTTCGATAGGCGATTTTAGAGCCTTGCCTAATTTTATAAATCCGTTTACTTCGTATTTAGCCGGTATATTTTTCTTTATGGACGGCAACTACGAAAAATCGCGAGATTTACTAAAAGAAACCCTGCTGATGGATAGTAAAAATCCGCAAGTTAGAAAAGATATGGCGCTTATAGATAGCTACTTTTCTAAAAATGGACATAAAAATCTCTCTAAATACGTTTGGGTCATATACGAAAACGGCCAAACTATCGCTAGAAAAGAGCTCAGATACGACATACCGCTTTTTATAGCCACCATGCACGTGCCTCACGTAGGCATAGCCTTGCCGACGCTGGATCAAAGCGCTAGTTCGTATGAATTTATAAAAGTAAACGGCGAGCCTACCATCCAGATAGCCGATATGGACGCCGTGGTAAGAACCGAATTTAAAGACCAAATGCCCGTTCGCGTAACCAGAACCGTAGCAAGAGCAATAACCAAAGCGGCGCTTAGCTACGGAGCTAGAGAAGCAGCCGGAGATATAGGAACGATAGCGGCCGGTTTATATTCGGCAATTACCAATAAATCGGACGTCAGATACTGGAGTACTCTGCCGCGCGACTTTCAAAGCCTAAGAGTCGAGAATAAAGGGCAAATTTTACAAATAGTAACAAACGACGCAAAGCCTGTTAAAAATATAACCCTAAAAGAGGGACTAAATGCTATTATCTATATAAAATCTCTAACGCCTGGCAATATTAGCCTAAACGAAATTTACTATGAAAGGAAATAAAATGAAAAAATTTGCGCTTTTTGCGCTTAGCTTATTGCTCATAGGCTGCTCGTCAAAAGAGCCTAAAGCAAGCCCGCACCTAGATATCGAGGATAGCTCGGTAAATAGCTTTTTATCGCTGCAAAGCCTAAACGACCGCTTCACTAACGGCGGTATGATGGAGGTCGAGGCTAGATTTAAAAACGAATCGTCTTTTAACAAAGACCTGCTTTATAAGGTAGATTGGTTTGATAAAGACGGCTTTTTAATCACAAACATAACTACGAAATGGAAAAGAGTAGTCGTGCAGAGCAAAAGGGACTTTAACGTCAGAGCCGTTTCGCCTAGCGATAAAGCGGTTAATTATAAGCTACGCATAACGACCCCGGATAGCGACGATAAAGATATCAAGACCATAAATAGATACGAATTTAAAAACTAAGGAGTAAATAATGAAAAAGACTTTATTTTCCGTAGCCGTCATAGCTGCGATATTTAGCGGATGCGCTACGAGCGGCTATATGCAAAACGGCTCTAAAGTAAAAGACGCCGAGCCTATAACGATGGGTATAGATCATACCGACTTTGAAAAGGCCGCAAGCGACGCCGTGGAAAGCCTGCTATCTAGCGGATCTCTAGAAAGACCCGGCGGCGGACGTTACGTCGTAGCTATGGGCAAGGTCATAAACGATACGACCCAGCGCATCGACACGGCTTTACTAACCAAAAAAATCCGCATCGCTATGCTAAAAAGCGGTAAAGCCGTAATAACTACCGCAGTCGCCGCCGGAGGGGCAGAGGATACGATGTCTCACGACGTAAGAGAGCTTAGGGAAAACGACGAATTTGCCCAAAATACTATAGCTAAAAAAGGCACTCTATTGGCCCCTGATATGAGCTTATCTGGCAAGATAATACAGCGAAATATAAAAACCACGGACAATAAACAGCTAGTGGAGTATTATTTTCAGCTTACTTTGACTCAGTTGCAAACCGGTCTAGCATTCTGGGAAGACGAGATAAATATAAATAAAATCGGTTCAAACAAAAGCGTAAGCTGGTAACTAAAGGAAAAATATGAATATCAAATTTTTAAGTTTGGCGGTAGCTGCGGCTTTGACGTTAAATTTAAGTTATGCGCAAGAAGCAAATGAACAAAGCGAACAACTAGAAAGCATAGACGATCAAAAGATATCCCAAACGGTAAACGACGCACAAAAACCTAAAAAAGAAAATATGCAAAAGCTACTAAACGATGCCGAAAAAGAACTAAAGCAAAAAGCCAAGAAAAACGGAATAAAAGCAACCGTCTACAAACAAACGGCGTCTATAGACGTAGGAACCGACGATCCGCAGTATTATGATTATCTAACTAGCGCTTATAATCAAGCTATTTTAGAGCTAAAGGCTCAGGTCGCGTTGTCAAAGGCCGGTAGTGTCGCCGTTAAAGAAGCTTATAGCTACTATAATAAAACCGTACCGGATACGATTTTGCAAGATGAGTTAAAAAAGGAATCAGACGAAAAATTAACCCAAATGCAAGCCGAACAAGACATGGACGGAGTGTTTGGCATGGTATTTGGTATAATCTCTAAAGCCGTACAAGATAAGCCGGAGGCGGAGAAAAAAAGGCTAGAGGTCGAAGTAAGTAAAGATATATTTAACAAGGCTTATTCGGACGGCTTTGTTAAAAGCGGTTTTGATAGCATAGAAGGTCTTGTACCGTATGCAAATTTTATCGTTACTAAAGATAACGGCGAAATCGAAATAGGCGTATTAGCCTACACTACGGAAAAATCCATCCAATTAGCAAGGGATTTAAAACAAGGCAGACAATCTAAAAAGACGGAAAATAAAGAGCAATGTAAAGATCCTACGGACGTAGCCGATGCGCTTAGCGACGAAGAGCTTTTAAGCACCTTTGGATTGAAATATTTCTACAACGAAAACTGCCGCCCTAGTTTACTAGCTTACGGTATGGATTCTTTTATGAAAGAAGAAGGGATGAACGCAGACTACCGAAAGGAAAGCAGCGAAAGAGCTCGCGGTATGGCGGATAAATTTATGTCTAATTTTTTAAATTCTAACGTTAATGCCTTTATCAAAGACACTAAGGTGCAGCAAAAAACCGTACAAGCTATGATAAAGGCTGCGAGAGAAAACGAGGTTACGAACTATAATGCGCCGGAAAAGAAAAAAACAAATGCCATCATAAAAGAGATGTCGCAGGAATTTAGTAGTTCATCGTCTATGAATTTACGCGGCATCGAAGACGTAAGAAGTTGGAGCGTGGATAAAGACGACTACGAGGTCGTGGGCGTAATTAGATATTACTCAAGAGATAGTATTGAGGCGGCGAATGAAAAATTTAACCCAAAAACTCAAACTAACGAGAAAAAAAGTAATAAAAAAGCGACTCCCGGAGTCAAGAAAAGCAATAATCTAAGCGTAGACGATTTTTAGGCGGCGGTCATGAAGAAGATAATTTTTGCTTTTACTCTTTTCGTATCTTTGCTAAATGCCGAAGTTATAACAAAAACCAATGTAAGCACCGCTAACGGCGAAGGTTACGGGGCCAGCTACGACGAGGCTTTAAGTAAAGCTCTAGCCGATGCCGTCGGTAGGATGAACGGCGTAAAGCTAAGCGCTAGTACCTTTATGCTGACGAGTTCGATTCAAGACGGTAAAGATAGGGATTTTGAAAAAATTTATAGCGATCAAATTTCAAAGCAAACCGGCGGGAGATTTGACTCGTATGAGGTTTTAAAAAACGTAAGAACTCCGGACGGCTATAACGTTGCCGTAGAGATCAAAAAAACCAGCGTCTCAAAAAAATATAAAACTCCCGGCCTTGATCCGAATAATCGCCGCAGGCTAGCGGTTATGCCGGGCTACGTATCGGATTTTTCGTTTGAGGTAAACGGCGAATACAAAAGCAGTATCCGAGTTGCGGACGACATAACTCGCTCTTTGGTAACGGCGATAACCAAGACGCGTAAATTTACGGTTTTAGATAGGGAAAACAGCGATGCGTATTACCGAGAAAAAGCCGTACTTAGCAGCGGCAATGCCGAAAAAGAGGAGCTTTTGAAGCTAGGAAACGTGCTGGGCGCGGATTATCTCTTGGTTTTTGATTTGGAGGAATTTAGCCTTAGCGAAGGCAAGGCAAGCACCATAACTACGGGCAAGGCAAGCGGCAAAAAGGCTAGCGTGCGTATCCACTACAGAGTGCTAGCTATGGCGACTAGGCAGGTTAAATTTTCAAACGATATAGCCGCTAGTTTTAGCGTCAAAGGCGACCATGCCTACGCTCTAGCCGTCCAAGACATAGCAAAAGCCGTAACCGATGAAATCATAGCTAGTATCTACCCGCTAAAAATCTCTAGCGTCTCCGGCGATGAGATACTTATCGCGCAAAATTTAAGGCAAGGAGACGTTTATGAGGTGTATTCTCTAGGTCAAACGGTAATCGACCCGTACACCAAAGAAGTCGTCGGAAAAGAAGAGACCATGACCGCTAAGGCCGAGGTTACGCGCGTAACGCCTAAGATGAGCTATCTAAAGCTAGTCTCAGGCAGTGCTAAGGCCGGCGATATCTGCCGCCTAGTCCAAGGCTCTAATATCGGCTCGCCAAAGGTCGGCACCGACGCGGGCGGACGCGAAGATAACGTAGTCAAACAAACCGCAGGCGGCGGAGTAGTTTTACCTTTTTAGATCAAATTCGGCCGGTTTTGCTCATTAACCGGCCTGTTTTGCAAGGAAGCAAATTTATAAAGCAAACGGGCGTTTGCGCGGTCCGTAAAACTGGCGTTTTAAACGTTAAATTTAAAAAAGCGGGCTAGACCGCGAGCTAGCATACGGCCTCGTGCAGCCTACCGGCGACGATGACGCCGTGATATACGATGCGCGAAATTTTTAAAATTTTAAAGCAGAAATTTGAGACGCTAAACGCGCAAAAAAGCGAAAATAAGAAAAAGTAAAATTTGGCTAGGCCGTCGGCGTCAAATTTGTTTCTTGGCTTTGGCGACCCAAAATTTGCGAATTTGATTAAAATTTGAATCAAACCCGCAAGGCTAAATTTATTTATTAAAATACGCCGCGAGTGCGCTTAACCAAACAAACAGGGCTATTATCCAAGACATCGTCCACGGCGTACCCGCAGAAAACGCCGCAAGCATCGCCGATGAGAGGATGCCGCTGCCGTATTGCAGCGAGCCGATGAGCGCAGCGGCCGAGCCCTTCATCTCCTGCGGCACGCTATCAAGAGCGGCGGCATTGGAGCAAGAAGCGATGATGCCGTTCATGCTAAAAACGAAAAACATCGGGATTATCACGCCAAGAACGCCGCCCGTTTTGAAAAACGCAAACGCAAACAGCACGCTGGCAGCAAGCGCGGCTACGAGCGTGGAGACTATGAGTAGGCGGTTTAGCGCATAGCGCTTTACTAGCTTTTTGTTTACGAAACTTAGCGCCATAACGCCCATGATGTTTATGCCGAATAAAAATCCGTAGTATTTGCTAGGAATGCCGAAATAATCGATATAGACAAAGCCCGTGATAAAGGCATAGGCGGCAACGCAAGCAAACGTCACGCTAAGAGTGTATCGCATAAATTTGGCGTCTTGCAATAATCTTAGATAGTTTCTAAAAGACGATACGATGGGCTTTGTGGAGCGCTTTTGCGGCGGCAAGGTCTCTGGCAGAGAAAAAATCATCGCAAACATAACCGCGCTAGCTAGCGCCATCAGCCAAAATATCCCGTGCCAAGAGCCGAACTCCAGTATCGCGCCGCCTGGTAACGGACCCGCTACCCAAGCTACCGCCATGATGATAACTAGCGTAGAGAGCATCTGTGCGGCCTGCGAGCTACCGAAAAGATCGCTTTTTTACGATTTTGGCCCGGCTTAACATCGTTCCTACGCACGCGCCCACAGCCTGAAACACGCGCCAGAACACGACACTAGCCATGGTGTCCGACATCGCACATCCTATCTGATCCGATCGCAAAGAGCGCCATACCGATGAAAAGCGAGATTTTACGCCGGGTTCTATCGCTGATAGGCCCCCAGACGAGCTGCGCGATAGCAAAGCCAATCAAAAAGCCCGTTATCGTGAGCTCCGAGTCTCCGTGCAGCTGCCGCTCCATCGTAGGCATAGCGGGCAGATATACGTCCGTAGATAGCGATGTACACGCCATAAGCGCACTTAGGACGACTAAAAAAGATAGTGAAGTTTTTGAAGAGTTCAAATTTTTCCTTTTGTTATTATTTGAGTGGGCGCAGGGTTTGCGCGACTGGAGATTGAGAGCTTTAAATTTACTCAAATTTGTTTTGATAAAATTGGCGTGATTATAGCTAAATTTAAACGCTTTTCGGCGTGGAAGCTTAAATTAAATTTGATGTAAAATTTGAATGTAAGCGGTGCAAAATTTAAACTAGAAATTTAAATGCAGTAGAGCAAAGCGCGGTATTTTTGCCTTAATCAAGGCGGATTTAAATTTTATGACGGAAGCGTATATGAAATACGTGACCGAGTAAAATTTAAATGCAAGATTATAAGGCGAAGTATCGTGAGATGATTTTAAATGTTTTCTATGTCGCTATGCTCGTAGCTAAATAGAAGAAGTAAATTTCGTCCCAAGATTAAATTTAATAAAAATCAGGCGAAGTATTTTTCGCTTAGACGAGGCGGTTTTAAATTTTGTGACGGGAGTTACCGAGTGGGTAAAGACCGAGCAAAATTTAAAACCAACGAAGTATAAGTAGAAAAAGACAAGCCTTAATTTAGACTTCGTATCTTTCGCCAGGCTTCATCTCTATCATCTCCCACGGCAACCCCTGCTTATTTAGCTCGTCCATGAAAGGCTTGGCATCGAAATTTTCCATGTTAAAGACGCCCTTGCCGCTCCAAATGCCCTTTGCGACCATCATCGAGCCGATCATCGCGGGCACGCCTGTGGTGTAGCTCACCGCCTGCGCGCCCGTCTCGGCGTAGCAAGCCTCGTGATCGCAGACGTTATAGATATAGACTTGGCGCTCTTTGCCGTCTTTTAAGCCACGTATCACGCAGCCGATGTTAGTTTTGCCCTTCGTGCGAGGACCGAGGCTCGCAGGGTCAGGTAGCAAGGTCTTTAGAAACTGTATCGGCACGATCTTTACGCCGTTATGCTCGACCTCGTCGATGCGCAGCATGCCGACGTTTTCTAGGCACTTCATATGCGTGAGGTAGCTCTGTCCGAAGGTCATAAAAAAGCGGATTCGTTTTAGTCCTTTGATGTTTTTAACTAAGCTTTCAAGCTCCTCGTGGTAGAGCAGGTAGCTATCTTTGACGCCGACTTTTGGGTAGTCCCATTTGAACATTATCTGCATCGGCTCGGTTTCTTTCCACTCGCCGCGCTCCCAGTAGCGACCTTTTGCGCTCACTTCACGTAAATTTATCTCTGGGTTGAAATTTGTCGCAAACGGATAGCCGTGATCGCCTGCGTTGCAGTCTAGGATGTCGATTTCATGGATCTCGTCAAAGAGATTTTGCTGCGCGTATGCGCAAAATACATTGGTCACGCCCGGATCAAAGCCGCTTCCCAGCAGCGCCATCGTGTTTGCGGCTTTAAACTCGCCGTCCTTCGCCCACTGCAGCTTGTATTCAAATTTGGCGGTGTCGGGGTGCTCGTAGTTTGCGGTGTCGATGTATGGGATGCCGGCGCGAGAGCATGCGTCCATGAGAGTTAGGTCTTGATAGGGCAGCGCGACGTTTAAAAGCAAATCGGCGCCCGTTTTTTTGATGAGCGCGACTACGGCTTCGGTATCGTCCGCGTCGATCTGGGCGGTGCCAATTTGCACGCCCAGGCGGTCTTTTATAAACTTAGCGATCGCGTCGCACTTGCTTTTGGTGCGGCTAGCAAGCGTGATCTTGCTAAAAACGTCCGCGTTCATCGCGCATTTTACGGTCGCGACTTGGCTCACGCCGCCCGCGCCTATGATTAAGATATTTGACATTTGGGCTCCTTTAAATTTTAAATTATAATTTTATCGCTATTTCGTTTAAATTTCTATTCTTAAATTTCTCTAGCCGCAACGCTAAAATAGTTTAATCCGCCCCATGCGTCCTTGTCGCCGACGATATAGATATACTCTTTGGCGCGCGTTAGAGCCACGTTTAGTAAATTCGGCTTTGCCGACGCCCATGCTCTTGCGCCCGCGCTAGCTCCGCCTAGGATAAAGATAACGACTTTGGCTTCTTGGCCTTGCATGGTGTGGATAGTGTTTGCCCTGATTCGTATCTTGCCTTGTTTCTGCAAGGCCGCGCTTTGCTTTACGACGTCGGTAAACGGCGTTATGATTTTTATATGTTCGCTCGCGTTTGCGCCGATTAGCGTTTTTAGCGATTCGTAAATTTGATCTGCCGCCGCCAGCTCAGCCTCACTGCCGTTGCCGCTCCAAACGCTCGTTTTTATATCTATCCAGCAGCTTACCGCTTTGGCGAGCGAGTTTTTATTTTTGCCTTTACCCCAGACCATAGCGCCGTCGTAGGTCGTCTCGTTTGCGACGTTAAACATAGGATTATCGCAGCGTCTATGCACGATGAGCGGCGAGCCGACCCAGGTTTGACCGATATAAGCGCCTATTTTTTGAGTTTTATCCACGCATGCTTGCAGCGATGTGGTCGCTACGTTAAACTCCCTAGACGCCCCAGTATATCCAAGCAGCACGTCGTTTAAATTTTCGGGCAAAGTTACCACCGGTTCTAGTTGCAACGGGTCGCCTACTATTACCACCGTTTTGGAGCGATATAGCGCGCCTACGGCGTTTGAGATATTTGCCTGACCCGACTCGTCTACTAGCAAAAGTCCGATATCGTTTTCGCCAAAATCGCTAAAAAACCGCCCAAAAGAGGCAAACGTCGAGCTAACGACGGGAACGACGAAAAATAGCGATTTTAAAATTTCCCTTGCCTGCTCTTTCTTTTTAAATTTACCCAGATCGCAAAACGCCGCCAAATTTGCGCCCGATTTCGTCTTTTGCGACCAGATAGCGGCTTTATGTAAATTTAGCGCTTTTATAAAGACGTTTATTCTAGCCTGAGCGACGGCGGTTTTTATACCGTTTTCCGCCATAAAAGGCGAGCTATTTTCGCGCTCCTCTTTACTTTGTCTGGCGCTTAGCGACTTTTGCGTAGAGAAATTTAGTAGAGCCAGTAGCGTATTTACGGTATTCAGCGCTTCGTTAAATTCTTTTTGCGCTAGTTTAAAATCATAGCTTTGTTTGCCGAATTTGAGTAAATT
Organism: uncultured Campylobacter sp.; assembly: GCA_963525315.1. GTDB lineage: Bacteria > Campylobacterota > Campylobacteria > Campylobacterales > Campylobacteraceae > Campylobacter_A. The sequence continues at coordinate 1,353 of CAURKB010000068.1, read as the reverse complement.
TACGAGCCCGTCGACCTTAAATTTATCGTTAAAGCTCGTTATCGCGCCTTGCGTTTTTAAAACGTCGAATTCCGGGTGGTTTTGATTGATAAAAAAGTCGTTTAGGCAGTTTTCTTTAAAATCGCTTACGTTGCCGCTATTGCCTAGCGTGGCGCAGATTAGCCCCCAGGCAGGCTGCGAAATTTGGCTTTTTTGGCACTCTACCCAGGCGCCCGCCGATAGCAGCCTCGTAGCCTGCACCCTAAAATAATCAAGCTCGCTCAAATACGCCTTATCTACGCTATCAAGCTTAGGCAACTCTGCGCTTATGTTTTCTACGGCTTTGTTATTGCACGAGGCCACGACGATCTCAAAGCCTTTTAGCTTGGGATTTAGCGGATAAAAGTCTGGGTACTGGCTACCGTCTAGCTTAACGCCGCGCTCGAAAATTTCGTCTTCTTTTAGTGTAGCTAAAACCTTTGCCCGCTCCACGATCACGCCTGCAACCACGTCTTTTAAGAGCGTCGTTTTGCCCGTGCCCGGAGGCCCGTTTACGCTATAAATGCCGCCTTTTTTCTCGTTAAAAAGCTTCATTATATTATTTACGGCGATTTGTTGCGAGTAAATTAGCATATATTCGCTAGCAAACGCGCCTAGCGGGTAGTTTTTGGGTTCTAGCATCGAAAAAACGGTACCGAAATTCGCGCTATCTCTCATATCTACGCGCCCTATTTTTATATCGTTTTCGCTCGTTTCGTCAAAAATAGTTTGCAAATTTTTATTATTTAAGCCCTCTTTTAGAGCTATGCTAATCTCGTCCAGATAAAAGCTATTGAGTAAATCGCTGCTACTTTTTACGCCGCTTTCTAGGCAGATATTTACGCGAAGATCGTCGCTTACTAACGGCGAATTTAACTGCTTTTTAAACTCGCCGTGGATAAATTTTACCATTTCGCCCAGACTTCGTTCGTTTTTGCCTAGCGCTTCTATCTGGGCTTTTATGCTATCTTTTAGAGCTTCGAAATTTTTATAATCTAAATTTTGCGGTTTGCTAAAATTTGCCGTCGCCCAAGGCGCGGTGGATAAAAATACGCTATTTAAATCAACGTTAAATCCGCTACTTTCGCCGCATACGGGCTCTAATTTTTTAGTATCTAGCTCGCTAAAATCGGGCTCGCTAACGAGCGTGCTTAGTTTAACTTTTTCCTCTTCGTTTTTGACGGACAAATCGCCCGTAAATTTTATAAAATAAGTCGTGGCTTTTTGATTTTGACTTTGACGAAATTCGCTAGTTTGCAGACGCGGATTTTGTTTTATTATCTCGTTTGTTATCTCGTCCAGCTCGAAAATCCCGCCGTAAATTTCAATGCTTAA
>CAURKB010000067.1:0-11004 GCA_963525315.1 uncultured Campylobacter sp. | reverse complement strand
CTCTAATCGCGTCTACGTCTGATCTTGTGCGAAGCGGCGGCGACATTTTAAAGTTCGTATCATATCCTAGCAGCTCGTCCTCGGTGTATGTAAAGTGGTGCGGAGTTGCCTCGCAGGTCACGTTTATGCCGGCCGCGCGAGCCTGAGCGATGAGCTTTAGCGACCACTCGGAGCTAACGTGCGCGATATGGATGTGACCGCCCGTGAGCTTGGCTAGTAGCAGATCGCGCGAGACCATGATTTCTTCTTGCTCGCGCGGCATGCCTTTGATGCCTAGTATCGCCGAGACGCGGCCCTCGTTCATATGGCCGCCGCGGCATAGCGAGCAGTCCTGAGAGTGGTTGATGACGAAGCTACCGAAGTGCTTTGAGTATTCAAGCGCGTATCTCATCACGTCGCTGCTAGCTACTGGCAGGCCGTCGTCGCTAAATGCCACTGCGCCCGCCTGCGTCATATCGCCCATCTCTACGCACTTTTTGCCGTCCATCTTGCTCGTTATCGCGCCGATAGGTAGCAGGTCGATGAGGCCGCGAGCTCTTGCTTTGGCTACCATATCGCGCGTGACGACGGCGTTGTCGTTTACGGGATTTGTATTTGCCATCGGGCAGCAGGTGGTTACGCCGCCCGCGACTGCGGTTTCAGAGCCCGTGTTTATGTCGTCTTTGTACTCAAGGCCGGGATCGCGAAAATGCACGTGCATATCGATGAGGCCCGGCATCACGAGCTTGCCGCTAGCGTCTATTACTTTATCTGCCGCTGGTTCGTCAGCCGTGATGAGAGCGATCTTGTCGCCGTCTATGAGGACGTTTGCTTTTTGCGAACCGTCGTGGTTTACGATCGTGCCGTTTTTGATGAGAGTTTTCATTTTGCGCCTTTGTTTTTGATGAGAGTATCTAGGATCGCCATCCTGACGGCGACACCGTTTTCGACCTGATTTAGCACGTGCGAGTAGCGCGGATCGTCGGCTACGTCGGAGTTTATCTCGACGCCGCGGTTTATAGGGCCTGGGTGCAGGATCATGACGCCATCTTTGGCGTATTGCATTTTGCTAGCGGTTAGGCCGAAAAATTTGGAGTATTCGCGTACGGACGGAAATGCTATCTCATCGTCCTGGCGCTCGAGCTGGATACGCAGCATGATGATGACGTCCGAGTCCTCGACGGCCTCACGCATATCGGAGCAAATTTGACAGCCGAAAGCCTCCATGCCCGTTAAAAACATCGGCGGGCCAAAGAGCTTAACCTTAGCTCCGAGCGTTTTTAGGACGTAGATATTTGAGCGAGCTACGCGGCTGTGAAAGATATCGCCGATGATAGCGACCGTGAGATTTTCTAGACTGCCGCGATTTTCTAGTATAGTAAAAAGATCAAGCAGCGCTTGGCTCGGGTGTTCGTTTAGGCCGTCGCCCGCGTTTACGACGTGAGCGTCGGTGTTCTCGGCTATAAATTTAGCCGCGCCCGAGCTGTAGTGGCGCACGACTACGACGTCCGTTTTCATCGCGACGATGTTGTGGACGGTATCGATTAGCGTTTCGCCCTTTTTGGTGCTGGAGTTTGAAGCGGTGAAATTTATAGCGTCGGCTCCGAGGCGCTTAGCCGCGATCTCAAAGCTCGTCCGCGTCCTAGTCGAGTTTTCGAAAAAGGCGTTTACGGTCGTTTTGCCGTAGAGCGATTTGGCTTTTTTGGTCTCGGAGTTGTTTAGCGTCTTAAACTCCTTGGCTAAATTTAGGAAATGGTAAATTTCGTCTTTGGTTAAATTTGCAGCGGTTACGAGGTCTTTTTTGGTATAGCTCATCCGTTTTTTTCCTTAGTAAAGATAGAGTTAAATCAAAAAAGCGATATTACCCCGTTTTTACTTAAGGTTTAATTTTGCAGCTTGCTAAACTCCGCGCCCAGACGCTGTCTGATCTCGTCGCCCGCGCGCTCGCCGTCTTTAAAGTTTTCCGTAACGAGATCGTCTAGGCGGCTAAGCACCTCAAAGAGCTCGCTTTCCCATTTGTCGGGGTTTCTAGCGGTGTTCATCGTCTCGATAAACGTCAGTTTCTTGCTCATCTCGCTTAGGCTTTCTAAAAATTTTTCTTTGAGATCCTCGTTTTTTAGGGCGTCGTCGTATAGCGCTTTCATCTTTAGCTCTCTTAGCTCGCCGTTAATGATCTCGCAAAAATCCTTGTACTTTTGCACCGAAATTTGACGCGCGGCCTCGGGGGAGCTGTTTGCTATGGTGCCGTCCTCGTCGATCTTTCTAGTTAGCTTTTGTATCTGCGCGTAGAGCACTAGCGCGGCTATGACGCAGATGACGGCGTAAAATGCGATAGATGACATTGTTTTTCCTTTTTTGATTTAAATTTGCGGTTATACTGAAATTTTGCTTTTTTTACTATAAATCGCGCTAAAGCTAACCACCGCCAGCGCGCTCCAGATCAGCAAAAACGATAGCGCCTTAAGCGCGCTAACTTGCTCGCCGTAATAAAAAACGGCAAGCAAAAGCTGCATCGAAGGCGAGATATACTGCAAATAGCCGATCGTGCTTAAATTTAGCCTAGTGGCTGCCGAGTTAAAAAGCAAAAGCGGCACGACGGTCGCAGGCCCGCAAAGCGCGATTAAAAGCCCAAACCATGAAAAGCTAAAGTGATTTTGCCCGCTAGCGGCGACGAAAAATAGCGCGACGAGCGCGATAGGAGCTATGAGCGCGGTCTCGACGAAAAGTCCCTCTAAAGAAGGCACGCTAAGGCGCTTTCTAATGAGCGAATAAAATCCAAACGTGATAGGTAAAACGATGGAGATGATAGGCAGGCCGCCCGCGTCGTAAATTTGTACTCCGATAGCCACAAAGACGATGCCGACGGCAAATTTGCCCGCGCGCGATAGCTTTTCTTTTAAAATCAGCACGCCAAGGAGCATATTTACGAGCGGATTTATGAAGTATCCCAGGCTAGTTTCCACGATTTTTCCGATATTTACGGCGTAGACGTAGATCCACCAATTTGCGGCGATTAGAAGCCCCGTAATAAACAGCCAAAACGCGGTTTTTTTGTTGCTTAAAATTTTCTTTGCGGCGCCTAGTTTGCGGCTAAATTTGAGCAGTAAAAACAAAAGCAGCACCGACCAAACGATGCGGTGGGCGACGATTTCGGTGGCCGAACGCGCGCTGAGTTGCTTAAAATAAATAGGAAAAACGCCCCAGATAATAAATACCGACAAGCCGTAGATTAAGCCGATTTTGGTTTGATTTTTGTCCTTCATTTTTCCGCTTTTTTGGCGAAATTATATTTATTTGTCGTTAAGCAGAGCTTATGCGGCGAAAAAAAGTGAATTTGAAGCTAAAATTTGAAATTTTATCTGTAATAAAATTTCTTTTAGCTAAAATCGGCGTTATTTTTAAGAAAGGTTTAAAGATGTGGAGTAGAGATTCGTGGAGAAAATTTAATATCTTGCAGCAGCCAAGCTACCCCGACGAGGTCTTGCTAAAAAAGGCCGAGGATAAGCTAAAAACGATGCCGCCGCTAGTTTTTGCGGGCGAGGCTAGAAATCTAAAGCAAGACCTTGCAAAAGTTTGCAATGGCGAGGCGTTTTTGCTACAAGGGGGCGACTGCGCGGAGAGTTTTTCAAATTTTAACGCCGTAAATATCCGCGATATGTTTAAGGTAATGCTACAAATGGCGATCGTTCTAACGTTTGCGGGACGCTGCCCCGTCGTAAAAGTAGGGCGCGTGGCGGGTCAGTTTGCCAAGCCTAGAAGCTCAGACTACGAGGAGCAAGGCGGCGTAAAGCTACCCAGCTACCGCGGCGACATCATAAACGGCTTTGAATTTAACCCGGATGCCCGCGTACCCGATCCAAACCGCATGATCGAGGCGTATTATCAAAGCGCATCCACGATGAACCTGCTTCGCGCCTTTTCTCGCGGCGGTCTAGCCGATCTGCACGAGGTAAATCGCTGGAATCTGGGCTTTATCAAAAAGCCCGAGCTTGACGCTAAATACGGCGAGTTAGCCAGGCAACTAAGCCAAACTCTAGCGTTTATGGGAGCGTGCGCCATAAACGCCACAAATACTCCCGCGCTTAGCGAAACTCAGGTCTACACCTCGCACGAGGCGCTTTTACTACCGTACGAGGAGGCTCTAACTAGAGAGGATAGCCTTACGGGCGACTGGTACGACTGCTCGGCGCATATGCTTTGGATCGGCGAGCGTACTCGCGGCGTAAACGACGCTCACGTGCATTTTCTAAGCGGCGTGCACAATCCTCTTGGCGTCAAGATCGGGCCAAACGCCACCGCGCAAGACGTCATCGCGCTCGCAAATGCGCTAAATCCGCAAAATGAAGCGGGCAGACTAAACGTAATCATCAGAATGGGCGCGGATAAAATCGGCGAGCGGCTGCCTAAAATCCTGCGCGAAGTAAAACGCGAAGGCCTAAATATAGTATACAGCATCGATCCGATGCACGGCAATACAATAAAAGCCGCAAACGGCTACAAAACGCGCGAATTCGACAAAATTTTAAGCGAAGTTCGTAGTTTTTTTGAAATCCACAAAGCAGAAGGCACGCATGCAGGTGGCGTGCATCTAGAGATGACGGGTCAGGACGTGACCGAGTGCACGGGCGGATCGTTTAAGCTAAACGAAAACGATCTAGCCCACAGATACGAGACGCAGTGCGACCCGCGCCTAAACGCCGATCAGTCGCTAGAACTCGCGTTTTTGATCGCTGAGTTTTTAAAGAAAATTTAGCTTTAGCGGGCGTAAATTTTGATGAAATTTGCGCCCTTTTATAAATTTGTAAATTTAGTAAGGCTCAAATTTGACTCGTAAATTTACGGAATTTAAACGAGTCAAATTTGCTCACGCTCGCCTTTTATCTTTAAATTTGACCGCTTTTTGCGCTTTTAAATTAAATTTGCCCCAAATTTCGCGAATTTCTTAAAATTTAATCCAATTTTCGCTACATTAATGAAAAATTATCAAAATCGGAGAAGATTAATGAGCGATGTTTACGATATTATCGTTATCGGCGGCGGTCCTTGCGGTATCGCGACCGTCGTAGAGGCTAGGGCGAACGGATTAAAAAAAGTCTTGCTTCTCGAAAAGGGCGACAACCACAGTCAAACGATACGTAAATTTTACAAAGACAACAAGCGCGTGGATAAGGAATACAAAGGTCAAGACAGCACCATTCACGGCATCGTGTCCTTTGAGGACGGCACGAAAGAAAGTACGCTTGATTATTTTGATAAGCTGCTAGATCACGACGAGATAGAAGCGGTTTTTAACTCCGAGGTCGAAAGCGTGAAAAAAAAAGACGATTTGTTTTTCGTGCACACCGCAAAGGGCGACTACAAGGCCAAAAACGTGATGATAAGTATCGGTAAAATGGGGCGTCCAAATAAGCCGGACTATAAAATCCCGCCTTCGCTAAACGGAGTCGTAAATTTTAATCTAAACTCCTGTTCCAGCGGCGAAAAGGTGCTGGTCGTCGGTGGCGGAAATTCGGCAGTAGAGTATGCTATCGAGCTGTGCCAATACAACAAAACCACGCTAGCGTACCGCAAGGACAAATTTAGCCGCGTAAACGACGTAAATTTAGCCGCGCTTTGGGAACTAGAGAAGGCAAATAAGCTAAAAGTCCGCCTAAATCACGATATTACCGAGATAGAAAACGAATCAGGACGCGTTAGGGCGCACTTTTCAAACGGTAAAATCAGAGTCTACGACAGAGTCGTCTACGCTATCGGCGGCTCGACTCCGGTGGATTTTTTACAAAAATGCGGAGTAGAGCTTGACGCGGATAAAGATCCTATCGTAAACGAGCACTACGAAAGCAGCGTCTCAGGGCTATATATCGGCGGCGACATCGTGCTAAAGAACGGCGGATCGATAGTGCTAGCGCTAAATCACGCGCATAAGGTAGTTCAAAACATCAAGGAAAAGTAGAGTTGAGAGCGTTAAATTTAGTCTTATTTTTTATCTGCGGTTGCTTGCTTACGCTTGGCGGTTATTATTTGTATTTCGAGTTTTCTAAACAAGGTGGCGACCAAAGCGCAAAACAGCTCGCCGTGCAGGTAATGAACGTCGAGGAACTGCCCAAAGACGAGCTTGCGCAGGCTAAAGACGATAAAAATTTAACCCCGCAAAATCGCATTTCGCCAAATTTGATAGATGAAAAAAATTTGGACGCAAACGATACCGACGCGCCCGTTTTGGGAAATGAGTCCGAGCTAAAAGAACAAATCCGCGTTCTGCGCGCGCAAAACAAGCTCCTATACGATGATAACCTTGATCTAGTCGGTAAAAACCTAGAGATAACAAATCAGCTAAACGAGCAAAAAGCCGAGCTAGAAGCCAGACGAAAGCAAGCCGCCGGCGCTAACGACAAACAGCGCCTAAGCGCGATTGATGAGCTAAACAAAAAACTAGCCAAAGCGCAAGAACAAAACGAAAAAAATAAAAATTTAGAGCAAAATTTAACCTCGCTACGATCAGAGATAAAAAATCTAAAAGCCCAGCTTGAAAAAAAGCAGAGCGAATTTGACAAATCAAACGCCAAAACGCAAAACGAAAATCAAAATGCGCTAAAACGACTGGAGGCTCAAAACGATGCGCTAAAAAACGAAGCGCAAACCAGCAAGGCAAAATTTGAAAACGAGCTAAAAGCGGCTGCGGCGGAGGCGGCGAAACTAAAGAACGAAAACGCAAGGCTAATGAGCGAACTGGGGCTAAAAGATAGCGAGATAAAGAGGGTTTCGAGCGAATTTAACGCTCAAATTTCATCCCTACAAAGCTCCAATAAAAATCAAATTTCATCGCTAGAAAAAGAGCTCAATGCGGGCAAAAGAAAAATAACCGAGTTTGAAGCAAGTCTTGAAATCGCAAATAAAAAGGCCGAGTCAAAAGATAATCTAAAAGCGGTAAACGACGAGCTAAATACGGCAAATAGCGAGCTAAACGCGAAAATAGAAAAACAAGCGCAAGACTTTGAAAAAGAAGCACAAAAGCTTTTAGCCCAAATAGACGCGCTAAAAATAGAACTCGAAAATGCTCGTCAAAGCGCGATTAGCGCTCAAAACGACTATCAAGCCAAAATAGACGAACTAGTAGAGCAATCGGCTAAAAAAGACGAGCTTTTGCAAAAATCAGACGCCAAAATCTCGGAGCTAAACGAATCGCTAATCGCCCAAAAAGAGCTGCTAGCAGACGAGATCGCCGCAGGTAAAAAAAATATTCAAAACTATAAAATTTTAAACAATAAAATCACTGCTCTAGTCGATGAAAATCTAAAATCAAACGAGAGCTTTAAAGAGCAAATAAACGAGCTAACAAACCAAATAGCAAAAAAAGACGAGGAGATAGCGGAGCTAAAAAAGCAAGCGCTAAACGAGGCGCAAAACCTAAATCAAACAAAGGAAAATTTAGCTAAAACCAGCGCGCAAAGAAATCTTGCAAAGGGCGAAGTGGCGCAAATAATGGCTAAAAACGAGGAGCTAATGAGCGAAAACGAAAACCTAAAAAAGATAATTCAGCTAAATTTTAGAGCCGAAGTGCCTAAAAAGGTGGTTTTCATCGCCTCCGTCGAGTGTACGGATATGAGCGCGGGCTCGGATAAGCCGACGCAAACGTGCAAAAATAAAGTAAGCGACTTTTTGCAGAGCTATAATTCAAATTATTATTTTGAAATCACGCCGATAGTGAGCCGCGGTAACTTTATCGCCACCTCAAAAGTAGCAAAAACCATCCCTCAAGACGAACTTGAAAAGATCGATTCGTATGCGAATTTCGGTATCGGCAAGGAGCGCGCTAAGGTCGCCGGAGAGCTGATAAAAGACGAATTCGGCGACTTTTCGCGCATATCTTACAGCAACGATATAATAACATCTGAGGATAAGCAGGGCTTTATCATAAAGGTCTATAGATGATAATCACTCAGCCCAAAAACGGCTACCGCTATAACAGCGATACGATGTTTTTGTACGACTTCATCCGTGAGGGCGGAGTGCGCGGCGAGGTGCTAGAGGTTGGCTGCGGCAGCGGGGTTTTGGGACTGCTTTTAAAGCGCGATTTTCCTAAAATTTCGCTTAGCTTGCTTGATATTTTAGAAGCTAACGTAAATTTAGCCGCCGCAAACGCTAGCCAAAACGGGCTTGAAGCCGAGTTTATAACGGCTGATTTTGCTAAATTTAAGAGCGAAAAAAGATATGATCTCGTCGTCTCAAACCCGCCTTTTTATCACGACGGTGCGAAAAAAAGCGAAAACGAACACCTTCGCACCGCTAGATATAGCGAAAATTTGCCCCTTAGAGAGCTTGTAGGTAGGGCAAATTCGCTCCTAAAGCCGCGCGGAGTTTTTAGCTTTTGTTACGACGCTAAGCGCCTAGCTGAAATTTTGCTTTGTTTGCGCGAGTTTAAATTTACGCTTACTAGGCTTTGTTTTGTACATCCAAAAGCAGACGCCGCGGCAAATTTAGCACTCATCGAGGCCAAAAAAAGCTCAAAATCCCTAGCTCAAATTTTGCCTGCGATTTTCGTTTTTGAAGGCGGAGTTTATAGCAAAAAAGCGGCTGAGATTTTTGCCGCGGCAAATACGCAAAGCAAGGACGCGCTAGAGTGAGTTTGCTAAGACAAAGCGGCTTTGGATATGAATTTGACGCGGGCGAGTGCGAGCTGTGCGGCGGCAAGTGCTGCACGGGAGAAAGCGGCTATATATGGATAAGTTCGGCTGAAATTTCGGCGCTAGCGGAGCATTTAAAAATAAGCGAGGATGAGTTTAGATCGCGATTTTTAGATAAATTCGGATACAAATTTAGCCTCAAAGAAAAGCTCTATGAGGACGGATTTGCGTGCGTATTTTTTGACGAAACGGCAAAAAACTGCTCGGTTTACGACTTTCGCCCGAGCCAGTGCCGCACTTTTCCGTTTTGGGACTATTTTAAGGATAAAATCGATGAATTGGAGAAAGAATGCGCGGGAATAAGGCGATTTTAAAATTTATATTGGCGGTCTTGCTTGCTTGTTTTGCTACCGCCAAAGAGGACTTTGACGAGAATTTATATGTTATCAAGGCGCTAATGGCGGTGGAAAACGCCAGACACGACGAGGCGACCGAGCTTTACGAGCAGCTTTACGAAAAGACTAAAAACACGGACTATCTAAAAGAGGCGCTCAGGCTCGCGTTTTTTTCTAAAAACGTGAATTTTAAAAGCATTTTAGCGCTCAGCCAAAAGGTGCTAAAAGACGACGTGGACGTGCTTCGCATACAGGGCGCAAATTTGATGAGCGAAAATAAACTAGACGAAGCCGCAAAGATAATGCAAGAGCTAGTCAAAAAAGAAGACATCTCCAAAAACCACGTTATGCTCTCTGCCGTCTACTCGATGCAAAACGACAACAAAGCCGCCCTAGGCGAGCTCGAGCGCGCATACGAGTTAGATAGAAGCGTGGAAAATCTACTGCGAATAGTCGATCTTTTATACAATAAAATGAACGATAAAAAAGAGGCGATCAGATACCTAGAGAGCTCGCGCCGTATAGACGGCTGCGAGGTCGAGACCTGCACGGCGCTAGTAGATATCTACGCGCAAGACGGCCGCTACTCAGATATGATCGATGTTTATGAGGGGCTTTATGAAGCGACGAGAGAAAAAACCTATCTCGAAAAGGCTCTTGGCGTCTATGTCTATCAAAAAAACTACGACGCTGCGATCAAATTTTTGCAAAAATACTCCTACAACGACGATGCTTTGATGGATCTTTACGCGACGACCGGGGATTTTGCTAAGGCTTATAAAAAAGCGCAAGAAGCCTTTGATAAGAGCTTTAATCTCGAATATCAAGCCAAAATGGCGATATATCAATACGAAAGAGACACAAATAAACAAACCAAAAAGATAGACAAAGATAGTCTAAAGCAAGTCATAAATAACTTTGAAAAATCAGCCGTAAAGCTAAATAATGCGCTATATCTAAACTACTACGGCTACCTACTCATCGATCACGATATAGACGCGAAAAAGGGGATAGATCTGGTAAATAGAGCCCTCGAGCTAGAGCCGGGGTCGGTGTTTTATCTAGACTCGCTAGCGTGGGGATACTATAAGCTAGGCGAGTGTAAAAAGGCCGACGAGATAATGCGGCAAACTCTTCATAACGAGGAATTTGTAAATTCGCCTGAAGGCAAAGAGCACATAAACGCTATCAAAGAGTGCCTAAAAAAAAGGTAAAAAATGATACTAGATCAGATAATTAAACAAACGAAAGAGGACTTGGCGCTGCGAAAATCGCAAACGCCTTTTGAAAAGCTGCAAGAGCTCGCGGCAAAAAATCCTCGCGAGATAAAAGACGCGGTAAAAGCGCTAAAAAGCAGCGCAGACGAGTCGTATCGCATCATCGCCGAGGTCAAAAAAGCAAGCCCTAGCAAGGGGCTAATAAGGTCAAATTTCGCGCCCGTAGAGATAGCTAAAGAGTATGAAAAGGGCGGCGCAAACGCTATCTCGGTTCTAACCGAGCCGCATTTTTTTAAAGGAAATTTAGAGTACTTATCCGCTATCAGACAGGCAAGCTCACTGCCGCTACTTCGCAAGGATTTTATCGTAGACGAGTATCAAATTTTAGAAGCGCTCGTTTACGGAGCCGACTTTATCTTGCTTATCGCAAAGGCTCTTAGCGCGGGTGAGTTAAAGCGGTTGCTTGATTACGCGCGTTTGCTCGGGCTTGAGGCTTTAGTGGAGACGCACGACGAAGAGGACGTAGAAAAGTCTAATTTCGCGCGCGCAAAGATAGTCGGAGTAAATCACCGAAATTTAAGCACGTTTGAGATGGATATGAGCCTTTGCGAGAAGCTGTTTTCTAAAATAAAAAACGCAAGCGTCATCGTCGCCGAAAGCGGTATCTACGAGCATTCGCAGCTAAAAGAGCTTCACGCTCAAGGAGCCGATGCGTTTTTGATAGGCGAGTATTTTATGAGGCAAGAGGACTTGGCAAAAGCCGTAAAAACCGTAAAGGAGGGCTAGGAT
>CAURKB010000066.1:0-11054 GCA_963525315.1 uncultured Campylobacter sp. | reverse complement strand
CCGAGCTCAAGGTCGTTGATCGATAAAATTTCACTCATTTTTAGCCCTTTAAATTTATTTCGTAGCCACGATCTTAGCTAGGTCCACAAGCCTTGTCGAGTAGCCCCACTCGTTGTCGTACCACGCAAAGACCTTTACCATATCATCAGCGATGACCTGCGTAGTGTCGCTAGCCACGATGCTGCTGTATGCGCTCGTGCAAAAGTCGCTACTAACCCTATAATCGTCATCGACGAATAAAATTCCCTTCAAATTCGACTCAGCAGCCGCTCTAAACGCCTCGTTTATCTCCTCTTTGCTAGCAGGTCTTTTTAAAACCGCCGTTAGATCGACCATAGAGACGTTTGCCACCGGTACGCGCACGCTTTGACCGTGCATCTTGCCGCTTAGCTCGGGAAGTACTTTTGCGATCGCCTTTGCGGCTCCGGTGGTCGTAGGCCCGATATTTAGGGCCGCAGCGCGCGAGCGGCGGAAGTCTTTGGCCTTTACGTCCACTAGGCTCTGTCCATTCGTATAAGCGTGGATCGTAGTCATGAGCCCTTTTACGATGCCGAATTTATCGTTTAGCACCTTTGCCACTGGAGCTAGGCCGTTTGTGGTGCAGCTTGCGTTTGAGACGATTGCTTCGCCTGCGTATTTATCGTCGTTTACGCCGATTACGAAAGTAGGAGTATCGTCCTTCGCAGGGGCGCTCATGACGACTTTTTTGATGCCGCGTTCTCGATAGGGCTCGCACTTTTCAGTGGTCAAAAACTTGCCCGTACACTCCAAAACCACGTCTGCGCCGTAGTCTGCGTAGCTAAGCTCGTTTAGATCTCTTGTTGAAAAAACTCTTATCTTTTTGCCGTTTACTTCTATAAAATCGTCGCTTATCACCTTAACGTCTTGCTTAAATTCGCCGTGCACGCTATCGTATTTGAGCAGATAGCGCGTCATGTCGCGCGTCGCCGTGTCGTTGATAGCGACAAGCTCAACGTCGTCTCGCTCTAAAATAATACGAGCAGCGCACCTGCCGATACGTCCAAAACCGTTGATCGCGATTTTTACCATGTTTAGCTCCTTGTGCTAGATTTTCCGGTCGCTTTAGGGCGTCCGGAAAGGTTATTTTCGTACTTTTAGCTTTTTACGCGTTAAATTTATCCGCCTTTGCTCGCCGCTAAGCGCGTAAATTTAAGCCGTCCTAAAGCCCGCCTTTTGCAAATTTAGCCTTACACGGACGCCAAAAGCAAGCCCGTCAAAGCCCAAAAATCCCCAAATTTTACAAAATCTCCATTTAATTTGCGCTTTATCGGCGAATTTTTTGATTTTCAACCGAAATTCACTTCAAATTCGCTAAACTGCACCGAAATTTTAAAGGCAAATTTATGAAAATCGCGCTTTTCGGCGGTAGTTTCGACCCGCCTCATCTCGGGCACGACGCCGTCATCAAAGCCGCGCTAGAGCGGCTAGGCGCGGATAAGCTCATCATCATGCCGACCTTTATCAGCCCGTTTAAGAGCGAGTTTTCCGCTCCGCCGCTGCTTCGGCTAAGGTGGGCGAACGAAGCCTGGGGCGCGCTAGCTAAAGTCTGCGTGAGCGACTATGAGATCGCGCAAAACCGCCCCGTACCGACGATAGAAAGCGTGCGACACATACGGCAAATTTACGCCGTGAGCCGGCTTCACCTCATCATCGGCGCCGATCATCTGGCAAGCCTGGATAAATGGCACGAGATAGACGAGCTCTTTAAACTCGCGACCTTCGTCGTAGCTAGCCGCGGCGACGTAGCCGTGCCTGAAAATTTTAAAATTTTAAACATAAACGAGCCCGTTTCGTCCTCGCAAATCAGGCAAAATTTGGACAAAAGCCTGATAATACCGTGCGTAGCGGATGAAGCGGCGAAATTTTACCAAGGAAAAACATGCAAGAAAGAATCGAACGAATCATCAAAATCCTAGACGCCAAAAAGGCCGAAGCCATCGAAGCGATCGACATGAGCGGGCGCGAATACATCGCAAAATGCGTCATCATCGCCACCACGATGGGCGAGCGCCACGCCTACTCGCTAACGGACGACCTAAAAGAGGGACTAAAGGACGAAGGCGAGCAATTTTTAGGCATAGAAAGCTCAGGCGACTGGGTCGTGATCGATCTTGGCGACATACTCATCCACCTCATGAGTGCGCAGTACCGCGCAAAATACAACATCGAAGAGTTTTTAAGCAAGCTGAAAGAGGCGAAGGCCTAAGCTAAATTTAGCTCGCCGCACGGATAGCGTCAAATTTGCCAAAACGCAAAGCGGACGGCAAATTTGACCGAAGTCGCGACCACTGCAAACGGCAAATTTGCTTGATCTCGCAAAGGCTGCGCGCTTGATTATCCGAGGCAAAATCCGACGCGCAGGCCTTTCTTTTATTTAAATTTGACCGATTTTAGGAAACTATTTTTGGATGCGATTTCGCTGGGTGACTCCGGGCTAGCAGCGAGCGCGAAGCCCGCAAATTTAACCCACGGAACAAAAATGGAATTAAAAATTTACGCTAAATTTTTCCCGAGCTAAAAAATCAAAAATTATCTTGCAAAATTTGACTTTGAGACCGGCGATCAAGAAGGAAAGTTTGCGGTCAAATTTGGCTCCCCAGGCCGGTAAAAAGGCGGGAGACGCGACCTTAAATTTCGCCCAAGAACTTGGCAGAAAGCGTGTGGTAAGCGGGGACGTAAAGCACGAATTAGAAGCTTTTGGCAGCGAGGCGGCTCGTCTCGCGATCGTCTTTACGGAGCTAGTAAAAATTTAGCCTTATAGGCTACATACCTTATCTTTGCTAAATTTTACGCCGCTTCCGCTTACAGTCGCGACCGCAAGGGAAGCCCCCCAAAAAAATCCATCTCGCGATACTTCGCACTATCCACGTAGAATTTAAACCCCAAAATCGAGTCTAAATTGCGAAAACATTTTTAAGCCTTAGCCGTCAAATTTGACGCGTTTTACCGCGCTTTGGTTTTACAAAAACGGGCAAAAAGGAGCTAAATTTGAACTTTTTAATACGCAAAAGCAACCGATTTTTGCGCGCTACGGTCAAGGCAGTTTTAGCGCCGAAATTTAAAAGCCGACTACCGCGAGTTTTTCCTACTTTTTTAGCGATTATTTTATAAATTAAAAGCCTGCCTTAAATCTATTTTTTATATAATCGATCAAAGTCAAGATAAAGGATGCTTATGTTTAGAAAAACTTTTGCTTTATTGGTTGCGCTCTTTGCGGCGCATTTGTTTGCGGGCGACGCGTACTCGCACACGAGCGAGTCAGCCCAAAAGGGCGTAGCGCAGGCTCAAATCGCGCTTCCAAAAAACGTCACGGGTGGCGATATTTACGTCGGACTTTTTAAAGACGCTCCAAAGACGCAAGCCAAAGCGCCGGTCGTAGTTTTCCTGCACGGCTCGTCCGGTATCAACAACAAAATAGGCCTTGACAAATGGCAAGAGTGGCTAGCAAAAGAGGGCATAGCAAGCTTTATATTTGATAGTATGGCTCTGGAAAACAGGATAACGTACAAATCTCCGGCGGATAAGGAAATTTATGAAAAGGTCCATTCGCTGCGCTCTAGCGAAATCAAAATCGCCCTGGATGCGCTAAAAAGCGCGGAGTGGGCAGATACGAGCAAGCTGTTTTTAGCCGGCACCAGCGAAGGCGCGGTGGCCGTAGCCAGATACGGGGGCAAGGACTTTTTGGGCAAGATTATAAACTCTTGGTCGTGCGAGGAGAACTACTTCGTAAAAGAACATAAAACGGCGCTTAGCGATACGCCGGTTTTAAATTTAATAAGCGATCAGGATAAATATTTCTCTCAAAAAAATAGCTATCTAGGCAACGAAAACGCCACCGGAAACTGCGCCGCAACCTACGGCGACAAGAAAAATGCGATAGTTTTACTCCTGCCTAATGCTCCGCACACGCTCATAAATTTGCCCGCCGCGCGCTTTGCGACCGTTTCTTTTATCAAAAGCATACTTGAAGGCACGTTTGACGCCGATACGATCGGCGAGTAACAACCGATAAATTTGCGGCGACGATATCAATAAATTTTGTCGCCGCGCTGCTTTTTAGCGCTATGTCTTTGTTTTAGAGGCTCGTTTTGCGCCTTTATGTTTCATTTCGCCGCCTGTATTTTTGACGTTTGCGTAGTTTTTTGTTCGCGCGCTTTTTACCGACTCGTAAATTTGAGCCGCCATACCGTGCGCCGCGAAATTTACCACCGATAAATTTTATCTTCATAAGCGATCAGCCTAAACTCCTCTTTGTGGTTTCCGTTACCGATCGTGTGGCTGTCTTGGCCCGCGCCGAGGCGTAGTTTATGCAGCCTGCCGCCGTATGTACCCGCAAATAGCACGTCCTCGTCCTCGCTTAACGCCATAGACTTTATCGTACCGCCCAGATAGTGGCGCCAAATTTTACGCCCGTCCTTGCCGACTGCTCTGATGTAGCCGTATGCGTCGCCCAGGATGTAAAAGTCCCCCGTCGCTACGCCCGCGTATACGCGCATCTCGTCGTCTACTAGCGTAAAATCCCTATCGCGATGTATCTGCGCTCCGTACTTTAGCGCCGCCCTATCCACGCCGATCGTAACGCCGTTATAAAAGTGGCAGGAGTTTGTGATGAGCTGCGTATCGTCCGCGCTAAAGAGGCAAAAGTGCGGATAGGAGCTTTGCGGATATATCTCGCCCAGTCGCTCGCCTTCGCTATCCATCAGGATGTGGTCGTCGCACTGCTCGCCGGCGACGATGAGCTCATTGTCGCTTGAAAGGGTCGCATTGGCCATATCGATGTAGAGTGCAGCACTGCCATCATCGTCCTTGCAAAGCTGTCCGTCCTCGTAGATCGGATGGATAAGCTTCGCGCCGCTTTGCGAGATCAAAAAAATTCCGTCGTGGCAGCTTAAAAGCACCTTGCTGCCGTCGTTAAAAGGTAAAATTTCAGCTTCATTGTATGTTAGCTCCACGTCGTGGCTAAATTTTGCGATAGTCTCGCCGCCGCCCCTGCCGTCGTAGCCTTTTATAAGCTCGACCTCGCCTCTCCTAAGCAGGGCGTAAATTTCGTTTCGCTTTGACTTGCCCACGGCGATGACGTCCTTTGCGATAACGCTAACGCGCTCGCCTTCAAGCAGATACAGCATTTTGTGCCAGCCTTCAGGCTCGCTCTGAGAGACGACAAAAAGGGCATTCTCGCCCCGCAAAGAACAAATTTGATCGACGGCCCCCAGCTTGTCTTCTATCTTATCCTTCTCATCAGCGCCGTCCGCTTCGTCCTCGCGCTCCTCAAAGATAACGTTTGAGGGCGGAAAATCGGCTCTAAACTTCTCCGTTTCGCCCCGCTCGTTGGCTTCTTTTAGCAGCGCAAAAACCGCCTCGCCCAGATGCGCGCGCTCATCTACGGGCTCCTCGCCTTTATACGCATCCCAGCCGTGAATCTGGGCAAACGCCACCATATCGTTTACCTCTTTGGCGTATTTCTCGCCCTTTTCGTTCCATTCTTTTTGCCACTCCTTTTTGAGGGCTTCGCGTTCTTGACTTTGCATTGATTTCCTTTGGATTTTGTTTGCCGCGGCTATCCGCGCGCTGCTTGGAGATTTTATCAGGTCGTTTTAAATTTAAGTATAAATTTTCTAACTACAAACGCTTTTTTTATGCGGGGGTGGGGGGTAAAATTTACCCAAAAAGCGCTCTTTTGACAAAGCCGATTTAAAAGCGGTAAATTTAAAAAAGCTCGGCAAAAAGACCTCGTGGATTTGCACAATGAGGCGGTAAATTAAGACGGCGAAATTTAGCGAGTTTAAGAGCTTAAATTTATACCGCCAAAACGCGCGCCCCCTGTCAAACTGTCAAAGCTCATCCGCTAAGCCTTAAAACTCGCTAAATTAGGGAGCAAATCAGGATTTAGCCTAGTTTTTGCTAAAGCCTCGGCTGCCCGCCTCTGGGCCGCTAGCCACAAATGCCGTAGCCGCACCCTCCTCGCCCCTGTCCGTATCTATCGGGCGGTAGCCCAGCCCAAGGGCCGCCTCGAGCGCGTTTTGATCCTTTGAGCCATCAAATTTACCTGCGCTAAGCCGGGTAATCGGCATCAAAATTCTATTATTTAGCGTGATATACGGCGCCACGGCAGCAAGCTTCTCGCCGAGCGTTATTGTACCGCTTAGATACTGCGTCCGTTAAATTTGCCTTGCAAGTCTAGTTAGTCTGCTTGGCAAACAAATTTACTCCCGTAGACAAACCCCGCTGTGCAGGCGGTCGTGCCCTTTATGAACTCTCTTCTTTTTATGTTCGCTCCGTTTTTGATTTATCGGTTGCTGCGCTTAAATTTACAAGCCGCGCGCCGAGCAAACCGTACCGCACCCAAATTTATTTAAAATCACGGAAATCTAAATTTGAGTTGCGCCAAACGACGTCCGAAAAACCGCATTTAAATTTATCCAAATGCGCCCGAGTAGAAATTTCGCGCTCGCCAAACGCGGCCTAAAGAGCAAAAGTTAAATTCAGATATCAAACGCGCACGAGCTTGGCTGTCCGCCTTCAAATCCCTTTTTAAACCACGTCATACGCTGCTTTGACGAGCCGTGCGTGAACGAGTCCGGCGTCACGCGACCTTGGTATTTCTTCTGCAGCGCGTCGTCGCCTATCGCGCTCGCGGCGTTTAGCGCCTCCTCGATGTCGCCGTCTTCTAGCATCTTGTAGCGCCCCATGTAGTGCGCCCAGACGCCCGCATAGCAGTCGGCTTGTAGCTCTACTTTGACCTGCAAGGCGTTTTGCTCGATAGGGCTTTTGGTGCGCGATTTTAGCTCGTTTATTTTACCGAGCGTGCCTAGTAAATTTTGCACGTGATGTCCGACCTCGTGGGCGATCACATAGGCCTGCGCGAAGTCGCCGGCGGCCTTGTATTTGGCCTCTAGCTCGTCAAAAAAGCTAAGGTCGAGATAGACTTTTTTGTCTGCGGGGCAGTAAAAAGGCCCCGTCTGCGAGCTAGCCGTACCGCATGCGCTAGAGACCGCGTCTCTAAAAAGTACCAAACTAGGCTCCTTGTACTGCGCGCCGCCCGCCTTAAACACCTTACTCCACACGTCCTCGGTCTGCGCCAGCACGGCTGAAACGAAGGCGACCTTTTCTTTCTCCTGCGGGCTATCTAGCGCCGCTCTTTGACCGCCGGTACCGCCGCCCTCAAGTAGCGCAAGGGGATTAAAGCCCATAAAATACGCCACTGCGCCGATAACCAAAACCACGCGGCCGATGTTTGAGCCCAGTAAAAATCTGATAATCGGTATAAGCGCGCCCAGCGAGCCCATGCTGTTTACGCTGTTTTGCCGTCTATCCTCGACGTTATCGCTTCGTCTGCTGTCTTGCCATTTCATTTTTTACTCTTTCATTTTGGATTTTGCGTTTAAATTTAGCCGCAGGTTTGCGCTATTTTTTGCCACTTGGAGCTAAATTTACGGCGCATTTTAGCGACTATTTATAAATTTATCGCTTTAGCTCACCGTTTCGCTCAAATTTGACGCGGTAAATTTGATGATAAAAGTTGAGTTTAAACAAAACAAAACGGCACGGCGCAAAATAAGCTCGCACAGCCGAACCGTCAAATTTGAAGTTTTAAATTTAAAATCTAGCTCTAAGCCGATCCAAAATTAGCCCTAAAATTCTCGCTAGTAAGATCCCAAAAACTATACCGATGCCGTCCGCGACGATATCTAGCAGGCTGAAATAGCGGCCCGGCACAAACGACTGCGCTACTTCTATCTGGATGCCGTAAGCTAGTAAAACGGCGACCTTTGCGCCCAAATTTAACCTAGAAAAGCCAAAATGCAAAGTAACGTAAAGCGCGGCGAAAGCGATGAAATGATTTGCCTTATCCCAGCTGTTTTCGATGAGTTTTATCTGTGCGGGCGTGAGGGCGAGATACTCTATGGCTATTAAAAATATAAAGAAAAACGCGGCGGAAATTTTAGAAAGATTCATAGATTTTAAGGGTTTGCATTTAACCAGAAGCGCCACATAGCGCTTCTAAATTTACTAAAACCGACTCTACATCTTGTCTTTTGCGGCGATGCCCATTAGCCCCAGAGCCGTTTTAATAGAGAGTGCGACGACGGCGAAAAGCTTTAAAAGCTCGTCTTCGTTCTCGCTGCCTACGACGCGATTTTCGTTGTAAAATTTATGAAAATTCGCAGCCAGGCTCTTTAGGTAGTCGCAAATTTTATTTACCGCGCGCGTGTTAAAGCTATCGACTAAAATATCGTTTAGCGCAAGCGCCTCAAATAGCAAATTTTTGCCGTCTTCGTTCAAATTTGCAAATTTCACTCCAGCGACATCGGCGACATTCTTGCCAGCTTTTGCGAAAATTTGATTAATCCTTGCGTGCGCGTAGTTGATGTAAAATACCGGATTTGAGCTATCCTCGCGCTTTAATTCGTCCACATCAAACTCCAGGTGCGTGTCGCAGCGCTTGCTAAGAAACATAAATCTAAGCGCCTCATAGCCGATCTCCTCTACCACGTCGCTCATCAGCACGACGTTGCCAGCGCGTTTGCTCATCTTATAGGCTTCGCCATCTTTTAACAAGCTCACCATCTGAGAAAGTATGATCTCAAGGCGGTTTTCGTCGTATCCAAGCAGATGTAGCGCCGCCTTCATACGCGCGATGTAGCCGTGATGATCGGCGCCCCAGATGTTGATGCAGCGATCAAATCCGCGTCTAAATTTATCGTCGTGATACACCACGTCGCCGGCTAGGTAGGTGCCGCGACCGTCCTCGCGCACGATGACGCGGTCTTTTTCGTCACCGACTTCGCTTGATTTTAGCCAGACCTTCCCCTCGCTCTCGTAGATACCGTTCTCGCTTTTTAGGCGTTCTAGCGTAAGCGGGAGCTTGTCGTAGTAGCTCTTTTCGCTAGCCCAGTTCTCAATGAAAATTTGCGCATCGGCTAAATTTTGCTTGATCAAAACAAGCACTTTATCCTTGCCAAACTCGGCTAGCTCGAGATTTCGGCCCTCGTCGTAAAATATCTCTTTGCCGAATTTCTCCAGCGCTTCTTTTGCGATAGGCTCGATATAGTCGCCGCGGTAAAATTTCTCCGGATACGCCACGCTCTGCCCAAATAAATTTTCGCGCGCCCAAAGCGAAATGGACGTGCCTAGAAGCTCGATTTGATTGCCTGCGTCGTTGATGTAGTATTCGGTTGCGATATTTTCGCCGATGTGAAGCCCTACGCGAGCTAGCGTATCGCCGAAAACCGCGCCCCTAACGTGCCCGATATGAAGCGGACCGGTCGGGTTTGCGCTGACGTACTCGAGCAAAATTTTCTCGCCGCTCGTTGCGCCGCCTTTTGCAAACTCGTTCGGGTTTGCAAGGCTAGCTGAAGCAAATTTATCCAAAAATGCGGGCTTTAGTTTAAAATTTATATATCCGTTTAGCGCCGTAGCCTCAAAAACTTCGCTATTTTCAAATTTAGACGCTAGCTCGGCGGCGATGGCTACGGGGGATTTTTTGAGCTGTTTTGCTAAGCTAAAAGTAGGCATCGCATAGTGCGCCAAGCCCTTATCTTTTGGCTTTTCCAGCACAAAGTCAAAATCGATAAATTTTTTTATTTCGGAAATTACTAATTCTTTCAATGCTTCGCCTATGCAGTTTTTACCGTCTCGTCAGCCTTGGATTCGCTTTGGCTAGCCTGTTTTTCCTCTACTTTTTGCGTTTCTGGCTTATCTTCGGATTCCATTTCTGATTTAAACGTCTTTATGCCTTTGCCTAAACCTTTTGCTAGTTCCGGTATCTTTTTAGCCCCAAAAAGCAAGACGATAATCGCCAAAACAACCAGCCAATGCCCCATACTCATCGAACCCATTTTTTCTCCTTTGATTTTCGTGATATTATCATAAATTTATCAATTATTCCAGTTTTTAATAATCTCTTCGACGTTTAAGCTTAACGTCCTTAAGCGCATCGAGCGCAAAATCGAGCGTAAATTTTCGTAGCAGCTTTGCAAGTCGTCGTTTACTAAAAAATAATCGTACTCCAAAATATGCTCCATCTCGCCGACTGCGTTTTCTAGGCGTTTTTGGATAGTTTGAGCAGAGTCCGTACCGCGGTTTGAGAGCCTAAAATTTAGCTCGCTTTTGTTTGCCGTAGTGATAAAAACGGAAGTGATTAGTCCGCCAAGCTTTGATTTTGCGATATTAAATCCTTGCACGTCGATATCAAAAATGGCTATTTTACCGGCATCTAACGCCCTTAAAACCGGCTTTAGCGAAGTGCCGTAGTAGTTATTATGCACGCATGCCCATTCTAAAAACTCGCCCTCGTCGATGCCCTTTTTAAACTCTTTTTCATCCGTAAAATAGTAATTAACGCCGTGCGCTTCGCCCTGTCTAGGCGCTCTAGTCGTAGTCGAGATAGAAAAATATAAATCCTTCTCCTCTTTTAAAAGACGGCTTAGAAGCGTACTCTTACCGCTGCCGCTTGGGCCTGAGACGATTAAAATTTGCCCTTTCAACTACTTTTCCTCAAAGCTAATGCTAATTTTAATATTGAGGTTTTTTAGGGCTTCTCGTAGCTCGCCGTTTTGCAAGGAAGCTTCCAAATTTTTAGTCACCGCATCTGAAATTTGAGCCTTTATTTCGTCTATTTTTGCGCTTTTATCTTGTGGCTTAGGCTCCGAGTCTACCGCTTCGCTTACGTCAAATCCGCTCTCGTTTAACGCTAAAGCCATATCTTTTTCGCTAATCTGCTCGATTTGGCTGTATCCCTCTGCATCAAATTCGACGGTACCGGCAGGCTCGTTTTGTGCCTCTTTATCTTCATTTAGTTCGGCTTGATCGCCTGGCATTAGCGCTTGTGCTTGTTCGCCCGCAACCTCGTCATCTAGGACTTCTTGCGTTAAATTTTCATCATTTTTAGGCTCTTCGTTTTTTTCGTCAAGCGCTTCGCCGTCCGTATCATCGACCAAAAAGTCCGCATCGTCTAAAATCTCGTCTTTTATATCTTGCTATTTGTTCTCGTCAAATTTTATAACATAATACGTAGCGGCGTCTTTAGGATG
>CAURKB010000065.1:0-11242 GCA_963525315.1 uncultured Campylobacter sp. | reverse complement strand
CTCGTTTCGCTTTAAAAATTCTCTCAAATCCATTAAAAATACCCCTCTTGTTTTTTTGCTTCCATCGACGAGCCTTCGTCTGAGTCTATGAGCCTGCCTTGGCGCTCGCCGCTGTTTGCTACCAAAAGCTCGGCTACGATCTTTTCTAGCGTATCGGCGTCTGAGTTAATAGCTCCCGTTAGCGGATAGCAGCCTAGCGTGCGAAAGCGCACCAGCTCGTCTTTGGCGGAGGCTCTAAGCTCCTCCGGCATCCGCTCGTCGTCTACTAAAATTTTAGCGCCCTTATATTCCACGACGGGGCGGACTTTGGCAAAATATAGGCTTGGAATCGGGATATTTTCAAGCATTATGTACTGCCAAATATCAAGCTCGGTCCAGTTGCTAAGCGGAAATACGCGGATACTTTCATTCTCTTTTATGCGGCCGTTGTAGATATTCCATAGCTCGGGGCGCTGATTTTTGGGGTCCCAGCGGTGAAATTTATCGCGAAAGGAGTAAATACGCTCTTTTGCGCGGGACTTCTCCTCGTCGCGCCTAGCTCCGCCAAAAACCGCGTCAAATTTATACGTATCTAGCATCTGTTTTAGCCCCTGCGTTTTCATGATATCCGTGTGCATGG
Source organism: uncultured Campylobacter sp. (assembly GCA_963525315.1). Lineage (GTDB taxonomy): Bacteria > Campylobacterota > Campylobacteria > Campylobacterales > Campylobacteraceae > Campylobacter_A. The sequence continues at coordinate 10,623 of CAURKB010000065.1, read as the reverse complement.
AGCTGCCGTGTATAAAAGGCGAAATGCCCATCTGCTCGCCTTTTGGATTTACGTAGACGATTAGCTTCATACCGCTTTCTTTGGCTCTACGGTCGCGAAACTCTATCATCTCGCGAAATTTCCACAGCGTATCGACGTGCACCAGCGGCACGGGCGGCACGGCGGGATAAAACGCCTTTTGCAACAAGTGCAGCATCACGGAGCTATCTTTGCCGATACTATAAAGCATAGCCGGATTTTTAAACTCCGCGACCACTTCGCGCATTATATGTATCGACTGCGCTTCTAGGGCTTGAAGATGGGTTAAATTTTGCATATTTCTCCTTTTTTCTTAAATTTAACTGCTTTTTAGCGGCGACTTGAAATTCGCCGTTTAAATTTGGGCTTTTTTAGCTCGCTCATTCGTCCGCCCGCTCGTTTTCTCGCTAACTTTGCTTGCGGGCGCTAACTCCCGCTTTTTCGCGCTTGCACCGGCTACATATCTAAATTTAGCGCCGTCAAAACGCGGGTCTAGGCGCGTAAAATTTAGCCGAATTTGACCTCAAATTCAAGCGCAAAGAGCTAAGGCGAAGTATTGCGAGACGGATTTGAAAGTCGTGCAAAAATTTAATCGAGACTATGTATAAATCCTGTCGCGGATTAAAATTTTCTTCTGCTTGCAGTTGCGAGCAAAGAAAAGCAAAAATCTCTTTCAAAAGCACTCGCAAGACTAGCCGACGGCTACAAGATTTAGTCCCGCCCTTTTATATGCAGCCCGCACTCTTTGTGGTTAGGATCCTCCCACCACCACCTGCCCGCGCGTATGTCCTCGCCGGGTTTTATCGCGCGGGTACAGGGCTCGCAGCCGATACTGGCGTATCCTTTCGCATAAAGCTCGTTTACGGGCAAATTTAGCTCGCGCGCGACGCCCCACATAAACTCGTCGCTAAAATCAAATAACGGATTGATTTTTTTTAAATTAAAATTCGCGTCCGTTTCGCACAGGCTAACGCCCGTTCTAGTTACGCTTTGCGCCGCGCGTATGCCGCTTATCCACGCCTCTTTTTCGTTTAGAGCCTCGCGCAAAGGAATCATTTTTCGCTGATGGCAACAAAATTTGCGGTTTTCTACGCTATCTCTCATGCCCCATTGCCCGATCTTTTCGTCCACTTGGGCTAGCGCTTCGCCGCTAATAGCGTATGTTTTTATCTTGATACCGAAAAATTTCTCTACCTCTTTTTGATGCTCTAAACTCTCTTTAAAAAGCTTATGCGTATCGAGGGTAAAAATTTCAAGCCTGTCTAGATCAAAGCCCGATTTTAGAGCCATATCTATCGCGATACAGTCCTCTATCTGATGCGAAAACGCCAGCGCGACGCGCCCCTTTATCTCTGCCAAAACCGCCGCCAAACGCGACGTCGCTTCATTATATGTAGTAATCACAAAAACTCCCGTCCTCTTGCGAGTAGCTATGCACGCTAGTAAAATTTAGATATACGAATTTTAAATTTTTCTCTTTTATGTCTTTAAATTTCGCGCTCGTAATGTCGACCTCGACCATATCCGCGCTCTCTTGCATCTTAATATCAAGCCTAATGCGAGAGCCTAAAATTCGGCTATGCACGATCTCGCCCTTTTTAGAACCGGCGCTGTATTCAAAGCCAAGCTCTATCTCGTGAGGTCGCACGAAAAGCAAATCTCCCGCGCTCTCGTCGCTTACGATACCCTCCGCGCCCACTCTGCCGCGAAAGAGATTTACGTTGCCTAAAAAGCTATACACGAAAGGATTGGCCGGTTTTTCGTAAACGTCTACGGGCGTGCCTACTTGCTGGATCTCGCCTTTATTCATCACGACTATTTTATCGCTTACTTCTAGCGCTTCTTCTTGATCGTGCGTAACGAACACGCTAGTAATGTGAATCTCGTCGTGTAGTTTCCTTAGCCACCTGCGCAGATCTGCTCTAACCTTTGCGTCTAGCGCCCCAAACGGTTCGTCTAATAGCAAAATTTTAGGCTCTACCGCTAGCGCCCTAGCTAGCGCCACGCGCTGTTTTTGCCCGCCGCTTAGCTCGTCTGGAAAGCGCCCCGCCAAGCTTTCTAGCTGGATCATTTTTAACAGGTGCATGACGCGCTGCTTTATTTCGTCTTTGCTCGGGCGCGAGGCTTTTGGACGGACGTTTAGTCCAAACGCTATGTTATCAAACACGCTCATATGCCTAAATAGCGCGTAGTGCTGAAAAACAAAGCCTATGCCGCGTTCTTTTATGCTTTTGCGGCTGACATTTTCGCCGAAAAACGAGATTTCGCCGCTACCTGCGTTTTCTAAGCCCGCGATTATACGAAGCAGCGTCGTTTTGCCGCTGCCGCTAGGTCCTAAAAGCGCGGTTAGCTCGCCTTTGTTTATCTCTAAATTTACGTTTTTAAGCGCGACGAAATCGCCGAAATTTTTATTTAAATTCGATATTTTTATACCCATTTAGCCCCTTTTGCTAGCTTTTTGAACTAAAAATTTGAGCGCCAGCGTGACCACCGAGAGCAGCAGCAACAAGCTAGCTACGCTAAAAGCCGCTACGTAAAGATAGTCGCTATATAAAATTTCTATATAAAGGGGCATCGTGGTAGTTAGCCCGATTATCTTGCCGCTTACGACCGCCACGGCGCCGAATTCGCCCATCGCTCTGGCGTTTGTTAGCACTACGCCGTAAAACAGTCCCCATTTTATGTTCGGTAGCGTAACGCTAAAAAACGTGCGAAGTCCGCCCGCCCCCAGGCTAAACGCCGCCTCTTCCTCGCTATTTCCTTGCTCTTGCATTAACAAAAGCGTCTCCTTGGCTACAAACGGAAAGGTAACGAACGCGCTAGCTAGCAAAATACCCGGCAGCGCAAAAATCACGTCGAAATTTAGCGCGCTAAAAAATTTTCCCAAAAAGCCGCTATTTCCAAAAAGCAGCACGAACATTAGCCCCGCGATAACTGGCGAAACGGCAAAGGGCATATCTAAAAGCGTAAGTAGCACAGTCTTGCCGCGAAACTCGAATTTCGCCGCCGCGTAGGCTATCATAACGCCAAATACGGTATTTATAACTACGCAAAATCCCGCGCAAAGCAGGCTAAGCTTTACCGCGCTAATCGCGTAATCGTCGCTAATCGCGCTAAAATAGCCGCTAAGCCCGTCTTTTAGGGCTTCTGATACGATGGTATAAAGCGGAAGCGCGATAAAAACGAATAAAAACGCGGCGCTAATTAAAAGCAAAACGGGCTTTAAAATTTTCGGTTCGCTCATTTTGCGACCTTTTTTTGTATGAAATTTATCAAAAATAGCGAGGCAAACGCTACTAAAATCATAAAAAATCCGATTACGGCGGCTTCTTGATAATTAAAACTATCTAGGCGCGAGACGATTAAAACGGGTAAAATTTCGCTTTTAAAAGGGATGTTGCTAGAAATAAAAATGACCGAGCCGTATTCGCCAAGGCCTCTGGCAAAGGCTAGCGCAAAACCCGTTATCAAGGACGGAAGCAGGCTTGGAAGCATTATTAGCCTAAAAATTTGCCAAAAATTCGCGCCTAAATTTTCGGCCGCTTCAAGCACTTGTTTATCAAAATCTTTTATAACAGGCTCCGTCGTCCGCACTACAAACGGCATGCCTACGAATATCAAAACGATTACGACGCAAGTAAAATCAGCCCCTTGCAAATCTATGCCGAGCCTTAAAAGCGCAGCGCCCATAACGCCGCCGTGCGAGAATAAATACGCCAGGCAAATCCCCGCCACCGCCGTAGGCAGCGCAAAAGGAATATCTATAAGCGAGCTAATAAAGCCCTTGCCCCAAAATTCGTAACGCGCCAAGCACCACGCGATAATAAAACCAAAAAGCGAATTTACCGCGGCGGCGACGAATGAAGCCGTAAATGAAAATTTAAGCGCCGATAATACGCGAGGATCGCTGATAACGGCTAAAATTTCGCCTATGCCGCCCTTAAAGCTAAAAGCGCCCAGAGCCGCCAGCGGCAGTAAAACTAAAAAGCAAACGTAGCTGGCGCCAAGGCCGAAGCAGATATTAAATCCCGGCAAAATAGAGGGCTTTTTAAGTAAAAATTTTCTCATTTTTTGCCCTTCGCTACGATCTCGTAAATTTTATCAAACTCGCCCCCGTCACTAAAATGCCTCTTTTGCGCCGCGTCCCAGCCGCCAAAGCTCTCTATGCTTATTAAATTTATTCGCGGGAAAATTTTCTCGTATTTTTTAGCGACGTTTTCGTCCGTAGGGCGGAAGAAATTTTTTGCGATGATCTCCTGCGCATCGGGCAGATAAAGGCGCGCCAGATATTCGCGGGCAAGCGGGGCGTTGCCGTTTGCGGCGGCGTTTTTGCTTAAAACCGCGACCGGAGGCTGCGCTAGGATGCTAAGGCTTGGGTAGATAATCTCAAACTCGTCCTCTCCTAGCCTTGCTTTGCTAAGATACGCTTCGTTTTCCCAGGCTATCATCGCGTCGCCGATACCGCGGCGTATGAAAGTGTTTGCCGACCCGCGAGCGCCCGCGTCTAACACGGGAGCGTTGGCGTAGAGTTTAACCAAAAATTCGCGAATTTTATCCTCGTCGCTGTCAAATTTAGCCGCCGCGTAGGCGTATGCGGCTAGGTGGTTATACCTCGCGCCGCCTGATGTTTTGGGATTTGGCGTTACGATTTTTACGTCGTTTCTTACTAGATCGTCCCAGTCTTTTATGCCTTTTGGATTGCCTTTTCTAACCAAAAATACGATCGTGGAGTTGTAGGGCGCGGAGTTTAGCGGGAACTCTTCTTGCCACGAAGCGTCCAAAGCGCCGCTTTTTCGCGCGACGGCGTTAATGTCGTAAGCAAGAGCCAGCGTCGCGACGTCGGCTTTTAATCCGTCTATTAGCATCCTAGCCTGCGCGCCGCTACCGCCGTGGCTTTGTAAAATTTTAATCTTTTTGCCGCTTTTTTGCTCGTAGTATTTAACGAAAAGCGCGTTATATTCTTTAAAAAGCTCCCGCGTCGCGTCGTAAGAGACGTTTAAAAGCTGTTGCGCGGCGGCAAAATTTATAAGCGCTAAAAAGATTAAAATTTTATTCAACAGCTATCCTTTTGCATTTTGGTTTCAAGCTTAGCGATTTTTCGACGACGGGGCCGATTATTAAAATCGCGGGACGAGCGCATTTTAGCGCCATTGATTCTAAATTTTTTATTCGTCCGACGATTACTTTTTCATCCGCTCTATCTATATTTGAAACAAACGCTGCCGGCGTATCTAGGTCTAAATTTAGCTTTCTTGCGGCATTTAAAATTTCGCCCGCGTAAGCGTGCGCCATAAGCGCTACCGCCGTAATGTCTCGCGTCTTTAAAATTTCAAGCCAAGCGGTGTTTATCTCGCCGCCTTTTAGATGCGCCGAGACTATCAAAACGCCGCTGCTAACGCCCCTAATCGTGGGCGTAATAAGCGCGCTAGCGCATCCGGCAAAAACCGAACTGACGCCGCTAATTAGCTCAAACTCCACGCCGTTTTCCTCTAAAAAGCTCATCTCCTCAAACGCTCTGCCAAACAAGCTCGCGTCGCCGCCTTTTAGCCGCCCGACGGTCTTGCCTTCTTTTGTCAGGCTTAGCATAAGGGCGTTTATCTGCTCCTGCGTCGCGCTATCTTCGTCTTTGCCTTTGCCTACGTTAATAATCTCTACGCCTAAATTGCGCAAAATTTCGCGCGTATCCTCGCCGACTAGTTTATCGCTTAGAGCTACGTCTAGCAGCTCAAACGCTTCAAGCGCGCCTAAGGTGAGATTTTGAAGGCTGCCGCTGCCGCAGCTGATTAAAAAAACTTTGCCTAAATTTTCGCGGCACTTCGGTTTTAAAATTTCGGCCTTTTGCGGGTTAGAATTTTCAATCGCCTCAAGCCTGGCTAGTTTTAGCTTCGGGATAAAATCCGCTAAATTCCTAGGCAAAATTTTAGCTATTTTATCCCTTACGAGCGCGGCTAGGCTAGGACTCGCGCCGCTAGTGCTAACGCCTACGCTAAGCTCGCCTAAATGCGCGTTTGCGGTAAAATAAAAATCGCTTAGAGTAGGCTTATCGACTACGTTTAGCAAATAGCCCGAGCTTTTACGCTCGCTAAATAAAGCTTGCCCTAAATTTTTATCTCCGCTAGCATCTATTATTATTTCAAAACCGCTTAAATTTTCGCCTAAATTTTGCCGCGTTAGCTTGCAAATTTTTACGTTTTTATCGGCAAAAAACGGCTCTAAAATTTTTTCGGCTAAAATTTCGCACTCCCAACTAGCCGCTTTTAGAGCTAAAAATTTTTGTCGCGCGACCTTTCCGGCTCCGATTAAAAGCGCGCGCTTGGGCGTAAGGGCTACTGGTAGGGTCATTAAATTTTATCTTTTAGCGTTTCGCCAAAAAGCACGTCCGCGCCGTAGTCGTAGTACGCCCCCGGGTTTTCTTCAAACGTCCCTACGCGCTGATATAGCCCGCAAAGCTCGGCTATGACGCTATCTCCGCCGTTATCGACCCAGTCGTTGAAGTTTTTAAACTCGGATTTTACCTGAGTAAATTTTTTAAGCGTTTGATAGACGAATTCGGGCACGTGATAAGCGGCCACGCCGCCTACTTTTTTACCGAATTTGCTTTTGCCTTCTTTTAGCTCGCCGCCGGCAAACACGCTGTAATAAGGAAGCGATCTGCCGTCCTCGCGCCTAGTGCCGCCCATAAAGCCTAAATTCGCGTTTTGATGAGCGGTGCAGGAGTTTGGACAGCCCGACATTTTAATAACGATATCTTTTAAAAGCGAAAAGTCTAAATCGCTGTTTCTGATATGATCGTGGATAGCCTCCACGGCGCCTTTTGGACGGCAAATTCCTAGCCGACAGGTCGATGCGCCCGTGCACGGAGTCATGTTTGCAAACACGCGCGGATCGGCGCTCATAGGCGAAATCTCCGCGATAACCGGATAAAGCGCGATAAGATCGGTCTTTTTGAGATTTTTTAAGATGATATGCTGGTCTCGGCTTATAAAAAGCGAATCTTTTAGGCCGAGTTTAATAAGCGCTTTTGATAGCTTTATCGCATCGTCTCCGCGCACGTTTCCCCATAAAAACGGTACTACGGCGTAGTAATAGCCCTTTTGTTTTTGCGCGGTTACGTAGTTTTGCGCCCAGGCTTTTTGCGCAGCGGAAAATCTAACGCGAGGTTCGCTTACTAGCGGCTTAACGCCCCTTGGCTCTTTGATATCCAGCTTCCATTTTTCGCTTGAAGCTCTAATTTTTGCGACCTCGTCCTCGATCATTTTAAAAATCGTCTCTTTTCCTAGTTTCTCGGCGGCATGGCGCAGGCGGGCGGAGTTTCTATGCTCGTAATCGCCGGTTTTAGCAAACACGAGCTTGATGGCTTGCGCGTATAAAAAGGCTTCGTTTGCGGGGATAAAGCTTTTAAATTTATCGCCTAGGCGCGGTTTTGAGCCCATTCCGCCAGCGACATAGACTATAAAGCCTTTTTTGCCGTCTTTTTTGGTCGCTACAAAGCCCGCGTCCGTGATAGTCGCGTTTGCTCTGTCGGCCTTGGAGCCGGAAAAAGCGATTTTAAATTTCCTAGAAAGTCCGTAAGAATCTGCTCTGCCGATAAGCATGCTAGTAATAGCGTTTGCGTAAGGAAGGACGTTAAAAGCCTCGTCTTTGGCGACTCCCGCTAACGCGTCGCAAACCACGCCTCTAACGCAATCCCCGCATGCGCCGCGCGTAGTCATATTTATCGCGGCGATCTCGTTTTCAAGCTCTATAAATTCGTCGTCTTTTACGAAATGAAGCTGAATGCTAGCTCTCGTAGATAGATGCAAAAATCCGTTGGCGTAGCGCTTGCAAAGCTCGCCTAGGCGCGCGAATTCTTTCGCGCCAACGCCGCCGCCGTGCGTTTTTACCCGCGCCATGTAGCTGTCTTTTACGCGCTGTTCGTATATCCCAAACGCCACGCGAATTTTCTCAAAACCTTTAAAATCAAGCTCGCCGCTTTTATATTCTTGCCATTTTTGCCTAAAAAATTCCGCGTCTTTGACGCTTACTTCCGCCGGAATAATATAGGTGTCCATCGTTTGCCTTTTTATAAAATTTGGGCGAGATTTTACAATAAATTTACTAAAATAGATTAAATATTATTAAAATTTTTGGTTTTACGATAGAAATTTAACAATAAGGCAATTTAAAATTAAATAAGAGTTTTTTATTGTAAGCCAATTGAAAGTCATTCGTCGGCATAGTAGGACTCGCGCCTATGGCTGCTTTTTATATGCATGATAATGACTGTGGGCTTTATAGCGCTATCAAGCATTTCGTATTTTTTGCGCTCGGGCGTAGAAACCATAATTATGGTCTGCGGGTTGCGGGCAAACTCTTTGTTGTCACGGTTTTTTTTCATTTTATCTCCTTTTTGAGGGGTTGGTTTGGTTTCCCTCAAAAGTAATCATATCCGCGTGCTTTCGTATTTTTATTTTTCTGGAAATATCGTATTTTAGGTGCTTTTGTAGCTCTTTTGGCGTATCGTCTGTTATTTTCTATTTACTTTAATTCAACCGGATAAAAAATGGCTACATAGTAAAATTTGTATAGTAATCAAGGCCGATTTTTACTACCAGTTAAACGTAAGCTCTGTTTAGAATGCCATATTCCGGGGTTTTGAATGCGTAAATTGTGTGTAATGGTGCCCGAGGTCGGATTAAAATTTAAGCATACGATTACCTAAAATACGCATTTATATTCTTAAGTTTTACTTTACTCCGTTTTAACTCCGTAAAAAATATTATTGCTTTTTTGTAAAAAATAATGTATCAAACCGTAACAAAAACCGTTAAATTTAAAAGAATTCAATATCGCTAATCCATGATTTATTTATGGTGTGCGTGATCTTTTTAATGATGGCTCGTTTCGTCTCGCCTTCAATTTGTAAAGTTAAGTATCCGCCGGCAAAAAACGGCATGCCCATACATCTCACATTGCCCTTAAATGAGCTATTTTGTTTATTTTGTAGATAACTTTGTGCGATTTTTAGCGCTTCCGCTTCGCTATCTGCTGAGAAAATTTGCCTTTTTAATACCGGCGTTCCGCTACCGGCTACTGTTACTTTATCTTGCCCTGCCTTGGTATCTCGCCATGTAACCTCGCATGAGGCGTAATTTGTTACTTCGGTTTGCTCGAAATTTAGCTCTAAATAATCATCCTCGCTTAAGCTATACTCTACGCGATCGGTTACTTTATCCCTATCGATAAAAATCATCGTTTTATTTTTGATACTAAAGGTTAAATCTAGGTCATTTGCTATCTTTTCGCAAAATGCCGCATCGCTCATATCGTGCTGCTCTAGCTCGACGACTTCGTTTGAGCGTTCAAAATCGATTTTTACGTTTAGCCCATGCTCTTTGGCGATATTTTCGATAATCTGCCTATAACTCAGCTTGACGTGCGATCTGCTTTTGCGATCCTTTAGCGAGCTCATGAAGTCGGCTGCTATCGCCTCTATATCGTAGCTTCTTTTATATTTTGTTTTGATGGTGGCGATTGTAAAATGCCCCAAAAAGAAGCCATCGACGTAAATATCGATGCTATCTTTGAAGCGTGGCGCCGGGCTGCCGTAGCCTAACGTGACGGTTAATTTATCGGTTTCTTTGCCCTCGTTGTCGGTTATGCTAATACTGATCCAATCCATCGCCGAGGTTTTATCTACGCCGTTATAAAAAATCTGCACCTTCGGCGAGAGGTATTTTGATGTTAATCCCATAGATACGTAACCTTTACTGCTGCCTTGACTTCTATATCAGGCAAATTTACGACATCGCCGCCCGATAGTTTTTCTTTGCCCAAAAGATGCTCGTTAGCTCTTAAAAATTGCGAATAAACGCTATCATTTAAGCTCTTATAGTGCTTGTAGCAGATCATGTCTAGCGTGTCGCCGTCTTTGGCTAGGTATTTCATTTTTCTAACTCCCGATTAAAGATTTCTTGGGCTTTTTCAAGTAGTGCATCGACGTCTTTAAGTGCAAATTCGGACAAATCATCGTTTAGTCGCTTGACTATAAATGCATCTCTAGGACGCGAGAGTCTACGTTCGCCGGATGTTGTATAGCTCGATCGCAAAGAGTGGCGCGAAACGCCGAATATTCCCGCGCTTGAGTTTTTAGAGCTTATTAAAAATTTGCCGGCACCGCGCCTTGGGGTTTGCTGTGCAAAGCCGCTTAAAAATACGCTTTTTTGCTTGCTTACCGTGACGGTTACGCCGGTGTTTGATACCTTGCGCGGTAGCATGGCGGGCGTGATGTATTTCTTGACGGTAAAAAGGCTAATACTCATATCATCCGGGCGCGCGCGTTTTGGCGTCGTGAAAAAGTTAATTTTCTTTTTGGCGAGCGCGATATGATTTGTAATAAAATTTGATTGCTCTTTTTTTACTTTAGTTAGCGTTCGATTTAACGCATTTTGGACGTCTTTGCGCAATCTATCAAGCTCTTTATCGTTTTTATTACTCATTGCGCGTCGTTTGGCCTCTCTATCAAATATCCCGATATTTGCAACTTTTTTGTGTAGTAGGTTACGCCATTTAGCTGCGTCTTAACGAAATTTGCGACGGTTTGGGCGAGCTTGGTGATAAAGATCC
>CAURKB010000064.1:0-11268 GCA_963525315.1 uncultured Campylobacter sp. | reverse complement strand
CTAACGCCCTAGCCACGGCACAAGCAGTAAACGCAAAGCTAGACGAGCTAAGTAAAAATTTTCCCGAGGGATTTACGCACACGATCGCGTATAATCCGACCGAATTTATCGAAGTCTCTATCCATGAGGTCGTAAAAACCTTTATCGAGGCGATGATCTTAGTTCTCATCGTTATGTATATGTTTTTAAAGAGCTTCCGCGCTACCGTCATCCCGATGCTAGCCGTTCCCGTGTCCATCATCGGCACCTTTGGCGGACTGTACGCGATGGGATTTAGTATAAATTTAATCACTCTTTTTGCGCTTATCCTTGCTATCGGTATCGTCGTGGACGACGCCATCATCGTTATCGAAAACGTGGAGAGAATTTTACACGAGGAAAAAGACATCACCGTCAAAGAAGCGACATATAAGGCGATGGAGGAGGTACAAACCCCCGTCATCTCGATCGTGCTGGTTTTATCCGCCGTTTTTGTTCCGGTTTCTTTTATGGAGGGTTTTGTCGGCGTGATCCAGCGCCAGTTTGCGCTCACTCTGGTTACTTCGGTTTGTATTTCGGGCTTTGTCGCACTTACGCTTACTCCGGCACTTTGCGGCGTTATGATAAAAAAACAAGAGAGTAAGCCGTTTTGGTTCGTGCAGAAATTTAACGACTTTTTCGACTGGAGTACGAAAATTTTTACCGCGGGCGTTGCAAAAGTGCTTCGTCACGTGATAATCAGCCTTATTTTGATAGGCGTCATGGGTTTTGCGACTTACGAGCTGTTTAAAAAAGTTCCTAGCGGCCTCGTACCGTCCGAAGATAAGGGCGCGTTAATGGTTATCACTTCGTTACCGCCGTCAAGCAATATGCTAAAAACCAAAGAAGAGGTAAAAACTATCAGCAACATGGTTCTAAGCAATCCAAACGTCGAATTTACGATGGGGTTTGCCGGATACGATATGATCGCGGGCGCGCTTAAAGAAAACTCTGCCATCAGCTTTATCAAGCTAAAAGATTGGAGCCAGAGAAAAACGCCGGATAGTCAAGCAGACGCGCTAACCGGCCCCTTTAACGGTATGCTTTGGGGCTCGAAGGAGTCGATGAGCTTTGTCGTAAACGTCCCGCCTATCATGGGTCTTTCGATGACGGGCGGCTTTGAGATGTATCTACAAAATAAAAGCGGCAAAAGCTACGCCCAGATCGAAGCCGACGTGAAAAAAGTAGTGGCCGCGGCAAATGCGCGCCCGGATCTAACTAGCGTGCGCTCGACGCTAGAGACTAATTACCGCCAGTTTAAAATCGACGTCGATAGGCAAAAAGCCCAGATGTTCGGCGTGAGCGAGAGCGAAATTTTTAGCGCGATAGGCTCGACTTTCGGCTCTTACTATATCAACGACTTTAGCCTTTTCGGCAAATCCTACCGCGTCTACGCTAGAGGCGAAGAGGGCTTTAGAAACAACCCCGAAGATTTGCGTAAAATTTACGTCCGCTCAAGCGGCGGTGAGATGATACCGCTCAACTCCGTCGCCACTCTAACTAGAAATTAGGGGCCCGATATCGTAGATAGATTTAACCTTTTCCCTGCGGCTAAGATCCAAGGCGACCCAAAACCGGGCTACACGTCGGGAGACGCGATAAAAGCGATACAAGAGGTAGTCGAACAAACGCTAAATATGGAAGAATACTCCATAAGCTGGGCGGGCACGGCCTATCAGGAGGTTAGCTCGCAAGGCACGGGCTCTACGGCGTTTATCTTCGGTATGATTTTCGTATTTTTGATCCTAGCGGCGCAGTACGAGCGCTGGCTCATCCCGCTAGCCGTCATCACCGCCGTTCCGTTCGCGGTTTTTGGCTCGCTAGTCGCCGTTTGGGCTAGAGGGCTAACAAACGACATTTATTTCCAGATCGGACTACTGCTTCTCATCGGTCTATCGGCTAAAAACGCGATCCTTATCGTAGAATTTGCGATGCAAGAAAGACTAGCGGGCAAGAGCGTATTTGACGCGGCCGTCAATGCGGCTAGACTTCGCTTCCGCCCGATCGTCATGACCTCGCTCGCGTTTACCCTGGGCGTTTTTCCGATGGTTATCAGCACGGGTGCCGGCGCTGCCTCTCGCCACTCTCTAGGCACGGGCGTGGTCGGCGGTATGATAGCTGCCACTACGATAGCGATATTTTTCATACCGATGTTTTACTATCTGCTAGAAAAGCTAAACAACAAAGTCTGGGATAAAAAACCAAGCGGGGCACAGGAGATCAAAAATGTATAAAATTTTAACTTTAGCCGCGGCGCTATTTTTAGCCGGTTGCTCGTTTCGACCCGAGATACCCGAGGTCGATACGAAATTTGAATCTACGTATAAATTTGAAACTAGCGACATCAAAGACGAGTGGTGGAAGGAGTTTGGCGACGAAAACCTAAACGCTCTCGTAGCTAGCGCGCTAGAGAAAAATACCGACCTTCGCACGGCTTATTTAAATTTACAAAAAGCCGCCGCAAGCTTAGGTATCTCGGAAGCAGATCTATTTCCTAGCGTAAATTTAAACGTCGGCTACACAAAAGCAAAAAGTAGCGGCGAAACCTACACCAAGCAGCCTCAGACGCGCTACAGAACATCGCAGGTAAATTTAGGCCTTAGCTACGAGATAGACCTATGGGGCAGAGTGAGAAACAGCGTCGAGTCGGCTAAAGCCAGTCTAAACGCGACCAAGCTCGACTACGCCACTGCGCGCCTTAGCATAAGCTCTAGCGTGGCTAAAAGCTACTTCGCGCTCGTGGCTCTAAATATGCGCGAAGCCGTGTTAAAAGACACGCTAAAAACCTACGAGGAGACGCTGGCGCTTCGCAAAACGCAGCTTGATCTAGGCGGCATAAACGAGACGACATATCTACAAAGCAAAGCGGCCGTAGAAAGCGCAAAAGTAAGCCTGCTAGAGGTGCAAACCTCGCTGTCTCAGGCTCTAACATCCGTAGCGATACTAACAGGCAAATCAAATGACGAGATCCTAAAAGGCGCCGTGCAGAGCGCTAAAATGCTACCTAAAGAGCCTGAAGTGAGTGCTGGCGTGAGTGCGGACATACTACTGCGAAGGAGCGACGTAGCTAAAGCATACGCCGATCTAAACGCCACCAACGCGCTAATCGGCGTCGCAAAGGCCGACTATCTACCGTCCATCTCGCTAACGGGGCTTTTTGGATTTTCTAGCGTGGATTTTGAAAATATCTTTATCAGCAACGCAAACACGTGGAGCATAGGCGGCTCTTTGGTGCAGAAAATTTTCGACTACGGCAGAACCAAAAACAACGTCCGTATCGCCGAAACTAACGAACAAATCGCAGCCGTAGCCTACGAAGCGGCGGTCAAAAAGGCTCTGGGCGAGGTTAGAGATGCGCTAAATAATCGCAAAAACGCCAAACTAACGCTAAATCAAGTCAAAGAACTCCTGAACTCGCAAGAAAAAATCTATAAGCTAGCCAAGGATCAGTTTGAAGAAGGCTATACGGGGCACCTGGAGCTACTCGACGCGCAGCGCAACCTACTCTCGGTTAGACTGCAAGTTATAGCGGCGAATTTGAGCCTCATCGACTCGGTCGTGGATGTCTATAAGGCGTTTGGCGGCGGATTTAAAGCCGAATAATTTTACTTTTTGGCGGAGCTTTTCCGCCATTTTTTTGAGCGATTTTTTAAATTTTGCGAGGCTGATTAGCAAGCCCAGTCGCGGTTTTTAAAATAAGATTCAACTAAACTTAAGCGGATTTTTCTTATTAATTTTAAAAGATTTTGATATAAGTTTTCACGCGTAGTCCTAGCGCCGCATCTAAACTCGGCCTTGCTACTTTCATAGCCGCGACTTGAAAAACTACAAACGCATCAAAAGCTAAGCGTCTGGATTTTTTGCCGCGCATTCTTTTTTTTAAAGAGAGCGACGTCTTAATAGCGGCAAAAGCGCAACTAAGCGCAAGATCGATCATTTTTCTAAGATTTTAGTAAATTCCGCTATTTTTCTACGTCAGATAAAAATACCATAAAAATTTCTCTCAATTTCTTCTATGGAATTTGGAAGCGTATTTAAATTTTACGCCGCAGCGCGTCAGGTTTGACGCAAACGTCAAGCGGTCAAAATCGTCAGGTTACGATACCGTTTAAATTTCGCCGGCTTTGAAATTTGATCCAAATTACGGCAAAATTTGATGATGGATATCGCGCCGAAGCTTGGCTCAAATTTGGTTGCAAAACTCGCTTTCAAAATTTGGCTAAATTTGCAAACCGTTTTGCTAGATTTGACTGCCGGCAAGCGGGTTTCTCGGCCTAATCGTTAAATTTGGATGCGGATAACGGCGGCAAATTTGACTGTTTATGCTGATTGCTATTAATCAATTGCATCCCACGGCATTATACGAGCTATTTGGCTTCTTAGCTCGTCGGCCTGATCTTGCGTTAAACTTTCCACCGAAGAAACTCTATAGAATAAATGTTTTCTTTTTTTCACTATAAAAACTTGGGTGGGGGTAAATGGAAAATAATAGGTACGGCAAAAAGCCAAATCCTCGCTTTTTATAACCGTATCGCCGAAAATATATCTGTTTATGACGATCCTGTCCCTATAAATTTCAATGTAGTTAAAAAATATAAGCTTGTACAAAAGCCTACCCAAAAACGAAGAACCCAGAATGCCCAGCGCCTGCATCCAGCCTCTATAATATATCGCGGTAGGCAAGGCGGGCACGAGTAGGAAAAAGCTAAATCTGATAAAATCAAACATTACCATGAGCGGATTTCGACTATCTAGTCTGTAAAGTAGCTCCGGCTCTTTATTTCCTTTGCTTGGACTTTCGTTCATATCATCCGCCTAAAGTCAAATTTTAAATTTATCCAGCCTAGTTTTATGCAAATGGCGAGCGGTTAAAATCGTCAAGTTGCGCTGCTGTTTAAATTTATGTCGCCCTTTAAATTTGACCCAAATTTGCGCTCAAATTTGCTCGCTTTTTCAGTCAAATTTAACCCGCACTCCCGCTTAGTCGGCGTCAAATTTACCTAAAACTTATCTGCGCGTCGTCCGTGCCGTCTTCTAGCGAGATGTTGTAGCCGCCGGTATTTGGCGGGCGTTTATAGATATCTTGCGGGCGGATATCTAGCACCTCGTCGCTGAAGAACACGCACTCTCGCTCGCCCGTATCCACGTCACGCACCCAGATTTTACCGTCGTCCACGATCTCCTCGTCAAACTCTATCACGCGGTTTTCATAGATTTTGCCCAGCAGTCGCTCGTGCAGGCGGTTCTCGCGCTCAAACTCCAGCTGCGCTTGCAGACACTCCGCCTCATCGATGAAAATCGGCTCCAGCGCGATCTTTTCGCCCTCTAGCGCGCACTCGAATTTCTCCAGCGTCGAGCAGTCCACCTCGCTGCCGCCCAGCCTCACGACGTCCTTGTTGCGCATGAAGTAGCGGTTGGTGAGGTTGCCCATCAGCGCCTCGTACGCCGTGCCGCCTATCGCGCGTTTGAGTAAAAACTCGTTTTGAAACGCCAGCACCAGCTCCACCTCGCACTCGCGCAGGATCTCTTCGTTTAGCTCGGTGTTCTCGCTTAGCAGCTTCGCCGACTCGTCTAGAAATAGGCTAATAGGCCTTTTTTGCTTCATCGTTACGCGCTTTAAAAGCTCGGGCAGGAAGCTGTTTAACAGAAAGCTTAGCGCGCTTTTGTCGCAGCTAGCGGCGTTAAATATCACGATCTTGCCGCTATTTAGCAGCCCTGCGATACTCGCGTCGCCCGCAGCACCCTCGCCGTCGCCGTTTAGCGAGTCGTCGTTCATGAGGCCAAGAAACGGCGACATCATCATCGAGTAGTTGCGAAAATCGTCTCTCGTGCGCTCGTCTCCGATGTCCTTGTAGCGGCTAGTCGCGTCCAAAAACTCGTCCGCGGTGGCCAAAAACGCGCGGTTTATCATTATTGTCTCGCGGGTAAAATTTAGCGTCGAGGAGTCGAGATTATCGCAGATTAGGTTTAGCGCGTCTTTAAACTCGAGCATCTTTTCTAGGTCTTGCGAGAGGCGCAGGATCGTAGCGACGTCAAAGGTAAAATCCCGCGCGAGCGTGCGCACGTCGGCGTAAAAGGCGTCCGTGTAGCAGTCCTTTAGCGGCGTGATTTTTTTAGCAAAAATTTTAAGCGCTTTTAGCACCTTAAAAAATTCCGTCGCGATGCTCGAGCCAAACTCTTCCCAAAATTTTTCCCTCGACTCCATCGGCTTTTTCACGCAGTTTTTAAAGTCCCGCGGCTTCATCGAGGCGATGAGATTTATCGGCGCATCCAGTCTTGCGCCTACGCTCACGACGTCTTTTAGACGCCCCGCTCTGCGCGCTAGAGCCTTGATTTTAGCACTCTCGCCGCCTTTATAATCCACTGCAAATACCGCGTAGCCTTTTTGCATGCGGTCAAGCAAATTCGGATATATCATCGCCGTCGTCTTGCCGCTGCCCGTCTCTCCGATGACGGCTGCGTGTGTGAAGTCGCTAGGTATCAGCGCGCCTTTTTTCTCCGCGTTTTCCCGCGTTCTCGTAAATCCCATTATTTTTTGCATATTTTTCCTTATCGGGGGCGATTGTAACGAAATTTGGTTTAAAGATTTAAATTTGACGCAGCGGCGAGCGGATTAAATTTTAGCTGCGAGCATGCAAAACCCGCACCGCAAAAATGCCTGGCGTAAATCTAGTGTCAAATTTGAGCCGGTAAACGGGCTAAATTTACTCGGCTTTTTTACAAACGGCGGCCGAGTGCGTGAGCAGATCGTGTAAATTTAGAGCGTCCTTGCGAAAAAAGCAGAGGCAAAGCCCTACGATGCTAACTCCTGCGATCAAAAAGCAGGCGTAGCGGAGCAAAACGCGCGCAAAACTAAGCTTGCGGCCGCTGCGCAGGTCGATGAGATAGATGTTTTGCGAGCGGTAGCCCGGAGTCTGAGCCTTGATAGCAAAAAAGGCGCAGCAGATAAGGCCAACTGTGAGATTTGCCGCAAATATCGCGGTTTGGTTGCGTAAAAAGTCGTCCTTGCCGCCCAAAAAAACATAGGTCGTGAGGTAATATATCGGCATGCCGATCAAAAAAAGATCGATTATAAAGGCCTTTGCTCGCGCGCCGATGCCGGCTAGCCGCGCTTTTTGTTTTGCCAAATTTACTCCTTTTTACGCTTTATTTTGCGCTAGTTTTGGATTTGAATGTCAAATTTGCTCGCTACCGCCCAAATTTATGCGCATCTACTTTGTCGTGGCGATTTATGACCTGCTTTTACGCGTTCTCGTTTAGGTTGCGGTAAATTTACGGTTCGTTTCCTCGCATCCGCCGCTTGCGCCGCCTTACCAGCCGATCTTGCTTCGCTCATAAACTAGGCTTTTGCCGCCAAATTTGCATATCTTGGCGCGGTGCAATCTTTATGGGTTCCACCGCCTTTTGTTTGTTTTTTGCCTACGCAGCCGTTTAAGACAATCGGTGATTTCCGCCCAGCATGTTTTTGCTAGGCCTGCTTGCGCTTGATTTATCGCCCGCCCCGCATCGTTAGCAAGCCGTAAATTGCCCAAACTATGCACCGTTTTTAAATTTATAAATTTTAGGACGCGCTTTTTGCGGGCGTAAATTTGCCTAAATCTAAATTTGACGGTCGTCGCTAAATGCGCAAGACGGCGACGCAAATTTAATTTCGCTCCGATTGCGGCTTGCAAAAACGTAGCGGCGGGCTTCATTTTGTCGTCAAATTTATCGCTTAAAATATCGCAGAACGCAAAACGGCCGAGTCAAATTTGATTTGCGATCGGTTTGCGTTCATTGACGCCCGCAAAATCCGTCCAAATTTGCGCAGTCAAATCAAACATAGCCGCAAGATTAACAAATTTAGTTGCCTCTGCTGCCGGGCTTTATCGCCTTGCTTCCCGTAGCGCAAAGCGGGCAATTTGCTGGATCAAAAATCTCAAACTCAAAGTTTCCAAGCGCGAAAAACGGCTTATCCGCGGGTAGTTTGGCGCTATCTTTGGCGACGCTGTCCGCTAAATTTGCGACCTTGCAAAAGCCGCGATTAGCAAGCGCGGCAAACGCCACAACCTCGCCGCCTAGGCTCTCGATCACGCGCGCGGCCTCCATCGCCGAGCCGCCCGTGGTGATGATGTCCTCGCAGACGATAAATTTCTCGCCCTTTTTCACCTCAAAGCCGCGTCGCAGGCTCATCACGCGCTCGACTCGCTCGGTAAAGATAAAGCGTTTTTTCGCCGCGCGAGCTAGCTCGTAACCCGCCAATATGCCGCCTAGAGCGGGCGAACAGACGCTGTCAAACTCTACGCCCGATTTTTCGATGACGGCGGCCAGTTCGCTTGCTAGTTTACCCGCTAGCTGCGGGTCTTCGAGCACTTTGGCGCTTTGGAGGTAAAACTGCGAGTGATTGCCGCTGCTAAGCAAAAAATGCCCCTGCAAAAACGCGCCCGCATCCTTGTAAATTTTCTCTAAATCCATCGTTTGTCCTTTGTAAAATTTGGGCGAATTTTACCCTAAGCGCGCTTAAGCTACTATTTTTTGGCTTCGCAAGCCGCATGGGTTGTCTTAAACGGCGGCTTTGTTTTTGGGTTTTGGGCGGATGAAGAGTATAGTTTGATAATTTGCACCTCGCCGATATAATAAATCTTGTCAAATTTATTCGGTTTCAAACCCCAGCGGGGTAAATTTACACGGCGCGGCGCGGAGTGGGCGACTGCGATGATAGAGTTTCAAACCCCAACGAGGTAAATTTACACTTTTAAAGCGATTATAAATTCGTCTAGTCCAAAAGTTTCAAACCCCAACGAGGTAAATTTACACTAGCCCTGCGCCCCTTTTATCTCACGCACGATACGCGTTTCAAACCCCAACGAGGTAAATTTACACTAAATCGTTTATCATTTATACCACCTCAAACCGAAGTTTCAAACCCCAACGAGGTAAATTTACACGTAGCCTTGATATCGCCGTCTTTTATCTCATAAGGTTTCAAACCCCAACGAGGTAAATTTACACAGGGGAATAATTCGGTATTATGTAGCATCCGCACAAGACTATTAGAAAATACAACATAATCCCTCTATCATTTTAATTTCTTTCTATGGTTATTGAAAAAATACTTTTTTAGAATTCGTTCTTTTTTAAAACTAAGATTTTTTAATTCTGCTTCCAGTTCTACAATTTTGTTCTCTATTTTTTCTATTTCCATAATAATTTTATCTTGTTCGGGCTTTGGCGGAACAACTATGGAAATACTTGCAATTCTATCTATCGATGCTCTTAGACTTCTGCTAAAATTTACTTTTTTGCCTTCAATTTCTAGCAAATATGCCAAATATTTTGGCGAAACTTCATCGTCTTTTACTCTTAAAACTCCGCAGTGGTCAGTCGGATAAAATTCAATATCGCTTGGTATAAAATTTACCATCCAGTCGCCATCTATCCCCCACAAAACTGACGGTATAGAAAAATCTTTGATTAACAAGTCATTGATTTTGCCAAATGGTTCTTTTACATTTGCACTGTAAACTGGGATTTTATACTCATTACTCATTTGTGAATTCAAAATACGCTTACCGATTGAAATATCAAAAATATCAGAATTTGAAAGTCTTAAGCTTTTACCGTTATTTTGTCCCATTTTATCAAGAACTGAATATTTTTTTAACATTTGCTTTTTTAAATTTGATATTTCATCAATTATTTTTTGCTCATTTTCTTCAACCGCTTCATACTCCGTAATAAATTTTTCTTGAATATCTAGCGATGGGCGAGGTATCTTTAAGTTTTTAAATTCATCTTTTTGTAAATGTTTTAAGCCTTGTCCTTTAAACAAATAGCTTTCTATTAGAAATGAGTTAATCTTACAAATATAGTATAGAAATTTCGTTTTCATTAAATTATTATTTTCACAAGTAATTGCATAGGTATCTGTTGAATATGAAGCTTTTCCGTCGCAATACTTGGCATACGTTTTGCCACCAGTTGATAAAAAAATGGTCTCTCCATCGCACAAATAATCATTTGAGTTATAAATCTCATTTCCGCTTGTGAAAAACGGATATTTTCCACTTTGATTTTCCTTGTTTTCATTTACCTGAACTGATGACTTTTTTCTTTCTGATATTTGCTGCCCTATTTTTACCTTTTCAAAATCATTTTGCCCAAAAAGTTCTGTTAGTTCAGGTTTTAGCAAAATTTCTTTATCAAAATTTAATTTTTTAAAATTTATCATTTCGTTTAATTTTGTTTTTGTTATACTATGGGAGTTTGCATTTTCGGGTGCAACAGAACTAAGTAAATTTGCAAAATCACTCTCGTTAAGTTCTTTACCTATAAAAGCCTTAATTATATAATTTAACTTTGAGCGGTCATTAAAATCGCTTGGGTTATAAAGTGGGGTTTGTATAAATTTAACCGAATTTATATTTTCAAGACTTTCTTTTTCTTTCTTAATTTCATCATTGTCGTCATCATCATCTTTTGGAGTATCAGGATTTTGTTCTGCTGTTTGATATTTTATCCCCTCGTCGCCTTTTCGTTTTGACCAATCATAACCTAAGAATTTTATAATCTCATCTTTGTTGCTTTTTTCTTTTGCATTTTCGGGCTTTATTTTTTCAGGCGGGCTTTTTAGTAAAATTAGCTCATTTTCATAACTTGCAAGAAAATATGTGAGTTTTTCGCATTCAATTTCCCTTATAGTATCATAAAATTTCAAGTATTGCCATTGTTCTAAAAGACTTTTATAATCCTCGCTTTTTAAGAAACTATCATACGCATTTTTGCGTTCTTTCTTTCGTTTTGCATTTTCTGCTTTAAGTTGTTTCTCGTTTAATACTTCACTATGCGAGAGTGGTTCATAATCTATGCTGTAAAAGGTGGATTTTTTAAAAAAATCATCTTTTGGAGCATCTTTTTCTTTTCCTTTTTTGAATATTTTTGGGCTTTCTTGACTATAGTCCTCAAAGTAGTTTTTAAAATTTTCACTAGCTCGTAAGATATCACTTGGCTCATTGCTGTTCATAAATATTTTATAATCATCGTACGGTAGGTCTAAATAATCACAGTATCGTTTTAGAAAATCTGTATTTATAAATTCTTTTTTTAGCATATCATCATTAAAACTATTATCTTTTAAAAAATCTACAATATTTGCTGTATTTTTCTTGACTTTTTGGGCAAAAATTATAACCGTTAAAGTTCCTGTGCTTCCAAATGTCCGCTTATTTAACTCAACAATGCTTAAAA
Source organism: uncultured Campylobacter sp. (assembly GCA_963525315.1). Lineage (GTDB taxonomy): Bacteria > Campylobacterota > Campylobacteria > Campylobacterales > Campylobacteraceae > Campylobacter_A. Next base: position 24 of record CAURKB010000064.1, on the reverse strand, counting down.
TATTGAAATTTTTAAACAAAATTT
>CAURKB010000063.1:0-11340 GCA_963525315.1 uncultured Campylobacter sp. | reverse complement strand
GCGCACAAGAGGGCGAAGCGCTAAAGATAAACCTAAAAAACGACTGGAACTACAAGCTACCCGCTAAAATTTGGAAGGCAACGCAAAATCTACTTAGCTCGACTAAATTTAGTAAAATCGTCTTAAATTTTAAAGACGTCAAAGAATTTGACTACGCCGCGGCTCTATTTTTAAAAAATACATTGCAAAATGCGCGTAAAAGCTATGAGCTTATAAATTTAACCCCGCACGCGCAAAAGATTTTTGATTCGATAAATAGCGAAGTAAATCCCAAAATAAAGCAGATCATAAACTCTAAACCGCGCGGAAATCCGCTTTCTCAAATCGGCAAAAATTTAACCGCGTTTTTTGCGGGATTTTGCGCATTTTTAAATTTTATGGGCGAGTTTTTGGTTAAATTTAGCAATATATTCATGCTAAAAAACGTCCGAGTGAAGGAAATTTTGGCTTACTTTGAGGATGCGGGCATAAAGTCCGTTTTCATCGTGTGTCTCACCTCTTTTCTTATCGGTATCGTGCTAGCCTATCAGGGTTCAAATTTGCTCGAGAGTTTCGGCGCTACGATAATAATCGTCGAGATGATGGGGCTTTTGACCCTGCGCGAGATAGCTCCTCTCATCGCCGCTATCATCGTGGCGGGGCGCCTGGCGTCTAGCTTTACCGCGCAAATCGGCGTTATGAAAATCACCGAAGAGATCGACGCGATGAAAACGATGGGATTTGATCCGTTTAAATTTCTAGTTTTGCCTCGTGTGATAGCACTTATCGTCGCTATGCCGCTTATCGTATTTTTAGCCGACGTATCGGGGATACTAGGCGAGATGGTCGTGATGGAAAACTACCTAAATATAAGCTTTGATAGCTATCTAGCGAGGTTTGGCCAAGAGGTAGAGATCAAGCATCTTTACGTAGGACTTTTTAAGGCTCCGTTTTTTGGCGTCGTGATCGCGTTTATCGGCTGCATGAGAGGCTTTCAGATCGGCGGAAACACTCAAAGCGTGGGTACATATACGACCGTGAGCGTTGTAAACGCGATATTTGGCGTGATCATGGTGGACGCGCTGTTTTCGATTATTTTTACGCAGCTAGGCATATAAATGATAATAAAAGCGACTGATTTAACGACGAAATTTGGCGACAGAGTGATCCACGACGGGCTAAATTTTCACGTAAACGAGGCTGAAATTTACGGGCTACTGGGCGGTAGCGGTACGGGTAAATCGACGCTGATGAAAACGATGATATATCTAAAAGAGCCAAGCGCCGGCAAAGTCGAGATGCTGGGGCGCGATCTATGGTCGCTAGACGAAGCGGCTAGACAGGAGATGAAGCTCGCTTGCAGCGTGATGTTTCAGTTCGGCGCACTTTATACCTCGATGAACGTGCTAGAAAACATCTACATCCTACTAAAAGAGTATAGCGGGATGAGTGAGCGATCGATGCGCGAGATAGCGATGTTTTGGCTGCAAAAAGTAGGCCTTAGCGAAAACGTTGCTTTGCAGTACCCAAGCGAGCTAAGCGGAGGTATGAAAAAGCGCGTGGCGATGGCTAGGGCTCTAGTGCTGAGTCCTAAAATTTTGTTTTTAGATGAGCCAAACTCCGGCCTTGATCCAAGTAGCGCGCGTGCGTTTGACGAGCTGGTGGTGGAGCTACGAGATACGCTTGGCGTTACGGTCGTGATGGTGACGCACGATATAGACAGCATTTGCACGATTTTAGATAGATTTTTGATACTTCAGGATAAAAAGATAGCCTTTGAAGGGACTTTTGAGCAGCTGATGAAAATGCCCGAAAATCCGCTCGAAGAGCTTTTAAAAACAAGGAAAAACGGTGGGAAATAAAATAAATTATACTTTGATAGGCCTTTTTTTCGTGCTAGTAGTGAGCGCGCTAGGTATCGCGGCGTGGTGGCTGGGCGGATACGGGAAAAAGGCCGATGATTACAGGTCGTATTTCATCAAAACCACAAGCTTGCCAAGCGGCATAAAAAGGGACTCTACGGTCAAATTTATCGGCGTAGACGCGGGCAGCGTCAAGGATATCCGCTTTGCCGACGAAAAAGAGGCGCTCATCGAGCTTGAACTCTCCGTGAGAAAAGACCTGCCTATCAAAAAAGACAGTACCGCTTCTGCCCAGATACAAGGAATAACCGGCATCGGCTACCTAAATATCTCTAGAGGAAGCGCAAACAGCCCGCTTTTTAGCAAAAACGAAAAGGCCTACATCGGGCTTGAGGCCGGTTTTTTCGACAAAATCGGCGATAGAGCCGAGTACTTAACGCAAAATTTAGAAACGACTTTTAAAAATATCAATAAATTTTTAAGCGACGAAAACGCGGCTAAATTTTCGTCTATCCTGGTTTCGGTTGATGAAGCCGCGAAAAAGATAAACGCCGGAAATCTCGATATAAACGCGACTATCGCAAACGCAAACGAGGTTTTGGCAAATGCAAATTTGACGCTAAACGAGCTAAAAAAAGCGCTAAAAAACGCCTCGGGCACGCTTGAGTTCGTAAATTCGTTTACGACCAAGGCAACAGACGCCGCGCAGGCGCTAAAAAATCTACAAACCGCGATAGCAGAAAAGATAAAAAGCGGCGAATACGACGTGAAAGACGCGCTAAATACGATCGGTGACGAGACGGAGAGGACGTTGCTTAGCTTCCAAAAGCTCATTTCTGATTTTAGAAATACCCTTTTTAGACTCGAGGACGACCCGTACGAGTTTTTCTTTAAAGACACGCAGAAAAAGGACGAAAAATGAAAATTTTAAGCACGGTTTTGGCTCTGGCGGCGCTGTTTTTTAGCGGTTGTAGCGTTTTGGCAAAGCCTGCGCCTAGGACGAATTATTTTATGCTAGGCGGCGCGGAGGATAAATTTAAAGAGTGCGAAAATAGGCCCGAAAAAACGGTTTTTATCGAGGAAGTACGGGTTTTTGGCGCGTACGAGAGCCGAGAAGTTTTAAAGATAGACGCAAACGGCGAGATTCGTCCGCTAAAAAATATCAAATTTTTAGCGCTCCCAAGCGAGATGGCGAGGCGAAATTTGATCATAGCCGCAAGCAATCAGTGCGCGTTTAAGCCGTCTTTTAAAAACGCGGATATAATCGTAAAGTCAAATTTACTCACGCTTCAAATCAAAGACCAAAAAGCGCAAATTTCGATGTTATTTAGCTTTTTTAAAGACGGCAAGGAGCTAAAAAGCGTCGTGCTAAGCTCGCAAAAAGACACAGGCGCGGATGAGGGCGAAATCGCGATGAAGGCGCTAAATGCCGCCTTTAGCGAGGTTACGGATAAATTTTTGCAAGAATTAATCAAATTTTAGAGATAATCGCAATTTTTAAAGGAAAACGATGATAAAAGCGATCGAGGGCATCATAACCAAAAAAGAGCCCGCAAATCTCATCTTAAAAACAGCCGGCGGCGTGAGCTACGGCGTAGCTATCTCGCTTTTTTGCTCGGCAAAGCTCGAGCGAGGCCAGAGCGTGGAGCTCAACATCACGCAGATCATCCGCGAGGATGCGGACTTGCTTTACGGATTTTTAGATAGCAACGAGCAAAAGATGTTTGAGATGCTGATAAAACTAAGCGGTATCGGCGCGGCGACGGCGATGGCGGTGTGCTCGAGCCTAAATCCGAACGCATTTTTAAACGCAGTTAAAAGCGGGGACGCGGCGGCGCTGCAAACGGTGCCGGGCATCGGCGCAAAGACGGCTAGACGCATCATTGCCGAACTTAGCGACGCAAAGATGACGATGGACGAAAATCTGCCTAGCCATCAGCACGAAGCAATCTTGGCTCTGGAGAGTCTTGGCTTTAAAAGAGAAAAGATAACCAAGGCGCTTAGCGAGTGCGACGCGCAAAATACGGGCGAACTCGTCAAACAAGCCCTAAAAAAACTAGCATAAAAAAGGAAAAGATATGAAATTTGCTGTGATATTCGGCGCTAAAAGCTACGAACACGAGATCAGTATCGTGAGCGCCATAGCCCTAAAAAAGGTGCTAAAAAACGAGCCTTTATTTATATTTTGCGATAAATTTAGAGAATTTTACTTGATAAACGGCGCCGATATGAAGGCTAATTTCTTTAGCTCGGGCAAGTATAAAAACGCCAAAAAGCTCACTCTTAAGCAGGGCGGATTTTTCGCGGGCGGGTTACTCGGCGAGAAAAAGATCGAGGCGGACGTGTTTATAAATTTAGTCCACGGCATGGACGGCGAGGACGGTAAGATTGCGGCGCTGCTAGAGTTTTACGGCCTTAGCTATATCGGCCCTCGCGTGGAAGCTAGCGCGCTAAGCTACAACAAGGAGCTAACCAAACTACTAGCGCAAAAAGTGGGCGTAAATACCCTAAACTACGAGGTTGTAAGCAGAGGAAAGGCGTCTAGCCTGCCACTACCAGTGATCCTAAAGCCGCTTCGCCTAGGAAGCTCGATAGGAGTTAGCGTGATAAAAGACGCTAGCGAGCTAGAATACGGCCTAGACGTGGCGTATGAGTTTGATAAAGAGATCCTAGTAGAGCCCTTTATCGAGGGCGTGAAGGAGTACAATCTAGCAGGCTGCAAGGCGGACGGCGAGATCAAATTTTCCATCATCGAAGAGCCTAAAAAGAAGGAATTTTTAGACTACGAGCAAAAGTATATGAGCTTTTCAAACGAGAGCAGGGCGCGCGAGGCCGACATCGGCGCAGAGTTAGCCGCCAAGCTAAAACAAAGCTTTGAGCGCATCTACAACTGCGGCTTTGACGGGGCGTTGATACGTTGCGATTTTTTCGAGATAAACGGCGAAGTCTATCTAAACGAGATCAATCCAAATCCGGGCAGCATGGCGAATTATCTATTTGACGATTTTGAAGGGACGCTGGAGCGACTCGCCGCAAGCTTGCCTAAGGAGCGCGAGATAAATATCGACTACAAATTTATCAACTCCATAACGTCCGCAAAAGGCAAGCTGTAAAGAAACGTCGGCATTTTTTGCGCACCCTTTTTAGCAAATTTGACCGCTTTAAACGGCTTCTTTTTGGCGGTTTTTTTGTTTTATCGCTATTAAATTCGGTCGTTGGTTTTTAAATTTGACGACTATTGCGCTTGCTAGGCAAAAGCGCGGCTTCTTTTGTAATATTTTTATGCTAAAGTGCCGATTTTTAGGTCAAATTTGACTCGCTTTTTTCTGTGCAACGGCTAGTTTCAATTAAATTTTACTATCCTGTTTTTTATACTCTCGTAAATTTTCACGCCAAAAACATAAAACACTCTAAAATAAATTTTAAAGAACATAATGCGCCATTATATTTTAATTTGAATTTAAAGATAATATGCTATATTTTACATAAAATTTTACACAAAGAACACAAATGACTACTTTTAGCAAAGATGAAATTTACACGGCGACCGAAGTGGTGCGAAATTTTAGCGCCGTCTTGGGTAAAGTCGGCAAGGCGCAGATGAAGCGCGCCGTGATCGTCAAAAATAATAAATTTGAAGCCGTACTGCTAAACATGGGCGAGTACGAGCGCCTATGCGAGGCCGTCGAGGTACTGCAAAGCATTTATGAGGCTAAAAAACGAGCCGGAAGCGGCGAATAATGGCGGCCAAAGAGGTAAAATACGGCGGTAAAATTTACCGCATCAGCTACGAAATCGTAAATCCAGCAAATAAGGACGTCGCGCTATTTTTGCACGGCTGGGGCGCAAACAAAGAGATCATGAAAAAGGCTTTCGGCACGTATTTTAAGGACTTTCGGCACGTTTACGTCGATATGCCCGGCTTTGGCGCGAGCAGTATGCACGGCGCGCTAGCGACGAAAGACTACGCAAAAATCATGAAATCCTTTTTAGACGAGCTTGGCGCGAACCCCAAAATCATCTTCGGACATAGCTTTGGCGGCAAGGTCGCAACCCTGCTCAATCCCGAATATCTCGCGCTTTTAAGCTCGGCCGGCATCGTAGCTAAAAAGCCGCTTTGGGTGCGATTTAAGATCGCTTTGTTTAAATTTTTAAAGATGTTCGGTCTTGGGTTTTTATACAAATTTTTCGCCACGAAAGACGTAAAAGGCATGAGCAAAACGATGTACGAGACTCTAAAAAACGTCGTCGATGAGGATTTTAGCTCTAAATTTGCGGACTTTGGCGGCAAGGCGTTTATATTTTGGGGCGAGGAGGACAAAGCCACGCCTCTAAAAAGCGGCGAACGCGTAAGTCGTCTCATCAAAAACAGCGAATTTCACGCACTAAAGGGCGATCATTTTTTCTTTTTGCTCCACGCGCGCTACATCGACGGCGTCGTAAATGCGGGGCTAAATTTGACGGATTTAGACGAAGAAAGCGGGATAGAGAGCGTGAAAATTTTAAGCCCGAAAAACCATGAAAATTTAAGCGAGGAAGCCTGGGATGCCGACGAAAACGGCGATCCTAAAAACGCTACCGAGCAAAATTTGACGGAATCTACCCAAGAGGCTTTGGGGCAAGAGGTCGTCATAAGCACAAAAACCGTCTCTCAAAGCAGCCTTTTTGACGAGCAGTCGCAAAGCGGCGACCTTGACGGTGAAAACCCGCAGCTTGACGATATAAGCGCCAAAAACGGTCAAATTTTTAAAGAAAATTTGTTTGACAGGCAAGAAACCGTGCAAAACCAATCGGAACCCAAAAATGGCGTTTCAATCAGCGACGAGCAAAATCAAATTTTACCAAAAGATGAGCAAGACGCTCAAAAAAGCCCCAAAAAGCCTGTGCAACAAACGTTTGATTTAAGCTAGCGTGCAAATTTAGTATTTGCGCTTTTGACTTAGTTATTAGCATTAAATTTATGCAGGTTTGGCAGGCCTGCATCAAATTTACGAGCTAAATTTAAGCCCAAAATCTGTAAAATCCCGGCTGATAAATTTGCGTTTTACGGCGTAAAAAAGCAGGGCGGCTAAATTTGCTCTCAAATTTAACGGAAAAACTATCAAATTTTATGCCAAGCACGCAAAAACAAACCGCAAAACGCTAAATTTGGCAAAAAGGGCGCAAAATAAAAGCCCGCTTAAGCGAACCCAGGAGAAAAAATGAACGAAACCCTCATAAATATCGGCTTTGCCGCGACGCAGATTTTATTTACGTTTGCGCTCGGATTTTATCTCATCACCTGCCTTCAGTGGTTTTCCTACAAATTTGAGCGCGTGCTGTTTCACTTCACTAGGCCGCTGTGGCACGTGTTTTTCCTTATCGTGCCGATCGTGCTTTTTTACGGAGCGGAGCGATTTTTTTGGATTTATTTTTACTTTGCGCTGGTACCGAGCCTCGCTCTTTGGCACAAAAAACTCGATAAAAAGCTGGTTTTTACGCCGCGAGTCAAGCGATTTTTTATTATCCTAGCGCTTTCGGTTATCGCTAGCTACGCTGTTTATCTAGCGACGCAGCACCGCGTAAATTTAGGCGTCGTCCTGCCGCTCGTGATCTCTTTTGCGCTTAGCTTTTTGCTGGAAAAGGCTAAATTTAAGGCCTACGAAAACAGCGCGCGTAAAAAGCTAGCCTCGATGCCTGAACTCAAAATCATCATGATAACGGCGAGTTTTGGCAAAACCAGCATCAAAAATTTCCTATTTGAGCTGCTTAAAAATGACTTTGCCTGCCGTAAAACCCCTCGCAGCGTAAACACGCTAGCAGGCCTCATCCAAGACGTAAACAACGAGCTTACCGCAGGTACGCAGATATATATCGCCGAGGCGGGCGCACGCCTAAAAGGCGACATCGCGCAGATCACGGACTTTTTGAGCCCGCAGATCGCTATCGTCGGCGAGATCGGCGCGCAGCATATTGAGTACTTTAAAACGCTTGAAAATATCCGCGCTACAAAGCTTGAGGCTCTTAGCTCAAAGCGCCTAGAAAAGGCTTTCGTGCACAGTAGCACGCAGGCAAACGAGAGCGAAAAGATAGAAATTTACGATAAAGATCTAAGCGGCGTCGAGGCGAGCTTGGACGGGGTCAAATTTAAGCTCGGAGGGAGAGAATTTGCTTCGCCGCTGCTTGGTAAATTTAACGCCTCAAACCTAGCCGTCTGCGTCAAAACCGCGCTATATCTGGGGCTAGACGAAGCTAGGATCGCCTCCGCTCTTGCACGTTTAAAAAACGTCGAGCATAGACTCGAGCGTATCGATGCGGGTGGCAAAATCATCATCGACGACGGTTTTAACGGCAACTTTAACGGTATGAGCGCGAGCTACGAGCTAGTTGGTAGCTACGAAGGGCGCAAGGTGCTCGTGACGCCCGGCATCATGGAGAGCAGCGACGAGGAGAACGAAAAGCTAAGTAAAATCATCAATAAGACCTTTGACGTCGTCATGCTAACAAGCTCGCTAAACGCCGTCGCGCTGCTAAAGCACCTAAGCAGACCAAAAGTCATCGTCATCAAGGACAAATCCAATCTTCAAGAAACCCTAGCGCAAAACACCAAAGCCGGCGATCTGATCCTTTTTTCAAACGACGCGCCGAGCTTTATGTAGGCTTGGTTTTGTCTAAATTTGGCGCGCTGATTTTTACGTCAGGTATATATTTCCTGCACGGTAAGCACAAATATAAATTTAACTAATAGCAAATCTTACTCGCCGCCAAATCAGCTCTTTTTATAAATTTGTCGTTTAAAGATATTTGCTCGGTCGTTATGCTGCGGATTAGACCGCAAGCGCCTTGGGGAGCAGATTTTTGCATAGCATAAATTTGCTCTCAGCTTATCCGCGTCGCGTCGCAATAGTAAAAGGAATAAAACAAAAACCAAATAAAAAGATTTTTAATATAAATTTTACGCTAAAATCTCAAATTTTCACGAATTACATACGAAAATATTTTATTAACTTTAGCCGGAATTTTACGGCGACTGACCCGCGAAAACTACAAGCTCGCGCCAAATTGCGCAAGAGTCCTTAAATTTATCTAAAATAGTGTAAAATCCGCAAAAATAAAAAAGGAAAAATATGAAAAAATTTATCGCCGCGCTTTTTTCGGCGCTATTTTTCGCGGGTTTGCCGACCGCGCTAAACGCCGCCGATGCGCAAACGCAAGAAAAGCCGACGCTTCGCAAAATGATAGCTCAAATGATAATGGTCGGTTTCAACGGCTCTGATCCCAAAACCGCCAAAGAAGCCGTCTCGGAGGCTAAATATCAGCGTTTTGGCGGCGTGATGATGCTTGGTAAAAACATCTCGGACAAAAAGAACCTCAAGGCGCTAACAAGCGCATTTAAAGAGGCGCAAGAGGGCATTTTCATCGCTATCGACGAGGAGGGCGGACGTGTCACGAGATTTAAGGACAAAGAAGGTTTTGAGACCTTTATCTCGTCGCAAAAAGTGGCAAAAACACTCGATCTAGCCGCTGCTGGCGAGCTTTACGGCAAGATGGCGCAGCAGCTAAAAGACGTCGGCGTAAACGTAAATTTCGCTCCTGTGGTAGATGTGCTAAATCCAAAATCCGCCATCATCGGCTCGCGCGGCAGAGCTTTTAGCGCCGATATAGACGAGGTTTCGCTCTATGCGAGCGAGTTTATGAGAGCCTCGCAAGCTCGCGGCGTGATAGCTGCGATGAAGCACTTCCCGGGCCACGGCAACGTCGAGGCCGACAGCCACACTGCCAAGGTCGTGATAGAAAATTTCGACTACGGCGAGCTTAAGCCGTATTTTGACGCGATTCGCAAAAACGAAGCTAAAATGATAATGGTCGGCCACATCTACCTCATGCAGCGCGACTCCGAGCTACCGGCCTCGCTCTCGCCCGCCGTTATCGACGGCTTATTGCGCGGCGAGCTCAAATTTGACGGCGTAGTTATTAGCGACGACATGCTCATGGGCGGACTAAAGGACTTTACGCTGCAAGAAAAAGTGATAAACTTTATCAACGCAGGCGGTGACGTGATGCTCTTTAGCGACTACAAGATAGAAGGGCGCAGGACCGCGGAGCTCGTCACGCAGCTAGTCGTGGACGCGGTGGGCGCCAAGCAGATACCAAAAGAGCGTATCGAGGAAGCCTACGAGCGGATAATGAAGCTAAAAAATAGCATAAAATAGGCTGCTTGAAGGGCAAATTCGAGCTTTTGCGCGGAGTTTGTTTAGCGGCTAGTCGGTCTGCGCGGCGGCTGAAGTTAAATTTGCCTCTTTGTCTCGTTTTTTAAATTTGAGTTCAAATTTGACGACATTTTAAATTTGAACTCAAATTTAACGCCCCAAATTTTACCGGCTAGCTCGCCAAACCCGCACCGCTTTGGCGGAAATCGCGGTTTTAAAACCGACCGAAATATCCACGGCAAGAAAAAGTAAATTTAATCAAATTTACGCCAAACAAGTCGGCTCGCAAAAATCAGCATTAAATTTATCATTATTGGGCTCAAATTTAAGCTTTTGAAATTAATCTTGGTGTATAATCTAGCCTTAAGAAAAATAATAAAAATTCCAAATTTAAGGAGCAAAAATGGACAATGTAGCAGCAAAAGTCGAAGCGCTAAAAGACGAAATGGTGAAAAATAGGCGGTTTTTTCACTCGCATCCCGAAACCGGATTTTTCACGTTTTTTACGACGGCAAAGATCGCTAGCGAGCTAAAAAAGCTCGGCTACAGCCTAAAAATGGGACGCGAGATAATGAAACCGGGAGCCAGAGCAGGGCTAGGTAGCGAAAAAGATAAAGAAAAATATTTGGAACGCGCAAAAAGCCTATTAAGTGCCGACGAGCGCGAGTTTTTGCCCGTGATGGAGGATGGGCTAACGGGCGTGGTGGCCGAGCTTGATACGGGTAGACCGGGCAAGACGCTTGCGTTTAGATTCGACATCGACGGCGTGGACGTGACCGAGAGCAAGGATGAGGCGCATAGGCCGTTTAAAGAGGGCTTTAGAGCCGATATAGACGGCATCACGCACGCCTGCGGGCACGACGGGCACATCACGATAGGCCTAGCGATGGCTAAACTCATCGCGCAAAATTTGGACGATTTTAAAGGCAAATTTAGATTTATATTTCAAACCGCCGAGGAGGGCACCAGAGGCGCTGTGCCGATGGAGCAAGCAGGCGTGCTAGATGGCGTGGACTACCTGCTGGGCGGCCACATCGGCTTTCAGGCAAAGACTAGCGGCGGCATCATCTGCGGTACGAACAAGCTTCTTGCGACGTCGAAATTCGACGTAAATTTCACAGGCAGATCGGCTCACGCGGCGGGCGCTCCGCAAGAAGGCGCAAACGCTCTGCTAGCCGCGGCCCAGGCGGCCCTAGCCATGCACGGTATCACGCGCCATGCTGACGGCGTCACGCGCATAAACGTGGGCGTTTTGCGAGCGGGCGAGGGACGAAACGTCATCGCGCCAAACGGCTACATCGCCTGCGAAA
>CAURKB010000062.1:0-11499 GCA_963525315.1 uncultured Campylobacter sp. | reverse complement strand
TCGCTAGAGCCTTGGACGTTGTCGTGACCGCGCAGGATGTTGCAGCCGCCGCCTGATACGCCCATATTTCCTAGTATTAGTTGAAGGATCGGAGCTATACGAGTGTTTGAGCTACCTATGGTGTGCTGAGTTAGACCCATCGCCCAAACGACCGAACCAGGGCGGTTTTTCGCATAAACTTCAGTTATCTCTTTTAGCGTCGCAGCCGGTACTCCAGTTACGTCTTCTACCACTTCAGGCGTCCATTTTGCAGCCTCTTTGCGGATCTCATCGATACCGTACGTACGGTCATCTATAAATTTCTTATCTTCCCAACCGTTTTCAAAGATGAGATTCATCATGCCATACATGAAAGGTATGTCCGTGCCTGGGCGAATTTGAGCGAAATAATCAGCCTTAGCAGCAGTTCTCGTGTATCTTGGATCGACAACGATCAGCTTTGCGCCGTTATTTTCTTTCGCTTTTAGAAAATGCCTAAATCCTACCGGGTGGTTTACAGCCGGATTTGCGCCGATTATAAAGATAGACTTCGCGTTTTGGATATCTCCAAGGTGATTAGTCATAGCTCCATAACCCCACGTATTCGCCACACCGGCGACTGTTGCGCTATGTCAAATTCTAGCTTGGTGATCTAGGTTGTTCGTCCCAAACATCGCGGAAAATTTGCTGATGTAGTAGCTTTGCTCGTTGCTGTCTTTTGCAGAGCCTAGAAACATCACTTGTTCAGGGTTTTTCTCGCGATATGCTTTTAGTTTGGCGCCGATCTCGTCAAGCGCGTCTTTGTAGCTGATGCGTTTCCATTTGCCGTCTACTTTTTTCATCGGGTATTTCACGCGGCAGTGAGAGCGCACCATATCGATGACGTCGCTGCCTTTACAGCAGTGGCCGCCCGCGCTTACCGGGTGATCTTGGGCTACCTCTTGGCGCACCCATACGCCGTTTTCTACCTCGGCTAGCACTCCGCATCCAACGGAGCAAACCGTACAAATGGTTTTTACGATTTTAGAGTTTGGAAACGGATTTGCCATCTCTTCTTTTGTGGCGCTTCTAGTTACGCCGCTAGCGGCCAGTCCGCTCATGCTGCCCGCTACGCCCGCTAGCGCGGCCATTTTTAAAAACGATCTTCGCCCGACTGCGTTTGAGTGGGGCATAAGACGTAAATTTGCCTCAGACATATTTATCCTTTCTTAAATTTTATTATTTTGCTTGTTCGTAGTATAGATCCCAGTTTTTGCTTCTTTTGTAAAGCACTTCGGTCTTCTTGCTTTTACCGTATTTTAGGTTTGACGCCGCTGCCGTCGCTACTCCGGCCGTAGCCGCTACCGCGCCGACTAGCCCCGCCTTTTTTAAAAATTCTCGCCTATTTTTTTGCATTTTCTTCCTCCATAGCTTTTAGCTTTCTCACTCGGTTTTTTTGTCTTCTTATGGCCTCAGATCTTGAAACTCCGTCCAAAGTCTTTTTGTTTTCGCCTTGATTTATAGGACGAGGCGCGCTTAAAACTACGCGCTCAAACTCTATAAATCCTTGCAAAAGCACGGCGACGTCTTTGTAAATTTTGCTGCTTTCGTGATTAAAAAGACTCTCTATAAACTCGTCGATGTTTGGATTTATGACCTCTTTAAAAAGCTGCTCCTCAAGCTCGCCGTATAGCTCCTGCTCGCTCTCTCGCGCGATAAATTCGCTCATAAGCGCAAGCACAAAGCCCACGTTGTCTTCGCTTTCTTTAAATTTAGCCTCATCTCGCCTAAGGTCGGTGCGAGCTAAAATTTTACGCACTTTCGCGCAGGCATGCCCGACCTCGTAGCCCTCGTCGTAGTACGACAGCGAGTTTCTAAGCGGACTTGGCGGAGCGTGGAAAATTTCATCGAATTCATCCGCTAAATTTTGCGGATTTTTTTCGTCGAATTTTGCCTGTATGCGCATGATCGCGGCGGCCGATTCTTCGTTTAGAGCGTATGCCGAGGCAAGGCCTAGCATCGCATTTACGCCGCTAAATCTATCATCGCCTTGGCTAAAAACGAAAAAATACGAAAATAGCGAGTAATAAAGCCCGCGTCCCGCCGCAAATTCGCCCTTGCTAGTCATAGCCTTCCTTTATCATTTTTGTCTATTTTTTGAGATTTTTCTCGATTGTGAAACTATACTACTTTTTGGCTTATTTCTTATACTTAAAAAAAATTAAATCAAAAAAATTAATATACGCTTAAATATGCCTTAATTGCATATTACTTATAGCGAATTTTAGGGGATAAAAGAAATATGAAATTTACGCATATATCTTGCATTTACGCTTTATTTTGATATTTACTTTTAACTAGGCTATTTTAACGGGCGCTAAACGAGCCTAAATTTAAAACCTGGAGCGAAATTTACAAAATTTGAGGCTCATTCAAGCCCCAAAAACGCTCCTTCGTCAAATTTAAAATAAATCCTCTCGCCGACGTTAAAATTTTGAGAATTAGGCGCCAAAGTTTTTATCAAAAAGTCGCCGATTTTGATTTTTACCAAAAGATCTTTGCCAAGATAGAGCGAAACCGAGTGCAAGATGCCGCCTAAGTAGCCTTCTATCGGCGTTTTGCTTAGCGTTATTTTGCTTGGATTTACGGCGATCTTTACGGCGTTACGTAAATTTTGCGGCAAATTTACGCTCGCGTTTTCGTCAAATTTTAAAACCCCGCCATGCGCGTCAAAAATATTTTTGTACTCAAATTCGCACACGCGACCCTTGTGCAAAAAGACGTTTTCTTCGGCGACCGCGCTTAGCCATTTGTCGTCGTGGCTAGCGATCACAAAGCCGCAGCCGTATCTTTGCCGCATATAAAGCACCGCCTTGCCAAAAAGCTTTGAAGTGCCCACGTCCACGCTATTTGTCGGCTCGTCGAGTAGATAAAGCCGCGATCTAAGCGCCAAATTTAACGCAAAGCTAACGCGCTGCGTCTGCCCCGAGCTAAGCTCAAAGTGGCGCTTGTTTAAAAAGCTCTCGTCAAGCCCGACCAAATTTAACGCCTCGCTCGCCCTTTGCTCAAATTCCGCCAGCACTCCGCGGCTTTTTAAAACGGCTCTAAAATTTTCCCTCACGGAGCGTTTTAAAAGTGCCGGTTCGGGCAACAAAACGCTAACGTCGCGCAGCAAATTTAAACTCGGTGCGCTGCTCCCCCACAGCCGCACTTCGCCGCTAGTGGGCTTTTGCAAAAACGACATCACTCGCATCAGCGTGCTTTTGCCGCTACCGTTGCTACCCGTTAGCGCGGTGATTTTGCTAACGTCGATATCAAGGCGCGGGATGTTTAAAATCTCGCTCGTGCCGTAGTTTAGGCGTAAATTTCTAACGTTTATCACTGCGCGCCTTTCTCGTTAAATTTGCGCAAAGGCTCAAATTTGACGCTCCTAGACCGCATTTTGCGAGCGTAAAATTTCTAAATTTATCAAATTTCATTTATCCAGCCTTTTTAGCGCGTGTATCATCAAATTTACGGCAAACGCGATAAAGATAAGCACCAAAGCCAGCGCTATACCCATCGCAAACTCGCCCTTGTTCGTCTCCAGCGATACCGCAGTCGTGATCGTGCGGGTGAAGTATTTGATATTTCCGCCGATCATCATCGCTACGCCGACCTCGGCCACGATACGCCCGTACGCCGTAGCTACGACCACCATCAAAGCATATCTTAGCTCGTAAAGCACGCAGCCCACTAGCCTAGGCGCGCTCAGGCGTAAATTTAGTATGGTTAGGTAGTGCTTTTTGTCCATATTTTCCACGACGCTAGCGCTTAGCGAGATGATGATAGGCAGAGCCAGCACGAACTGGCCGAGCATAACGGCCTTTAGCGTAAAAAGCAGTCCAAACTCGCCAAACGGGCCGTTTCGCGTGATAAACGCGTATAAAATAAGCCCGATCGCAACTGTAGGCATCGCAAGCGCCGTATCGCTAAGCAATCGTAATACTCGCCGTCCGCGAAAATCGTAAAATCCCAGCGTAAATCCGAGCGGAAAGCCGACTAAAATCGCAAAAAATATCGAGACGCTCGAAGTGTAAAGCGTCGCCCTGATCGCCGAATACGTCTCCTCGTCGCCGCTAAAAAGCAGCCTAAAGGCCTCCAAAAATCCGTTTAGTAAAAAATCCAAATATTCTTTCCTTGCATATTTCTAAGGTTAATTTAATGTGCTATAATAGCATACTTTTTAAAAAAGGAGAAAAATGAAAAAAGTAATATTAGGCTCGCTAGTTGCGAGCGTTTTGGCGTTTGCGGGCGATAGCGAACTCATCATGGCAACCACGACCAGCACCGATAACACGGGGCTGTTAGACGCGATCTATCCTGCGTATAAGGCAAAAACCGGCGTCGATATCAAATGGACGGCGGTAGGCACCGGAGCGGCTCTAAAACTCGGCGAAAACTGCGATGCGGACATACTTTTCGTGCATTCGCCAAAAGTTGAAAAAGAATTTGTAGAAAAGGGCTTTGGCGTTGAGAGAAAAGCCGTAATGTACAATGACTTCGTCGTCATCGCCGATAAATCGATCGCAGATAAATTTAAAGGCAAAGACATAAAAGAGAGCTTTGAGCTAATCAAAAAAGAGAATATCAAATTTTTCTCTCGCGGCGATAAATCAGGTACCGACAACAAAGAAAAAGGTATCTGGAAAAAAATCATCGGCGAAGTGCCTGAAAAAGACGGCTGGTACATGCAAACCGGCCAAGGCATGCTAGCTACTATCAACGCGGCAGCCGAGCAAAAGGGTGTGACTTTCACTGACCGCGGCACCTACATCAAGTATGAGGATACCAAAAAAGGCGCGCCTGAGATGGTTATCATCAACGAGGGCGACAACGACCTAAAGAACTTCTACTCGCTAATCGCTGTAAATCCGAAGCACTGCGCTAAAGCTGACATCGAAAACGCGAATAAATTTATCGAGTGGGCGACTAGCGAAGAGGGTCAGAAATTTATCGGCGACTTTAAGCTGCTAGATAAGCCGCTTTTCACGCCTGACGCGAATACTCGTAAGAACTAATTTTTTTTACGCGCAAATTTGGGTCGAATTTATGGCTTAAATTTGCGTGATTCGGGCGCGCTTTGCGCCCTTTTTCTTTCTTAAATTTACTCTTTTTAGTTTTTAAATTTACTCAAATTTGACCGCCCAAACCCGCATCTTTACGGCATTAAATTTCAAATTTGACCTTTTCGCGAGCCGAATTTAACCCGCTAAAATTTAAATTTTCCCGCCGAACATCTCATACATCGCCTTTTCCTCGCCCCAAAGCTCGCGGTGCTTTTTGATGCAGGTTTTTATCGCGCCAACTAGATATAGCACGTCTTGCTCGGTGTGCGTGTAGTGCAGGCTCACGCGCACGAAGCCTGGTTTGCTCTCAGGCATGCGGCCCTCCTTGATACCCAGCAGATCGTGAGCGTACGGCCCCGCGCACATCACGCCCGCGCGCGTCTGGATACCGAAGTCGTTGCTAAGGCTCGCGGCAAAATCGTACGCCGAGACGCCGCGCACGTTAAAGGAAATTATCGGCAGCCGCGGCGCGCCCTTTGGAGCGTAGTTTATGATCTCGTCAATGCCTGCTAGCTCGCTCTCAAAAAGCCGCGCGAGCTCGTCCTCGGCTCTTTTTATTTGTTCGAAGCCCACCTCGTTTCGCAGCGCATAAGCCAAATTTGCCCGCATGAGCCCGATTATGGGCGGCGTACCGCCTTCTTCTAGCTGCTCGGGGTTTTTCAAAAATACGTGCCCTTCGCGGCTAGCGTAGGCGACCGTCCCGCCCGCGGCAAAGGTCGGCACGTCGCTGTTAAGCAGCTCCTTTTTGATCGCCAAAAGCCCACAGCTTGCGACTCCGCCGAGTAGCTTATGCGGCGAGAGGAAAATCGCGTCGAAATGATCGCAGTCTAAATTTGCGTGAGAGCTCAGCGCCGCGCAGTCAAAGGCCACGATGCCGCCCGCGGCTCTGATTAGCTCGCTGATTTTTTTATAATCGCTGACGACGCCCGTGACGTTTGAGGCGGCGCTAAACGAGCCGATAATGCGGCGTCCCGCGTTAATCTTCAAAATGCGCTCGAGTGCTAGCAGATCGATCTCGCCGGACTCGCTAAGCGGCACTCGCAGGTAGTCGCAAAGCCCCTCGCGATAGCTAAGCTCGTTTGAGTGATGTTCGTACGGCGAAACGAGCACGAGCGGAAGCTGTGCGGCGCGTAAATTTGCCTCGCCGATCGCGCCTCTGGTCGCAGGCGGCAGGTAAATGCCTAGCAGCTCCTGAAATTTCTTGATCGCAGTCGTCGCGCCCTGTCCGCAGGCGATGAGATAAAACCGCTCGTCAAGCCCAAGTAGCTTTTTTAGGCTCTCTCGCGCGCCCTCATAGCGCCGCTGCGTGATGATGGCGCTGGAGCTACTGTCGGAGTGGGTGTTGGCGTAGGTTTTTAAAATTTCGCCTATCTCGCGCTCTACGGGCTCGTAGGCAAGCCCCGAAGCGGTGTAGTCAAAATAGTGCACGCCCGGTTTTAGGATGATATTTTTTCGAATCTCGTCTAAATTTGCCATTTTTACTCTTTAAATTTGATGCGGTAATTATAGTAAATTTTCGCAAATTTAGGGCTTTTTCTGGGAAATTTGAAGCTAATTTTGCGGGCTATTATTTTAAATTTACGCTTAGTTGTATAAAACTTGCCGCGCGGCGATTTACTCAAATTTAAAAGATATTTGCGCGTAAAATTTGGCGGCAAATTTGTAGGCTGATTTTAAAAAATTACGGCTAAATTTTGCCCTAAATTTTGGCGCGGAAAATAGATAAATTTAGCCTTGAGGCGTAGTCAAATTTGAGTAACGATGAGGACGCTTTTTAATTTATCGGTCAAATTTACTCGCGTCGTTTGCGAGCTTAAAATTTACAAAACAAAAACTGAAATTTTAAAAGCGATTTTTGATTTTCTGAGCTGATATTTGCTTGCGGCGACTTCGTTGCGGAGGAAATTTAAGCGCTAAATTAAAAGTAGAATTTTAACCGCCAAGCGGTAAATTTAACGTTCTTGCGAATTTTTAAGGCAAAGAGACGCTAGCCGCAGAGGCTCGCGACCCTTTGCGAGAGGCGGGAATTTTTATTTATTTATAAAATTTTTCTCTAGCCACTCGATAGCTTTTGCCTCGGTTTCGAAGCGTCCGCTTTTAGCGACCTGATTTTGCCCCTCGTAGAAGCGAATCCTGATACCGTCTTGGACGCTATCTACCTTTATTCTAGTGATCTTGTCTTTGTTTAGATAGACCCTATCGTTTAGTTTTACGTACATTTTTTCTCCCTTAAATTTGATGTGGTTTTATTTCTTTTTATCGTTTGCGTCGTCTTTGGCCGAGTCCTTTTTCTCGCCGTCTTTTTTCAAAAATAGCTCCTTAAAGCGCTTATCCGCAAAGTCCTCGATGTCGTTTTGTAGCTGCCTGTAGGCGTTTATGAGCTCATGCGCGCGTTCGTTTAGCGTCGTGCCGGCGTTTTCGCCGCCGCCTTGTTTGGTGGTGAAGAGCTCCTCTTTTAGATTTTTTTGCAAAATTTGCAGATGATTCCAGCATTTTTTATAGTTCATGCCTAGGATTTCGGCGGCCTTTGAGATCGAGCCGACCTCGGCGATGACGTCTAGGACTTCGGTTTTGCCCTTACCAAAGATCAGCTCGCCCTCGTCGTTTTCTATCCAGGTTTTGGTTTTTACTCTCATCTTTTTTCCTTTCTTCTCCTTAAAACACCCCAACTGGCAGTATTTTACGTCGATTTTATAGTCTTTTAGCGTCGAGCGTATCGTCTTTAGCCCCACGCCTGTAGCCGCGTCTCTAGCGTCTTTGCACAGTATCCTGCCCTTTTCGTCAGTCATCTGTTTTAACTGCGTCATCACGGTGTATTTGCCGCGTCCGTTTTCTAGCCCGCCAAACTGCCCTAGCTCGCAGTTGTCGATCTTTACACCCATTTTTTCGGCCTCGTCGCTAACCTCGCCGATCTCTACGCCTAGCTTTGCAGCGATCTTAAACGCCGCTCCACAGTCTAGCCTGCCCTTTGGATTTAGCAGTTTGGTTATCAGTTCTTGGATTTGCTCACTCATAGATTCTCTCCGCGCCGCTATATACATTTATGTTTTCGCCGCGAGCAAAGCCGCATAGCGTTAGGTTAAATTTACGCGCTATCACGACGCCTAGGCTAGTAGGGGCCGTGCGCGAAACGAGCACGGGGATGCCGTGCATGACGGCTTTTGCCACCATCTCGGAGCTCAGCCTCCCGCTCACCATCAAAAACGAATTTTGCAGCTGCGCGCCGGCTAGTACCGCCTTGCCGACGGCTTTATCTATCGTGTTGTGCTGGGCGATATCCTCGCCGATAAAAAACTGCTCGCCGCTCACGAAAAGCTTAGCCGTGTGCACGCAGCCCGTCATCTCGTAAAGCTCGCACTGCGTGTAAAACTGCCCCATCTGGCGCAAAATTTCGTCTTTGTGAAATTTAACCTCGCCCTTTATCGAGCGTGCCGCCATAGCCTCGGGATCGATGTTTGCCGTCGAGCTGCGCCCGCAGCCGCTGATTATCACCTTTTCCTCGTCAAACTGCTCGAGGCGCTTTTCGTTGATTTTAGCCATTACCCGCACGCTTAAAGCGTCGTCTGAGAGCTCGATACTCTCGATATCCTCGGGGCTTGCGATCAAATTTTCGCTGATTAGGTAGCCTGCGGCCAGCGCCTCCTGATCGGTCGGAGTGGCCATGAGCGCGCCGAAACGCTTGCCGTTTATGTAGATCTCAAGCTTGATCTCGCGCACCAAAATATCATCCACGGCACTTTTTTGCGCGCCTTTAAATTTGATGATTTGCGTCGTAAAAATAGGTTGCATGATTTTCCTTAATTTTTGCGAAATGATAGCTTGAAAATCTAAATTTAAGATTTTATTGTAGTAAATTCTTGCTTAAATCAAGCAAAAACTTAAACGTATTTTAGCGCGTTTTTATCGGTATCTGATGATGATTTATATATGCGAATTTAGCATATTTCTTAAAGATAGTTTTCAGACGGTCGTTAAACCGTCCGAATTTGTTATTTGGGGTCTAACCCTTTTAATATTAGCTCAAATTGCTCGTCGCCAAGCCCGAAATCAAAAAATTTTTTATAAAATTTTTTCGTCTCGGCGCGCAAGTCTATATCGCCGAAAATTTCGGGATGTATGGTTTTTGCCGCCCATAAAATTTGTAAAGCCCCCTCGTCGCCGTATCTGTCCCAGCTAAAAATTCCGTTTGGATTAGCGTAAATTTGCTTATTTCGGATGGCTTTTAGCCCCGAAAACATCGGCTGCTTATAAAATTCGCTTACCGTTTTTTCCGCCGATTATCACGATGTCGGGATCGGTGGTTAAAATTTCCTCGCTAGCGATCTCGATCATATTGCCGCTCTTTTTCACCGCGTTTTCGCCGCCGCCGATCTTTATCCACTCGTCTATTATGGTGTTAGGTCCGTCTACTTTTAAAAAATTAGAACCGTTTACTATATGTAAAACTGTCGGGCGTTTGCTTAAACCGTCTGTTTTTGATTTTACGAGAGATATTTTTTCGTTTATGTACTCATCAAATTCTTTCGCTCTTTTTATCGCATCGTCGCCGATCAAATTTGCCGTTAGCAGGATACTATCTCTCATCTCGTCGTAATTTGTAAACGACAAATATGCCGCCTTTATGCCTTGTTTGCTAAGCTGCTCGAGGTAGTTTTTGTTAGAGACTATCGCGATATCGGGTTTTAGCTTGATCACTTCTTCGATTTGTATGTCGTTGTTATTTAGTGCGGCGGGGATGTTTTTTAAATTTGGATAAACGAGATTAAACCATATGTTTTTCTTGATGAGGTCAGTTGTTGCTACGACTTTATCCATGCCGCCCAGCATCAAGATGATTTGGTTGTTTGCATGCCAGAGAGCGGCGATGGATTTAGCTTCGCCTTTTAATTTTATCTCGTTTCCGACTAAATCTTTTAAAATTTTCGTCTCCTGCGCGTCTGCGCCGATGAAGGCTAGAGTAAGCGCAAAAACGGCTAAAATTTTCTTCATTTTCGTCCTTTTTGATTAAAAATACCGCGAATTATACAACAAAATATTAAAATAAAATAGTTTCAATATATTTTAAAAACTTAAAATGAAATTTAAATATTCCCTTAAGTAAGCTTTTTGTAATATTCGCTATTTTAAATCTTTTAAGGGTGCATATAATGAAATTCTCATTTATAACGTGCATAGTTTTGTCGCTATGCGCAGGCGCGGCAAACGCCGCCGACAGCGTCAAACTTGAGGCGGTCGAGGTTACGAACTCGACGGGCGAGAGCATTTCGGACTCGGGCATTTCCGAGCGTTTTTTACAAAAAGACGTGCTTTTTGGACCGCTAATGGACAAAAAGATCAAAGACATCCCGCTGCAAATCAACACCGTCACTAACGAGCTAGCGCAAAATTTGGGTGCGAGCGGGCTTGAGAGCGTTTGGAGAACGGTGCCAAGCGCCACGGTTAGCTACATGGGTTCTGGTTCCGTCACACGTCCCGGCACTCGCGGTATGTACGGAGGCGTCATCGGAAATAACTACTGGGACGGTTTTATGGTTACTGCGACTACTGCCGTGCCGATGATGATATTTGAAAAACTCGAGGTGCAAAACGGTCTTTCAGGCTCGCTTTACGGCTCGCAGCACCCAAGCGGTATCTTTAACTACACGCGCAAACGCCCGGTTTATAGCCAAACTATCGTACGCACCGACTGGAGCGAGAAGTCAAATTTCGGCCTAATGCTAGATACTTCGGATCGCTTTGAAAAGGTCGGCTACCGCGGTATTTTTTATTTTAACGACGGCGAAGGCTTCGTAAAAAACAGCGCCAAACGTAGCAAACTGGCAAATTTAGCGCTTGATTTTTATCCGACCGACAGGCTTGCTATCGAGACTAATTTTACCTACTACAACTACATCAGATACGGCTACGGCGGACGCTTGATGTCTCCGCAAGCAGGCGGCGTAGCTAAATTTAAAGTACCTAACGCCATCTCAAACGATACGCAGTGACTCGGACAAGAGTGGTCGGGCATGGATTTGGAAAGCTACAACGCCAGCGTCAAATTTAAATACGATTTTAGCGAAAACTGGTACGGCGAAGCGGGCTACAACTACCACATTTCAGATCGCTACACCGTAGAGCAAGGACACACGCTAACTGGCAATAACGGCGAGGTTTCTACCTCCGTGCAAAATCACGGAAGCAAAGCGCCTAGGTTTATCTTGCAAAGCTGGTTTGCTAAAGCGATGGGAAACGTCCAAACGGGCAAGTATCGAGCATAATCTCGGTATCTCGACCTACGGCTATATCTACGAGTCAAAAACGAATGATCCGGGCGGCGGTAACCCGAATTTAAGAAATCAGCGCTGGGGCAATTTTAGTAAATTTAACATGCCGAATAACTTTTACAAATCAGGCGGCCTAAAAAAGGCGATTTATTTTAAAACCTACAACG
>CAURKB010000061.1:0-12247 GCA_963525315.1 uncultured Campylobacter sp. | reverse complement strand
ATCTACGACCATCACCTCGCGTCCGCACGCATAGCAAAGCACCGCGTCGCAGCTCTCTGCGCCGATGCCTTTTACGCCCAGCAACCACTCGCGGCTAACGTTTTCTTTGAAATTTTCAAAATCTCCGAATTTTTTAAAAATCGCCTCGCAAAGCGTTTTTAGGCGTTTTGCTTTGGTGTTGTAAAAGCCGCTTGGCTTTATGAGCAAGGCAAGCTCGGCCGCGGGGGTTTTTACGATGCCCTCAAGGCTCATCAAATTTGCGTTTTTTAGATTATTTAGCGCTTTGTCGGCGTTTTTCCAGTTGGTATTTTGTATCAAGACGGCGCCGACTACGACTTCAAAAGTCCCGGCTCCCGGCCACCATAAAGGCCCGTCCGTATCAGCCTTTACGCCCGCGTTTTTTAGCGCCAAAAAAAGCTGCGTGCTATCCATATTTTTCCTTTTTATTTTGAGAGTAGATTTCTAGCGCCCATTGCGCAAGCGATACTTAGCATTACGGCCGTAGCGGCGCTTAGATTTATATCGCAAAAGCCCGCAGCCAGCGCAAATGCCGTAAAGGGCGCGTCTAAGTTTATCGCCAAAAAAGCCGCCGCTCCGCAAAGAGCCGCCGCGCTTAAATTTACCTGCGCGAAATTCGCCGCCGTAAGACCTAAACAAAGCCCTAAAAGCGCGCCTAGCGAGAAACTGGGCGTAAGAGTACCGCCGTATGCGCCGCATTTTAAAAGCGCAAGTACGCAAACGCCCTTTACCGTTAGCAAACCAAGCGCATAAAGGGCTGAAATTTGTTCGCTAAAAGCCGTTTGCGCCGCAGCTTGACCGTTGCCCAAAATTTCTGGCAAAAATGCGCCCGCAAGCGCCGTAACCGCAAAAGCAAGCGGTAAAAATATCAAAATTTTACCGTCTTTTATGCGGCTTGCTTCGGCTCTAGCGACGCCTGCTTGATAAAATTTAGCCGTCATGCCGACTATAACGCCTACAAATGCGGCTAGCGCAAGGTTTGCAGGCGTTGATTTAAAGTCGCTAACGACGTAAAGAGCCTCGCGGGGTACGCTAAAATTCGCCGTAAAATCAGCGACCGCGCAGACGCCAAATGCCGCCAAAGCCGCCCTTTTATCAAAGCTTTTTAACAAAATCTCAAGCGCGAAAATCGCTCCGGCAAAGGGTACGTTATAAACCGCGCCAAGCCCAGCTGCAGCCCCGCAAGCCGCAAGAGTGCGACACCAAGCCGCATCAAGAGCGAAAAAGGCGCAAATTTTTGACGCAAACAGCGCGCCAAGCTCGCGCGGAGCGACCTCCTTGCCGATCGGAGCGCCCAGACCTACGGTAAAAACCTGCAAAAACGCATGAGCTAAATTTGACTCAAACAAAGGATTTTTGCCCTCGATTATCTCGCCTGCGCTTAAAAACGGTTTAAATTTATGCAAAAAGTACCAACCTATGCCAGCAATCGCCCCGCAAGCTAAAACTGCCGCAAAACGCCTAAATGCGCTAGCTTGATCAGGGGTGACGCCAAAATCGCTCTTTGCGCGACCAAATGCTAAAAACTCGGCAAAATGTATGACCTCGGTTAGCGCCGCAGCGCCCGCGCCCGCGGCAAATCCTACGCAAAGCACGGCCAAAAATAGCCTAAAATCCGCACTCGGTTGCATAAATTTATGCTTGGTTTTCACGCTAAAGCTTCACCGCTGGCTGCACCAAAGGCTCGCTAACTCCGTCTATGACGCGGATCTTAAAGGCATCCGTGCAGCGTCCGCCGTCAAATTCAAACACGACCATTTGAAAGATTCGCCTGCACTTTTCATTTACTTTAAACGAGTGCTTGAGTCCCGTTAAAAAGCTCTTCACCGGCGCTTCCGCGTCCATGCCGATGACGCCGTCAAACGCCCCGCTAAGCCCGACGTCGCTGACATAAGCAGTGCCGCTAACTATTTGCAAATCATCGGTGCCAACGTGCGTGTGAGTGCCGGCTATCGCTCCAACTCGCCCGCAAAATAGTCTAAAAAACGCATTTTTCTCGCTCGTGGCCTCGGCGTGAAAGTCTATGAGGATATTTTCGCTCTCGCACTCTTTTAGCGCGCGCTCGGCCTCCAAAAAGGCGTTGTTCGTATGCGGCAAGCCGTAGTGCCCCATTAAATTTACCACGCTTAGGCTCTTGCCCTCTTTACTCAAATTTATCGCTCCGCGCCCAGCGGTTCCCGCGAAGTGATTATACGGGCGGATGATAGGTAGGGTGTCCATCAGCGCAACTACGTCTTTTTTATCAAAGCTATGGTTGCCGCCCGTGATCGCATCGATTCCGTAGCCCAGCAGCTCGTGCGCGTTTGTGGCGGTTAGACCAAAGCCTCCGCTTGCGTTTTCGGCGTTTGCGACGATAAAGTCAAGCTCAAATTCGCGCTTAAATTTGGGCAAATTTTGTATAACCACGCTTCGTCCGGCGCGTCCGACGATGTCGCCCACAAAGCCCACTCTAGTTAAATTTGCCATCAAATTTTATCTTTATAGCTTAGATAAAACTGCCTTGCCGTGCGCCCAGAGCGGCTCGCGCGCAGCTGGGCGTATTGCTTTGCTAGCTCGTGAAGCATCGCTCTGTCGCCTACGAAATCTTTAAAATAAAAATCCACTATCTTTAGATAGTCCGCAAAACTGCCCTGATAAAAGCTAAGCCAAAGCCCGAATCTATCGCTAAGCGCGATCTTTTCTTCAACCGCGTCGCTATAGTGCAGCTCCGTCTCGCCGACCTTCGCGCCCTCGTTGTCGCTTTTTAGCTCGCTAATCAGGTGACGGCGGTTTGAGGTGGCGTAGACTAGCACGTTTTTTGGCGCTTTTTCGATCGAGCCCTCAAGAACTGGTTTTAAAGATTTATAACTCCTATCGCCCGTCTCGAAGCTAAGGTCGTCGCAAAAAACGATAAATTTAAAGCTGCTATCCCTGATCTCGTAAATGATCTCTGGTATCATCTCTAGCTCGTCGTTTTTTAGCTCGATTAACCGAAGGCCTTCGGGATAAAATTTAGTAAAAACGGCCTTAACCAGGCTGCTTTTACCGCAGCCTCGCGCACCCCATAGTATCGCGTGATTAGCGCCCTCGCCTTCTAAAAATTTGCGCGTATTTTCCACGAGCTCTTCTTTTTGCTTTTCGATCCCCACAAGCCCATCAAGCTGCGTAAAATCAACGTCCGTTACCCCCTTTAAAGCGCCGAATTTGCGCCGATAAATCGCTGCGGCAGTCGTGTTCCAGTCTATCATTTTTCCGCCCGTCCTTTATTTAGTTTTCTAAGATAGATCAATATCTCCTCTATCACGTCGTCATCGTCTTTGCTCTTTGATCTTAGTCTGGTTTGTTCGCCGTTTTGCGCGGTTAGCACGATATTTTGCTCGGCGTTTGAGATGGCTTTAAAGCCCGCTTTTATCGCTAAAATTTTAATTATAATGAGGCTTAAAAACTGCTTGGTGTAGATGTCGGGCTTGCCGAATCTATCCTCGATCTCGCCCTCTATCTCATAAACCTCGGCTACCTCTTTACACTTGCTGAGCCGTCTATATAGCTCCAAGCGTAGCCTATCCTCGCCGATAAACTCCGAGTTTAAAAACGCGTTTATGCTAAGTTTCAGGTCGATTTTCGCGCTCTCAAAGCTCTCTTTATTTAGTAGCTTATTTATCTCTTCTTCTAGCATCTTGATGTAGAGCGAGTAGCCGATCGCCTCGATATGGCCGCTTTGGGCTTCGCCCACTAGGTTACCGCCGCCTCTGATTTCTAGATCGTGATAGGCTAGCACGCTGCCCGAGCCCAAAAACGAATTACTCTCAAGCGCGACTAGGCGTTTTAGCGCGTCCTCGCTTAGGGCGTTTTTGTCTTCAACTAGGAAGTAGCAATACGCCTGCTTGTCGCTCCTGCCGACGCGTCCGCGTAGCTGATGTAGGTCTGCGATACCGAATTTATTCGCGCCCTCGATGATGATGGTGTTTACGTTTGGTAGATGTATGCCGCTTTCTACGATACTAGTGCTTAGCAGCACGTCATATTCGCCGTTTTCAAACTTCATCATCTCCTCTTCGGTCGTCTTGGCGTCGATCTTGGAGTGTAGCATGAGGATGCGTAAATTTGGCATGATGTCTAAAATTTGCTTTTTTGCCTGAGGCATCGTGGCGATGTGGTTGTGGATATAAAAAATTTGCCCGCCGCGGCGCAGTTCGCGCATCACGGCCTCTTTTACCGCCTTTTCGTCCCACTCGCGCACGCTAGTTCGCACGTCCAGGCGCGAGCTTGGCGGAGTTTGCAATACGGAGTAGCCCTTGACGCTTGAAAGCGCCATATTTAGGCTGCGCGGTATCGGCGTCGCGCTCATAGATAGCACGTGTGAGGCGCTTGAGATCTCTTTTAGTTTTTCTTTTTGTTTTACGCCGAATTTATGCTCTTCATCGATGATGATGAGGCCTAAATTTGACGGCTTAACCGACAAAAGCGAGTGCGTACCCACGCAAACGCAGGGCTGCCCCGCCTCCAGTGCCTTTACGGCTACCGCTTTTTCCTTTGCGCTCGTGAAGCGGTCAAGCTTAAAGACGCTAACGTCAAATTTGCCCAGCCGCTCTTTTAGGCTTTTAAAATGCTGGGAGCTAAGAAGCGTCGTCGGCACGAAAAATAACGCTTGAAAGCCTGATTTTACGCACTTAAATATCGCGTTCATCGCAACTTCGGTTTTACCGAACCCCACGTCGCCGCTAAGCAGCCTATCCATCACCTTGCCGCTTTTTAGGTCGTTTGCGATGTCGCTTGAGGCGCGTTCCTGATCTCTCGTGTAGGCAAAGCCCGCGTTTTGCAAGAAATTTAGATACTCCGCATCGTCTTTTTCGATGATTTCTCCGCGGATTAGCTCGCGCTGGGCGGCTAGTGAAATAATCTTTGAGGCGATTACGAAAAGCTTGGCTCTAACTTTTTCTTTTATCTTGGCGAAATTTGCCTTGCCCAGGCGATCTAAAACCGCGATACTGCCGCTACCCGCGACGTAGCGATCGATCAAATTTAGATGCTCGACGGGCAAAAGCAGCTTGTCCTCGTTTTGATAAACGATCACGACGAACTCGCGCGTCCTGCCTAGCACGGTTAGCTTTTCAAGCCCCGTAAATTTGCCGATGCCGTACTCCTCGTGCACGACGTAGTCGCCCGCCTTTAGCTCGTCGATCGCTAGACTCGGTTTTTTGGCGCGCTTTTTCTTTTCAAATTTATTTAGCGATACGATGATTTCGGCCACCGAGACCAAATTTAACGCGGCCTGGGTTTGCACGAACTCTACGTTTTTGTATTCGCTCAAATTTAATGCGTTAAAAAGCCCCTCGTTACGCGCTAAGACTTTGATTTTTTTATTTTTATTTAGCTCGAAAAAATCGGCGTTTAAAGTTACGCTTAAGTCTTTATAAACCTTAGCCGCGGGCAATACGGGC
This sequence comes from uncultured Campylobacter sp., assembly GCA_963525315.1. GTDB lineage: Bacteria > Campylobacterota > Campylobacteria > Campylobacterales > Campylobacteraceae > Campylobacter_A. The sequence continues at coordinate 6,809 of CAURKB010000061.1, read as the reverse complement.
AAATTTGCCACCTCGCCCAGATCGCGCTCAAAGCCGTCAAATTTTTTCGTTAAAACCGTTTTAAATTCGCGCGTATAATCTATAAACCCATCTATCGCCCAAAATCCAAGCGTCTTTAGGTCGCTGATTAGCGCGTCGGTCTCGATCTCTTTTATTTTTTCGGAGGTTTTTTCAAATTCGGCTTCGCCCAGAGCCGCTATAAAAGGCGAAATTTCAACGCTTTTTAGCTCGGTTTTGTTTGAAATTTGCGTCTGCGTGCTGTAGTGTCTGATGCTTTCTATCTCGCCGTCAAAGAGCAAAATGCGGTTTGGCTCCTGCGCGCCGACGCAAAAAATATCTATAATCTCGCCGCGCACGCAAAACTCGCCCTCGCTCTCCACGATACCCACCGCCTCGTAGCCAAAGCGCAGTAGCTTTTGGGCCAGCTCTTTTGGATCGATTTTATCGCCGAAATTTAGAGTAAGCTTTTGTAGGTGTTTTTTGCCGGGAAGCTTGTTTAGGACGGTGCAAACGGGGCTAATAAGGAGCTTTTTGCCCTCAAATTCGTAAAATTTGGCTAGCTCGGAGGATAGCTCGAAAAGCTCGGCGCTAAAGCTGCGCAGATCATCGCCCCCGCGCGCTCTAAAATCGGGCAATCTAAAAACCTTAAGCCCTGCAAATTCCGCAGCGCTAAGAGCCGCGTTGGCCTCCTTATCGTCCTCGCAGACTAGTAGCTGCGCATCGCCTCCGTTTAAAAAATACTCAAAAACCTCACTTTGCACCGCGGTACCTTTTCAAGAAGGCTTCCACGAGGTAAAACGACCCGAACGCCAGATACTCCTCGTCCGCGCGCACGTCCGTAAAGTCCGCAAACTCCATACCGAGCTCCCTCAAAGCCTCTTTCACCTGCGCCGTCGCAAGCTCGCGGCCCGGCGTCTCGTACTCGATAATGTAGGTTTTTTTAACGACCGGCTTAATCGCCTTTAGGACGGCTTTTATGTCCTTGTCGGCAAAGGCGTTAAAGATCAAATTTAGCTTTTTACCCGCAAATCTTTTCACGAGAGCCTGCGCCGCCATCTCGTTGTGTCCGACGTCGATCGTTACGTTTGGCGCGATCTTTTCGCAGCGTCCACCAAGATCAAGCGCGCCTAAATTTGCTAAATTTAAGCTAAAGCCTAGCTCCTTAAACGCAGAAGAGCTAAGCGTCAAATTTGAACGTAAAAACTCGGGCAAGCCGAATTCTTGCGCATAAATTTTAATCTCGTTTTTATCCTCGCTACTCAAATTTTGGGAAGCAAATTTGAGCGTCGCGCCTTTTTTAGCGGCGATCCCTCTAGCGATATCGGCGCAAAGCTCGCTCATCTCGTCGTTCATCAAAGCAACGTCCGCCATCGCGTTAAATTTAGTCGTCGCGATCTGCTCTAGCGCGTCGCCAAGCAGCGCCGTGTGGTCAAAACCGATCGGAGTAAAAAGACTAAGACGCTTGTCAAATACGTTCGTAGCGTCAAATTCTCCTCCGACGCCCGCCTCGCAGACGAAAAAGTCGCACCCTTCAAAAAGCGGAGCGCAAAGCAGCGTCGCGTACTCGAAATAAGAAAGCGAGCGCGCTACCTCGGGGGGCAAAATTTTAATCAGCCTCTCGTGAGCCGTCTCGAGCGCATCTGCGCTAGCTACGGCGCCGTTCATCCAAAATCTCTCGCGAAACTCGAATATATGCGGGCTCGTATAGTGTCCGACGCTATGGCCGCGAGCGAGCATCTGCGCTAAAAATCGCCCCGTGCTGCCCTTGCCGTTCGTGCCTATAATATGAATGATTTTTGGTATTTTAAACGCGCCCTGCACGAATTTAAAGGTGTTTGGCATGCGCGCGCGGTTGATTTCCTTATAAAAAAGGGGTTTGTTTTCTAAAAAATCTTCTAGTTTCATTAAATTTTAGGCATCACCTGATCTCTGCCGTTTTGCTTGGCTTCATAAAGCATCTTGTCCGAAGCCTCGAGCGCCGCCGCGGAGCTTTGATACGCGCTACGTACGGCCGTGCCGCAGCTAATCGTAACGCTGATACGCTCTTCTTTATATAAAAATTTCGAGTTTTTAAGCGTAGTTCTAACTCTACTGGCAAATTCCACGCTTTGCTCCAAACTTAAGCCCGGTAGCAAAACGACAAACTCCTCGCCGCCGTACCTGCTTACGATATCCTCTTTTCGCGAGGCTTTTAACAGCGTTTTGGCTACGCTAGCTATTACGGTATCGCCCGCATCGTGGCCGTACGCGTCGTTTATCTTTTTAAAATGGTCTATATCAAAAAAACATACGCAGTAGTCAAGTCCGTTTTTTTGATATTCATTTTCAAATCTCTCTAACTCCTCGACAAACGCTTTTCTCGTCGCGGTTTTGGTTAAAAAATCTTCTCTACTCTGCGCTTTTGCATCTTCTAGCTGGGTTTCAAGGGCGCTTATTTTTTCTTGTAGCTCTTTTATCGTTAGCTGATCGTTCATCATCTGCTCGCCTAGTTGCCTGATCTCGCCGTCAAGCATATCCGCGATACCCAACATCTTATCTCTGATACCCTCAAAGCTATCTTTGCTTAAATTTATTAGACCCAAATCGCGCCTTATAAACCCCATCTTATCAGAGCCGTCCTTGGAGCTGTCTATGAGCCTCAAGATTCGCACGTCTATGCCCTCTAGCACCTTATCTAGCGCGGCTATCTTACTTGAAATTTCGGCTTTATCCAGCTCGATGCGTTTTTTGGTTAAATTTTTTATATCGTTTCTAAATTTTAAGCTTTCAAGCAGCCTAGGCTCGTCTTTTAAATTTTTAGTTATCCTATCTATGTCGCCGATTATTTTATCGGTGATGGACGGCTCTAGCGTAGCCGTCAAAAGCGAGACGAACTCCTCGCACGCTCCGGCGCTTCCTGCGCTCCTAATCGCGCCGTCAAGCTCTGCGACCATCTCCGCTAAATCATCCGTTCTTTTTATCCCGTAGTCGTTAAGCCTTTTTAAAAAGCTGTCGTCGTAATCGGTTAAAAAATCAAACCACTTATCTTTTATCCTATCGGCGGTTTGAGCGTCGGTACGTCTGTTTAGCGCCTCGATACTGGCTTCTGCCAGCTTTCTTGCGCTTTTGTTATGTAGCGCGGCCGCTGCTTGAAGTACTTTTTTACTCATAGCGCATAGTGCGGCTACTAGCTTTGGATACTCGACGAGGCTGGGGGAATTTAACCTAGAGGCCATAAAAGCAAAAAGCTCGTCCACGCTTTTTACATTTTTTTGTTTTAGCTGCGCCTTAAATTCATCGTTTAGTCTGCCGACGTATTTTTCTAGTTTTTGACAATCAGGTACTATAACGCCGTTTTTTTTTGCCGTCTCGCAAAAAACTTCGGCGTAGTTATCCGGAGTTAGCACGAGTCCGCGCTCTTTTATAGTCTGGATAGTCTCTTTTATGACTTGATTGACGCTAGTCGCCACGCTTTAGACCTTTTACGGCAAGTGTAGCGATATACTCGTCAAAAGCCTCTTGAGAGGCCTGTTTTACGGCATTATATCTATCGCTTTCGCTGATGACGCCGTCGGCAAATCTAGTATCTCTTATCTTTTGCGATACGGTAAAGTCATGCTCGCCCGAAGTAGTCACCGATAGTATCTTGCCGTTCTTTAGCCTGGTGTCGAAATTTAACGCCAAAATCGCCTTATAAGACGTTACATAGCCGTACTCGTCAAAAAGCAAGGGCTGATAACTAAGCGTTTTTATCGACACGGCTATAGACGTAGGCGCATTTTTATCGTCGCTTATACGTTTTCCCAGCCTAGTTACGATGCCCTCAAGCACGCTGTCTTTTATCCAAACGCTGTTTTTAGGTTCTTCTTTACTTATAAGCACGTTTACGTAAACGCGCTCGCCCATTACGTCGCTAGTTATCTTTGAGACCGGCTTATAGCTGCATCCCACTAAGATAAAAGCCGTTAAAAATAGTAAAAATTTAGTTTTCAAAATTTAGCCTTTTATTACGAAATTTACTAGCTTGCCGGCTACGTAAATTTGTTTGATTATTTCTTTACCCTCGAGCCATTTTTCCGCGCTTTGTTTAGCTAAAGCTATGATCTCATCGTCGCTAGCGCTACTTGGCGTCTCAAATTCGCCTCGCCTTTTGCCGTTAACCGTGATAGCTAAATTTAAGCTATCTTGCTCAAAAACCTCGTTTAAGATTTCTATTTTCGTAAAATTTGCTCTACCAAATAGTCGCTCGCTAAGCTCATTTGCTATATGCGGCACGATAGGCTCGAGCAAATTTAAAACGATAAAAAAGGCTTCCGTAGTCACATCCTCATTATCCTGCGCATTTACGGCGTTTAGAGCTTCCATGCAGGCCGCAATTAGGGTGTTAAAGGCAAAATTTTCTTCGTAAACGTCGTTCGATTTTTTAAGCGCCTCATAAACCTTCATTCGCGCGTATTTTTCTTCTTTACTCAAATTTGCGTGCGCTATCTGCGGGATTTGAGTACATTTTTTGACATTCGCGCTTCGTTCGTATAAGCGGTTTAAAAACCTAAACGCGCCCTCGACTGCGCTATCGTTCCACTCAAGCTCTTTTTGCGGAGGCGCGGCAAAGAGAATAAAAAGCCTCGCCGTATCGGCGCCGTATTTGTTGATGATGTCGTCTGGATCGACTACGTTGCCTTTACTTTTACTCATTTTTTTGCCGTCTTTTAGCACCATACCTTGAGTGAGCAGTCGCTCAAACGGCTCGTCGTCTCTTAGGTAGCCTAGATCTCGCAATGCCTTTTGGAAAAATCTCGCGTAAAGCAGGTGCAAGATCGCATGCTCGATACCGCCGACATACTGATCCACGTTCATCCAATAATTCACGCTTTTAGCGTCAAACGCGCGATCCTGCCACGTTTTTTCGTCGCTGGCGTATCTAGCGAAATACCAGCTACTCTCAAAAAACGTATCCATAGTATCGGTCTCGCGGATAGCTTCGCCGCCGCATTTTGGGCACTTTACGTGCCTCCAGCTCTCGTGCTTATCGAGCGGATTTCCTTCGCCCGTTATCTGCACGTCGTCAGGTAGCGTCACCGGCAGATTTTCGATCTTTTCAGGCACGACGCCGCAGCGCTTGCAGTGCACCATCGGTATCGGCGCGCCCCAGTAGCGCTGTCTAGAGATACCCCAGTCGCGGATTTTAAAATTTACGACGCGTTTACCGATTTTATCCGATTCAAATTTTTCTATTATTTTTAGTTTTGCCTCTTCGCTGCCAAGACCATTTATGAGCGGCGAATTTATAGATATTCCGTACTCCGTTAGAGCCTTGCCACCTTCAAATTCGCCCTGCACAGGTTTAACTACCGGCTTTATCGGCAGGTCAAATTTACTCGCAAACTCATAGTCACGCTCATCGTGAGCCGGCACCGCCATAACCGCGCCGCTACCGTAGTCTGCCAGGACGAAATTGGCTACCCAAACCGGCACTTTTTCTCCGGTTAGCGGATGCAAGACGTTTATACCAAGATATAGTCCGTCTTTTTCGCTAGCTTGGCGTTCGCGCGGGCTTTGGTTTAAGATTTTTCTGATTTTTTCCGCTTTTTGCGGCTCTAATTTGTCTGCGTTAAGCAGTCTTTTTACGATCCTGTGCTCAGGCGCTAAAGCCGCATAGCTAACGCCGTAAATCGTGTCAGGGCGCGTGGTAAATACCTCAAAACCGTCTATTGGCTCGCCACCCTCTAAAATTTGCTTCGACTCCTCGTCTAGCTCAAATTTAAACTCGAGTCCAAAGCTCTTACCGATCCAGTTTTCCTGCATCGTAAGCACTTGAGACGGCCATTTGCCCTCTAGCTTTTTTAAATCGTCTAGCAACTCCTGCGCGTAGCTAGTTATCTTTAGGTAGTAGCCGGGTAGTTCGCGCTGGACGACGGCATTTCCGCATCTCCAGCAGCATCCGTCTTCGACCTGTTCGTTTGCAAGCACGGTTTGGTCGTATTCGCACCAATTTACTACCGCGCTTTTTCGGTAAACTAGCCCCTTTTCGTACATTTTGATGAAAAATTCTTGTTCAAATTTAGTATAAAGCGGATCAGACGTCGCGAACTCGCGCTTTTTAGAAAAGCTAAGTCCCAAAGCATCAAGCTCGCCGCGCATGTAGTCTATATTTTCGTAAGTCCAAATTTTAGGATGGATTTTGTGTTTTATCGCCGCATTTTCCGCAGGCATGCCAAAACTATCAAAGCCGATAGGATGCAAAACGTTGTAGCCTTTTTTGCGGTAGTAGCGAGCTAGGGCGTCGCCGATAGAGTAGTTTCGCACGTGTCCCATGTGGATGCGTCCGCTAGGGTATGGAAACATGCTTAGGATATACTTTTTAGGTAGGCTATAGTCTTCTTTGGGCTCAAATTCGCCGCTTTTGCTCCAAATCTCTCTCCATTTTTTTTCTATTTTCGCAGGCTCGTATTTTAAATTTTCACTCATTTTTACTCCTAAAATTCTTCTTGCGTTTTGCTTGACTCGACCAAAACCAAGGCGAGCGAAAAAACATTTGCGATCGTCGCTCCGATAGCTAGCGAATAAGCGATATTAGCACTGCCGTTTACCTGAAGTATCCCAAACGCAGGAATAAGATGCAAATCAGCCACTAAAGAACTAGCGAAAAGCTCGGCGGCAAAAATATTTTTAACGCCGATTTTTAGCAATGTCGAAATTAAATTTACGCTCGCGGCTATAAAAAGCGCAATCTCGTTTTTGTCGTACAAAAATCCGGCCGTCGTCGTTAGGCTCATGAGAGCGAAAAAAATATAAACAACCTTACCCCAATTCATCGCCTCTCCTTATAT
>CAURKB010000060.1:0-12660 GCA_963525315.1 uncultured Campylobacter sp. | reverse complement strand
TTAAAACTTCCCAAAACTTCCAAAAGCATAAAAAAGCCCCGATATAGACGGATTTTAAAGATATTTTTGCGTATATTTAAAAATACCAAAGGATATAAAAATATATTTGCAAATATCCGCTTTTTACGGAATAATAACGGAGCAAAACAAAAAAGCACAAAAGGACTCCGTAAAAAATGCCAAAGATACCCACCCCGCTAACAGATAGAGAGATCAGGGCGCTAAAGCCGAAGGATAAAATTTATAAGAAATGCGACGGCAGAGGTTTATATATTTTCGTAGATCCTAGCGGTCGTAAATATTTTGCTCTCGAATACAAAAGCCCGGCCGATAATAAAATCAAAAGGCTAAATTTAGGAGACTTTCCCGAGTTTAGTTTGGCCATGGCACGCGAGGAGAGATTTAAGCTAGAGCAAAAGGTAAGAGACGGCATCGACGTCAAACGCGAGAGCGAAATAAACGAGCAGGCTAATTTTAAAAAGCTCGCACAAAGATGGCTTGAAATAAAAGCCGCTAGCGTAGAGCCAAATACCCTATATAGAGATAAAAGGCTGCTTGAGATGTATGCCTATCCGTTTTTTGAAAATAGAAGCATTACGGACATCACCGTAACCGACGTCATCGAAATTTTAAAAAAGATAGAGGCTAAGGGCAGCCTTGAAATGATGAAGCGGCTCTATTCGCTTTTAAATCAAATTTGGCAATCAGCCTACTATATCGCGCCGCATAACGTGATCGCGAGCATTAACTACCGCTTCACGTTCAAAAAAGTCAAAGAGAAAAATTACGCAACGCTTACTAAAAACGCCGATATTAAGGCACTTTGGCAAAGTATAGACGAATACAGCGGCGACGTTCGCACCAAATACGCCCTTAAATTTGCAGTCCTCACCGCGCTGCGCCCTTTTAACGTTAGAAGCGCAAAATGGGAGTATATCGATTTTGATGAGGGCGTCATAAACATCCCTGCGGGCGATATGAAAATGCGAGAGGCTTTTACCCTGCCCTTATCGCGCCAAGCCCTGGAGCTGCTAAAAGAATACAAAGGCTACAATCTAGATCAAATTTATCTTTTCGGCTCGCTTTACGGCTCAGCCCGGTATATGAGCGAAAACACCCTAAACGTCGCGCTGCGTAGGATGGGATTTAGCAAAGACGAGATCGTGTCGCACGGCTTTCGCGCCATGTTTAGCACCGTTTGCAACGAAAACATCGACGCTCACGGGCTAAATTTCGACATCATAGAAAAATGCCTCGCACACAAAGGCACGGACAAGATCCGCGCCGCCTACAATCGCGCCCAAAATTTAGCCCAAATGCGCGCTTTGATGCAGTGGTGGGCGGACTATTTGGATAATTTATAAATTTACGCGCTCTTTGAGAAAAATTGCTCTATTTTAGGCGCGAGCGCTACTTGCCCTTTGCTAGTGATTTTCGTCGTAAAGGTTTGTAGATTGCCTTTTGTGGTGGCTATCACGTTCATCACGAGCTCAAAGTATCCGTTATCAACGTATTTCTGATAGGGTTTATTGTCTTTTTGCAAATATCCGCTATCTCGCAGCCAGCTAAAGAGCCGTTTTTGCCCTACTCTGATGCGCTTATCGTCGCATAGGGCTTTTGCGTAGTCGCCGATGTTGATGCTCGTCGCGCTTGCTTCGACGGCTTTTGCAAAGGTAATATAAGGCAAATTTGCCGCTTTTTCGCGCTCTAGCTCCTGAGTTTTTGCTCTTTGAGCTTTTAGATCAAGCGCTAGTTTTATGATTGTATCGGGATCGCTTAGCACCTCATCGATCTTTTTTTGCGTCAAATAGCCGCCGTGTTTGCGAATAGACGGCAAAACCTCGATATTGACCCATTTTCTAAAGCTCCTCGCGTTTGGCTTGTCGCTTCGCATGAGCACGAAATAAAGCTGCGGCTCGGTAATAAAAGTCGCGTTTTGCTCCCTGCCCAGGCTGTCAAAGATGGGGTAAGTCAAACTTAGGCCATCGTCAAACTCCGAAGCGATCGCATTTTTAACAACGCTTGCATTGGTAAGCTCTAAAATTTTACAAACATCAGCTAAGCAAAATAGCGGATCGCCCGACTCGCCTACCGCAACCCTGATCTCAAAGTTATCGTTTTTAAAAATTTCTAGGTTCATTTTTGGCCTCTAAAATTTGAAATACACCATTGACCTTTTCAACGTAGCCGAGTTTTTTAAGCTTAGTTAACCGCTTACTTGTCGTAGAATTTGCAAGACCAAAAAGCTTTGATAGCTCTAATATATCACCGCTCGGGCTATCTGCTAGATACAAAAGCAGACGCAAATCCTCGACACTCAAGTTTTTGTCAAATATCCATCTAGCAACACACTCTCGTGTTAAATTTTGCATTTTTCATCCTTTATTAAATTTTTATTTTCGTAAATATTGCCGACGACTACCCAATCGCCGAGCTCACTGAGAGAAAATCGCAAACTCTCCCGCTTTTTATCGATTGGCCTAACGACGAAACTTCCGAAATCAAAAATCACCTCGCCTATCTCGCCGTCTCGCGGATTATAAAATTCATCGCCACAAGGAGATTGCGGGTCAAATTTGACGATGTAGCTCTCGTAAATTTCCGCATCATTTTGATCCTTTAGCCCTGTGTATTGCATAAGCGCTATCTCATCACTGTTTAGTTCATACTCCCATACATTGCCGTCATTATCCATAATTTCTACTATTCGGTCTTTAAAATTTATGCTTGCAACATCCCATAGTTTCCCTGCGCGAACATCTATTTCAAGAGGATGGCTATCCTCGTTGGTTAAATCATAAATATAAGCTCTAAATTTAATCTCTCTCATATCATTAATCCTTAATCTTCTTGATTATTCCTCTTAGTTTTTCGTCTTTTGTAGTCATTGTTTTGGCGTCTAGCCCTTTTTGAGCTAGCCTTTTGATCTCGCTCAGTAATTGGGCTGCGCGGGAGGGCATCACTACTTTTTTGCGCCTTAACATCGTGATCTCCTCTTGCGCTGCTTTTAGCTTCGCTTCTAGCTCTTCCATTGTCGCTCCTTAAATTTTACAAAAACAGTCTTTCAGTGGTTCGTCGCTGAAGTCAAACAGCCCGCCTTGCTTGTCGGCTTGTTTAAAAAGCTTTTCCATATCCGCGCACGTTCTTTGATGGCCAAACCAGTATTTGTTTTGGATTTTTTCGCCCTGTTTTTCCAGTTGAAACAGTTTTGCTTCGATCTGCTTCATATACTCCCAATCTTTGGGAAAATGCTTCCAGACTTGAAAAAAGCTTCTATCGCTTTGAGCCGGGCAAAAGCTACAACCCGTGCGCGTAAAATATCTATACAGCGGGTTTTCCATTTCTCGCTCTTTTAGATACGCCGCGCAGTCCGTTTCGCTCATAGAAAAGTCGTCAATGAGCGGATAAAGAAACTCGTCGCCCGCCATTTTTCTATGAATTTCAGACGTCGTAAAACCTATGTAAATTTTATATTCGGTTATACCTTGCTCTTTTATCCAGCGCTCAAACGGGCGATTTTTTGCCTCTCTACGCCAGGTGCAGGGATAGCCGATAGGCATCGGCAGGCCTCTGATCCAGCCTTGCCTCGTCTCGCTTCTTTCGCCCAGTCTTCCAAATACGCTATCCTCAAAGCTGATCTCGGGTTTGAGCGTGATGACCTCTTTGCCGTATCTGCCCCTAAAGTATTCAGATAGCCGCTCGACGTAGCGATACATCAGCTCAAACTCGTGAAGCGTATCCTTGAATACGATATGGTCCAGCGGGCGGCCGCGGCGTAAAAGCATATCGACCATCGCCGTGCTGTCTTTGCCACCTGAGAGGGTTGCTATGTGAGTCATTTTGATTATCCCACCCTCAAAAATTCCGGCAAGCTCATCACTACGCTCGGGTTATATTCGCTTTTTTCTCGGCTTACGCGCTTGATCTCGCTTAGCACCAGCTCGCGCGTTTGCTCCAAACACCCCTCGATCATCTTATAAAATTCAGCCTCTTTTCTGCGGATATTTGCTAGCACGTTTGCCTCGGCTTCGCTCGTGATGATATAGCAAGTTACTTCGCGCGTTTGGCCGTAACGATAGACGCGGCGCAAGCTTTGAAAAAAACCCTCAAAGCTATCCGATAGCGAGGCGTAGATCACGTTTGCGCAGTGCTTTTGCCAGTTCATACCAAAGCCCGCGATCTTGGGTTTTGTGATGAGGCATTTTATTTTGCCGTTTGCAAAATCGCTCATCGCGCGCGCCTTAAACTCGTCGCTATCGCTTCCCTTGATCTCCACGCTATCCGCCACTAGCTTTTTAAGCATCGCACCCTCGTCGTTTAGCTCGCACCAAATCAGAAAATTCTCGTTTGACGTATTGCAGATCTCGGCCACTTTTTCGCATCTTTGTTCCATGCTGTCTTTTTTGGCTTGCCTGCGCTCCTGCAAGGTTTGCGCAGCTATCGCAAAAAGCGAGCCCTTGCTTTGACTCTCGACTTCGACGTGCTGCATTTTTAACGGCGGGAGCTTAAATTTAGCGTCTTCTTCCGCGCTATACCCTAGATCGGAGGGCTTAGTAAAAAACACCGCCCACGAGCTGATAAATTTCCAAAACGGCTTAACCGCATGGCCTTTGAGTATCCATTCGGACGTATCACCGCCGTCATGCACAAAATACATCGAGAGAATTTCAGATAAGCTCATCACGTTTAAAAACTCCGTGTGATTGCCTAGCTCCGTGTAGTCGTTCGGGCTTGGGGTGGCCGAGCAAGCGAGCTTATAGGGCGTGTGTTTGTAGTTTTCGATGATTAAATTTCGCGTGGCCGAGGTATAGCTTTTTAGCCTTGAGCTCTCGTCCAGAACTAGCGCGACGAATGCATCCGGGTCAAATTTGTCTAACTTTTCATAATTGGTAATGTTTAGCCCGTTTATCACGTCGTCCGCGCTTTCGCAAAATTTAACGTCATATCCTAGGATGTGCTTTATCTCCTCGATACTCTGAAAAGCGACGGCAAGAGGCGTCACGATGAGCACGGGCGCGCGCTCTTTTTGCCAAATTTGATAAGCCCACTCGCCTTGCATCGCCGTTTTGCCGCTACCGGTCATCGCAAATATTGCAAAATGCCCCTTTTTAAGCGCGAGATAGACGAGATCCTTTTGATAATCAAACAGCGCGCCGTTTAGCTCGTCTCTCGATATTTCGATGCTTTTAAAGCTTGCGCGTTTTTGTTTCGTCTTTAAAAAGTCCTCATATTGCATAAATTTTCCTTGTCTCTAGGTTGCGAGTAGCAACCTTAGTCTTTAGCATTTAGTTCTTTAGCGGCGATTTATTCGCCGCGCTAAAAGAACGTAAAATAATACAATTCTTGAAAAAGTCGGGCATTGAGCGGATTTTACCGTTATCGCTTAACGTGGCGATAATCTCAAAATGCTCATGCTCGTCCAAACATCCGATCGCTTTTCTCATCGCTTCGCGCCTCGCGTTTTCTAGCTCTTGTTTTAGGATGCTTATGTCCTCGCCCGATCTCTTTGCTTTGAAAAATGCCATTTGAAGCGCGCTATACCGCCTAATCTCAGGCTTACACTCGGCTTTAACTTTGCTTGCGTAGAAGTCTTGGATTTCTTTTGCCTTATCCACTGTCAGCCCTTAAAAAAGCGATCTTTGGGCGCGTTCTCGCAAGGCTAGCTCGCAATTTTTCGCCGCAACTTTAAAATAAGAGCTCTTTAGCTCGATGCCTATCCCTTTGCGGTTCATTTTTAGGGATTGATAAACCTCGCTGCCGATACCCAAAAACGGAGTAAATACGACGTCGCCCTCGTTCGTCCATAGCTGAAGCGCGCGTTCTATGACGTCAAGCTGGAGCGGACAAATATGCTTCTCGTCCTCGTCGTCGCGGCTACCTTTTAGGCTTAGCGTATTGCTTGGGTTGATGTCCATCCAAACCGGGCTTGCGTATCTTTGCCATACTTCGATACTGCCGCGGTTTAGGTTGCCTTTTTCTTCGTCAAATTTAGAGGCGATAGGCGCACCGTCGCCGCAGTAGTATTTTAGTCCGCCCTCGATCGGCTCGGCGTTTATGCCCGGCTTTCTCATCGTGACGAGGTAGTCGGGTATCCCTTGGCGGCTCATCGCGCTATCTTTTACGAGCTGCTTATGAAGTAGGCCGAGTGCCTTGGTGCGTTGCTGAGCGATTACGGGATCTTTCCAAATACAAACTTCAGAGTGAAAAATAAAGCCCACGCTCTCAAAAAGGCGTATCAGCTCGCCCCTAAAATCGCGAATTCCGATAAATCCGTCTCTAACCTTTGAAGTCGGCAAATTCATGCAGTGAAAACTCATAAGCCGCCCGCTTTTTAGGATGCGAAATAGCTCTTTTGCTAAAAACGCAAAATGATCCATAAATTCGCCCTTTTCGGAGTTACCCATATCTCGATCGGAATTTGAATAAGTATAAAGGCTATCAAACGGCGGCGAGTAAATGATATAGCCTACGCTCTCATCATTTAGAGCCTTAACGACCTCGCAGCTGTCGCCGTTATAAATGGCATAATCATCCGCTACGACTTGATTTATGACGTTCATGTTATGCCCCTCTTTCCCTAATCATCTCTAAAATTTCGTCTTTATCGACAAACACGCTGCGACCGGTTACGGCGTAGCGCTTAATAAGGCCTTTTTGCGCCCACTTCTTGATTGTCACTACCGCAACGCCTAGCATTTTTGCCGCCTGCGCGTAGCTGATAAAATTTATTTGATTTTGATGCATATTCACTCCTTGTTTGCCGCGCCCTCGATCGGCTTTTCGTTTTTTGCCTTGATCTGCATGGCGATTTTTATATGCTCCTCGTTCGGATACCTTTTGCTTAAATTTTCTATACCCTCAATCGTGAAGTATTTACAAACTTTTAGCGCCTTTATGTGCTCGTCTACGTTAAATTTTCCCACTTTTTACCCTTTAAAAAATAGTTTTGCTTAAATTTAATCGCTTGCGCATATCCCTGAAATATGCGATTTGCTCGTTAAATTTGCCAAGATAGACGCCAAAAGGAAACTCGCCCGTGAGCTTATCCGCGATCTCGTCCATCACCTCAACGCACTCCTTAAAGTTCTCGTTTTCGATAAAATCCATAAATTTACCCTTGAGCCTAAACGTAACTTCAAGGCGCTTCCAGTCCTTAAATTTTTCGTCTATTTTTTGCTTGTGGTAGTTCGTTTGCTTTTCGAATTTGTCGTATAAACAAACCTTGTCCACGGCGTAAAACTTCCCGCTTTTTAGCCCGTGATTGGCGTAAATGCTAGTTTTAAAACCAATCACGTCATCGGCGTACTCTTTTACAGACTCTTTAAATTTGCCTTTGGCTTTAGAATTCACGTCGCAAGGGTCTTTAAAATCCACCGCGACATCCCAGCTATAAGGCTTAAAACGCCGTAAAAACTTGCCCAAAATTCGGTAAGTTTCTTTGTAAATATCCCTGCTAGGCTGAAACAGCCCCGCAAAGACAACGCAAACGTAATAGCCAAAGGGCTTTTTACGCTTCTTGCAAAGATCGTTTAACTCGCTTGAGTTTTCGACCACCAGCATCGTGTTACTTAAGCTTTTCGTGCCGCGCTTAAAGCTGATGTAGCGGATTTTGTAAGGATGCTTTTCGTCCGCATCAAAAAGCGGCTTATTTGCGCCCTTAAATTTATACTCCGCATAATCCTTAACCGTTTTATTCCGGCTTATTAGCCGCAACTTTCCCAAAAGCTCAAGCTTCTTTAAAAAGCCGTTTAGCGTGGCCTTAGGCATCACAAAACGGATGCTATCTATCCCGCAATCGACAATGTCCTCTGCGCTAAATTTAGGCGTTTTGGGCTTCATCTACTGCACCGCGAGCCAACTATCCATTTTTTGTTTGATTTCAGTGATTAGGTCGTCCGCTTGCTCAGTTTCGTTTTGTTCTACCAGCTCGGCAAGCTCATCGAGATCGGCTTCAATCTCCTCAAAAAATGAGGCGATTAGCTCTTTGATCTCGTCTTTGGCGTTTTTTAACGCATCGCTTAAATTTTTACTCATTACCCGCCTCTTTTTTTGCGACCTCGATGGACATCTTAAGCCCGTGCGAGATTTGGACGTCCGATAAGTCGTCCGTGTTTAGCTCTCGCTTTAGCTCGCGCTCTAGGTTTTCGAGAGTTTCAAGGTAGCTTTTTTTGTCCTCTTTGAGCTCTTTTATCTGCTCGTCTATTCTCTCGATCCCCGCCTTGACTTCAAAAAATCTCTTTAAATTTTGAATTAGCATGTTTTTTCCTTAATGTCCACGATCGCGCCGCCTAGCCTGCACGCGATAAACCCGTCCGCATTTACGTAGTAGTGCGACCCGCTAAAGATCGCGCCGCTCGCGCCCTTAAATTTCCTATCTTTTACCCGGCACGGCTCAACTGAGCGATGCGAGAGAATTTGTTTTAAAATTTGGATTATTTGCACTTTTTGCCTCCGCCTTGCCTAGCTTTGCGCCGCGTTTAATCCCGCGGATCTCGCCCTTTGGAGTTAGTTTAACCTCAAACCCCGCCATCGCCATTTTTGCTTGAAATATCGCAAAATCAACCGCTTTTTTATTTAGCATTTTTAACTCGCTTTCTTATTTTTGTTTAAAAAAACATATCCCGCGCACGTGCCGTCGCCCACTCGGACGTTTTTGGCCGCGCGCCACTCGATCCCGTCGCTTTCTAGTATTTTCGCGTTCTCTTTGCTAACGTATCCGCCATTTAAGCCGCCCGTGCTTTTGATACCGCGCATTTCGCAGTAGTCTTTCATCGTCCATCTTGTTTTTTCGTAAATTAACTGCGCTAGAGTTTTCATTCACTCGCCTCCTTTAAATTTCAAATCAAAAATCCGTATTTGAGCTCAAATTTCTGCATCGCGGCTTTAAAATCCTCGCAATCTTGCAAAAACTCCTCGCCCAAATCGCTGTTTATTAGCTTGATCAGCTTTTGGCATATCGCTTTGCGCCTCATGCACTCAGCGGCCATCTCTTCATTGACCGCGATATTCAGATATGCCTCTTGCTTTAACTCGTCTTTTTTCATCTTTTATCCTTTCCAAGTTTCGCTCTTTAAGCCCCTTTTTGGGTAAAATTTGAGTGCAAAATCAACAACCCCAAAGGAGCTAAAACAATGAAATACCGCTACGAGATCAACGACGAAACAAGCTTTTTTATCGCGCCGCTTAGTTACGGACATTTTGGGCTCTTCGTAAATGACGAGCTTTACGGAACGTATGCCAACGCGTCATTAGCCGCAGACGACGTTTATCACGGCTACACGGGCTTTGACCTTTGGGATGACGAGGATCACGACGAGCCTTGCGACTTAAGCGAGTGGGAAGTAATTTTTTAAAACTAGCATATACCGCCGTAAGTCTCTTGTATCGCTGTTTTGAGATGATTACGTAGCCGCTCTCGTTCACTTTTTGAGCTGCCTCTATCCCTAAAACATCGTTTATAAATTTGTCTCGTTTCATCTTTTATCCTTTTTAGGGCAGCTTAGGCTGCCCTTTTTTGTAAAAAATGCTCTAAAAAGATTTGAAAATCTTTAGACTTTTTAAAATAGTGGCGCACCTGGTCAAAGCCGATCTTGTCCTCATCTACGTAAAAATGGCTGACCTCTTGCTGTCCGCAGCTCACGTGAGCGCCTATGACGTAACCATTTGCCTTAAAGCTAGCGCCCCACTCGCCCACCCTGACGTCTTTGCCGTATTTGCTAAGAAGCTTAACCGCGTTTTGAAGTTTCATTTTTTGTCCTTTTTGGTATAATTGCTTAATTGATGTTTGAATTATATGACATTTTTTGTCGTATGTCAATTAAATTTAGCTTAAATACGTCATAAAAAGGCATATTATGAAAGAAAATGGCATAAATTTAAAAGAAGTCAGGGATAAAATAGGTTTAACACAAAAAGAAACAGCAGACAAACTCGGAGTATCGCTTAGAACCTATCAACGATATGAACTTGACGGAGATGGGATTGACTATAAGAAATTGCTAGAAATTTCAAAAAAACTAGGAGTAGACATGAGTCAATTAACTGGAGTAGTAGTAGCTGGAGACGGTAATGTAGCTATAAGAGGCAATGGTAATCAAATAGGTGGCACGCGAAGCCAAAAGCGCAATACTCCGTTATACATAGAGTTTGAAAAGCTCTATGACGATTATGGCAATGAAACATTACTAAAAGGCTTTATCGAAAAGCTAAAGAAATTAAAAGAATTGTCAGAGGAATAAAAAATGATAGATTTTATCGCTAAATACTGGATGGCTATTGGCGTTTTAGCTTTTGTAGTAGTTGTTGTTATTAGAAATATCATAGAAACCAGGGAAGCAAACCGCAGAATTTACTTAGCCCAAAGAAAAGAGGAAGTAAGTAGAATAAGCGACGGAGTAGCGGGCGGTATACTTGCGGTTTTTACGAATGAAGAATTTTTGCAGGCTTTAAGAAACGGAGCTTATATTAAAATAGATATAAACGTTGATGGCTCGCAAAATATAGTTATTGCAGGGAACCAAAATCAAGTATCATAAATTTTGAACTAAAAAGGCAAAAACATGGAAAACTCATATCAAAGACCTGCTTTTATATACGATGAAACGACCAGAAAAAAGATAGCAGAACTAATGGAACTTTGCGAAAAAAGCCTAATCGATGATGATTTAGATGTTTTTGAACTCACCCAGATAGTTCATTACATGGAAGAAAATGCGGAAAATATACACGCAGAGCCGTTTTATGAGCTTGTAGAAAATTTAGTGAAAATAATTAACGGCTCTAGCAAAACCGTAACCGACAAAGAACTTAACGAAGCTAAAAAAGTTATCTTAAAATATCTCGAGACTAAACCAAAATCGCTTTATGACGAAGTTATAAAAACAGAGTATGGTTTTCTCGACGATCCGGCTCCGGAGGTCATTTTTAAAGATAAAACTTTTGTCTTAACCGGAATTTTTACGATAGGCGAGCGTAACAAAGTAGCTAAAATGATACTGGAGCGAGGCGGAATGACCGCAAAACGCGTAAATCGCAGTGTAGACTACGTGGTGCTCGGCGAGGTTGCCAGCAGCGCATACAGTCATGGAAATTACGGAACCAAAATAGACGAGGCCATCGAGTTAAAAAAGCATGGAGCCAATATATCTATAATAAGCGAAAATCACTTTATAAAATTTATAAATGATAACGGCATAGTAAGGAACGTGGAAAATTCGACTATTGAAAGAGATGTGATTGTCGGAGAAGTAGATAGTTTTAGGCAAAAAGATATACCTGAGGCCGACAGGACATACTACGGCGTTACTTTGGATCAAAACTGCTTTAGCTTTAATATTGCATTCAAAATAACCTATAACCATAGCAATCTCGGCATTATCGAAAAAGACGTCGTATTTGATTTTTATAGCGACGGCGCTTTTATGGCGGACGGCGTAAAATATTTGCTAAAGAGGATAATAAAAGCTGTCGATAAGAGGAACGGTAATGAAGTCAAAGGTCAGGACTTAGTAGAGTATATATTTAAAAATTTAGATGACGGAACGCTAGCGAGACTATATGTTGAAGGCATTTTAAAGGATATACCAAGCGGAATGACTTTGTATCTCGCAGGGTATAAAACGCTAGATGAGATAAAAAATGCTAGCGATAAAGAATTGTTGGCCTTAAAGGGCATAGGCAAAATAAAGCTAGCCGAGATAAAAAATTTTTTAAGAGAAATTCATGGAAACTTTTAGCCAAGTTAATAATGCACTATATGAAAAATGAGAAAAAATATTTCAAAACTATAAACAAGGAGAGATGATGAAAATCCAAGAAATATCTAAAATTATACAAGAGGGCTTCAAATTTGTAAAGAGCCCAAGCGAGAGCGAAGTTAGAAATATTATAAAAGATATATCTGCTTATACTACAGTTCAAGAGTTTCAGCAGATTGTTTTTAAAAATGTTTCAAATAAATTATTTGTGTGCAACGAATCGGAGGATTTAAGTGATTTAGAATATAAACTAAAACTAATCAAAGCCTTAATGGATAAAAATGGATAAAAAAGATTTTGATAAGTATTTCAAAGAAGCACATAATGAATTATCTCTAGAGTTATCATCTATAATAGATATTTTGAATAACGGCAATAAGCCTAATCTCAGTGATATACAATCTATTATAAAGAGCGCTTCAAGCTTCTACACTAATTTTGAAAATGATTTAATATCTTTTTCAAAAGATAGGAATTTAACCGATGCGCAGCTAAAAGACATTCTGACAAGCATAGAAAATGTCTTAAGATTTTCTATCAGCTATTGGGATATTATAGGGCAAATATCAAATAAATATACTCAAGTGAAGCATAGTCCGCCAAAAAACTTTTTAAAAACTGCACAATCTATTTTGAGAACATATAATAAAAAATCTGCTAATAATATGAAAAATAATTTTAAAAAACACAACTTACCGATAGATGGTTTTATTTCTAAGGATAAGTATTTTTTAACTCAGAAATTTTTTGATTGTAAATTATTTATTGCAGGTATTTCTATTTTACTTGCTGCTATTATGCTTGAATATTATGGAGTAGTTGATAACGGAAATAAATATTTAATATTTAGGATATTCGTTGCTTTTGGATGTTCGTTGTTATATTGTAGCCGAGGCGATAAATT
>CAURKB010000059.1:0-12691 GCA_963525315.1 uncultured Campylobacter sp. | reverse complement strand
TACGAAAAATGGAACGAGATAATCGCGGATCAAAAAAGCTTTAAATTTACCGTCCGCTCCAAGCGCCCGCCCGCCGATAAAATCAACAGCTTCATAAGCTACGTAAATACGCGCATTTATAACATCTGCCTGAGCGAAATTTACAAGACCGAGCTTGATCCGCGCATCGGCTTTTTGCACGAGCCAAACTACCGCGCGCTTAGCCTACACCTCGATCTTGCGGAGATTTTTAAGCCGATTTTGGGCGATACGCTGATTTTTAGCATGCTAAACAAAAAGGAGATCACCGCAAAGGATTTTCAAACGGACGCCGGGCGGATAAAATTTAGCAACGACGCAGTGCAAAAGATCGAGCTAAAGATGATAGCAAAGCTTGGTGAGGGGGTCTTGCTAAACGGACAAAACCTCACGTGGCGGCAGGCGATCCGCCGCGAGGCTAATCAGATCAAGAAATGTATCTGCGAAGATGCGCCTTATGAGGGGCTGGTTTGGAGCTAGATTTAAGCTAGGGCGATAAATTTAGCTTAGGCGTTTTGGTTAAATTTAATCAAAATCAAACTAGCTTTGACGATTTAAGCGCATCAAGGCAGCCCAAAAACCTAAAAAATGCCTAAATTTATCAATTTTTTGCTACAATTAGAATTTTTAAAATCTACAAAAATTTAGGAGAAATTTCTATGAAAAAAGAAGACATAAAAGAGCTGATCGAGTTTTTTAACGACATGGATATGAACCGCATAAAGATAAAAAGCGGGGATTTCGAGGTCGAGCTTGAAAAATTCGCCGACTGCTGCGAGCTGCCAAAGCCTGTCATCCAGGCTCCCGCCCCGACTCCGACTCCGGTAAACGTTGTGGTAAACTCAGAGGTCAAAGCTCCTGCTAATTCTCCAAAAGACAGCATAAAATCGCCTATGGTCGGTACTTTCTACGCTGCTCCAAGCCCCGGCGCGGCGCCTTTTGTCAAAGTAGGTCAGCGCGTGAGAAAAGGCGACGTCGTGGGCATCATAGAAGCGATGAAGATAATGAACGAGATCGAGGCCGAATTTGACTGCCAGATCACCGAGCTGCTCGTTTCCGACGGCCAGCCGGTCGAGTTTGGCTTGCCGCTATTTGGCGTGGAGAAAATTTGATGGAAATAAAAAGAATTTTAATCGCAAATCGCGGCGAAATCGCGCTGCGAGCCTTGCGAACGATAAAGGAAATGGGCAAAGAAGCAGTCGTGGTCTACTCCACGGCCGATAAAGACGCGCTCTACGTCAAATACGCCGACGTGGCGATCTGCATCGGCAAGGAGCGCTCAAGCGACAGCTACCTAAATATCCCGGCCATAATCAGCGCGGCCGAAATCAGCGAAGCCGACGCGATATTTCCGGGCTACGGATTTCTCAGCGAAAATCAAAATTTCGTCGAAATTTGCTCGCATCACAAGTTAAAATTTATCGGTCCTAGCGTAGCCGCGATGGCGCTGATGAGCGATAAAAGCAAAGCAAAGCAAGTTATGCAGCGCGCGGGCGTTCCCGTGATCCCTGGCTCTGACGGCGCAGTAGCCGATACGAAGGCGGCTAAAGAGCTAGCTAAAAAAATCGGCTATCCGGTCATCCTAAAAGCAGCAGCCGGCGGCGGCGGGCGCGGCATGCGCGTGGTCGAGCGCGAAGAGGATATCGAAAAGGCGTTTTGGTCGGCTGAAAGCGAGGCGATGAGCGCGTTTGGCGACGGGACGATGTATATGGAAAAATACATCCTAAACCCGCGCCACATCGAAGTTCAGATCATCGGCGACAGCCACGGCAACGTCCTGCATATCGGCGAGCGCGACTGCTCTATGCAGCGCCGCCACCAAAAGCTGATCGAGGAAAGCCCCGCGATACTACTAGACGAAGCGACGCGAGAGAGGCTACACGAAACGGCGATAAAAGCGGCAAAAGCTATCGGCTATGAGGGCGCTGGAACGTTTGAGTTTTTGGTCGATAAAAATTTGGATTTTTACTTCATCGAGATGAACACGCGCCTACAAGTCGAGCACTGCGTGAGCGAGATGGTAAGCGGCCTAGACATCATCGAGCTAATGATAAAAGTAGCCCAGGGCGAGGCGCTACCGCCGCAAGAGAGCATCGCGCTAAAAGGCCACGCCATCGAATGCCGCATCACGGCCGAGGATCCAAACACGTTTACGCCAAGTCCCGGCAAGATAACCAAATACGTCTGCCCCGGCGGCCGCAACGTGCGCATGGATAGCCACATCTATCAGGACTACTCGATCCCGCCGTACTACGACAGTATGATCGGCAAACTCATCGTCTGGGATACCGACCGCAACCGCGCGATACGCAAGATGAAGGTCGCGCTAGAACAGCTCGTCATAAGCGGCATCAAAACCACGCGAGACTTTCATATAGCGATGATGGAAAATCGCGATTTCATCGAAAACAACTACGATACCAACTACCTCTCCCGCCATTAAATTTACGGGCTGGACGGATACGTATTTTTACCTTGCCTAGCGGCCAAAAGGCTGCAGGCTAGGTAAACCTGGCTCAAATTCGCTTTATTTAAAAACCGACCTAGACGTTTTGAGGGCAGACGGACAAATCGCCGTTACGCTAACTTAGGATAAATTTGCCGTTACGTTTTATTTATAAACTTACTGCGCTTACCGCGGCAATGCCAAGCAAAATCAAATTTATCCCGGCAAAATCGGCGACTTAAAATCAATCCTATTTCATTTACGCTAAATTTAGAGTTTGCCGGGCGCCTCTGCCGCGAGATGATTAAATTTATCTCGCGCCTTCTAAAATCGTTTTAGCGGGCGGAATTTGACGCATAAGCTTTAGAGCGATTTTAAGTTTTAAATTTACCCGCAGATCCGCCAAATCCTAAAAACGCAAATTCGGTTATCGGCATTGCTTTATCCATGGCAAAACGGCGCCGCAAAAGTCCGTATGATTTTGCGTAGTTTTCGCCCAGCCGCACCTAAAATAAAATCGGCGCGACGGTTTAGGTAAAACAGGCGATTTGCGGTCATTTTTCAAAGGCTTGCGGTAAAACATCGGCTTTTAGTCTAAATTTAGATTTTGCGGCGGCTAAATTAAAAGCCTAAATTTTATCCTAGCTTAAAAATATCAAGGTTTAAATTTAACTCGTCTATGATAGATAAAAGCTCTGAAATTTCCTTTTTTATCCGCGCGACGTCCTCTAAGCTCGGCGGCAGCAAAAACGGCGTAGTTTCAAATTTATTTTTCGCTCCGTTTAAAAATAAATAAAATTTATCGTCCATAAACGCAGCGCTCACGCCCATCTCTCCCGCAAATTTTTCTTTTAACTCGCGCAAGCGCTTCATGAATGCGGGCGTCAAAAGATACCTTGCTTCAACCTTGTCATTCGTAAAAACCCTAAATTCATCGTTAAAAAGCGTATCGTCCATCCGCTCTTTTTCGCCTAAAAATTTAGTGTTTAGCGTGCGGCTTGCCACTACCGTTTGACTGCTAAATTTCTTGTAAAACTCGCAGACTAAAACCGAGCCGCTAAAGGCCTGCATATCTTTCATCGTCTCCCAGGCAAAAACTATCGCGGATAGCAAATTTAGCGCCGCCGAGTCGCCGAAATTTAGCTTCGCACCGTTTGGGATATCGATCGCTTCGCTGAGGCTAAATTTGACGCCATTATACGTTCCACTAATTAGGTCTTCGGCGCGGAATTTATTTTGCACATATATGCCTATCTTTTTAAATTCCTCACGGCTAATCCCCGCCGACGGTTCATAACTAAAAGCCTGGTTTATATCCGAAATAATGGTACGAATATAAACATCTTTGTAAAATTCCTCGTAAACCCATAATGGTTCAATTACATTAGACCAAGTTGCCACCCATGAGACGATAAAAATTGGAATATAACCGATGATGATAAATATTACGCCTAATTCGCTTCTAAAAATTTTTTCCGCTACGAAAATCCCGCTAAGCGGCAATATGGCTATAAAAAAGATCCCCAAAAATAGATACTTTACAAACGCACGCCTGCACTCTTTTTGCTTTTTTGCGGTTGCCTCTATCGCTTCGTTTATGTTCAAATTTTGCCTTTTTAGAATTTTACTTTTGGAGCGATTTTAGCGAAATTTACGCCGTGAAGGTGCGGGTTTGGGCGAGTAAGCGGCTAAATTAAATAAAAATAGATCAAACTCGGCCGAAAATAAAATTTAAGCCGAATCAATCGACTTAAATTTGCGCCCCAATTTGAGTTTAGCGTAGATGTTTGACGTTAGCTTTTGCGAGGAGTTTGTTGAAGTATTCGCCGATAACGCGCTCTTGTTCTAGCCTATAAACCGCGTTCATAGCCTCGTTTTTTACCTCGCCAAAAGACGGTACGACCTGTCCTTTTTTAGCCGCTACGTAAAACATCTCAAAGCCCTCCGGAGTCTGAAAAATCTGCGTAAAAGTGCCGTCTGCGGTCTGCTGAAATATCTCTCTTAGCTGCGGCGGTATTTGCTCGCTTTTTAGATCCAGCACGTCCATATGCACGCTGTGGTTGGTGTTCATCGGGGAGCTTTTTCTAGCGACCTCCAAAAAATCGGCCGACGGGGCTACGTACCTAGTCACGCTAATATCGCTAAAACGGGCAAATGCGCTAGGATTTTGCTCAAAGTATGCTCTCGCGGCGTTTTCTGAAATGTTGATTTTAGCCTCGGAAAAAATGCTTTGATATAGCTTTTCTTGCTTTATGCTTTTTGCGACGTCGTCCTTAAACTGCGCGTAGTCGCCGCCCTTTGACGTTACGGCGGAGCGAAGGTCTGCTACGTTCATACCGCTGTCGTTTGCTATTTTTTCTAGCCTTTGATTTACTTCGTAGTCGCTGGCTTCGATTTTTAGGTTTTTGATCTGCGCGGTTTCTAGCCTATCGCGGATTAGTAAATTTAGAGCGGTCGTCTCATCCGTTTTTAGCTGTGCGGCGGCTTTGCGTAGTTCGTTTATCGTGATGGGTTCGTTTTCGATAACGACGGCGATGCCGTTTGATATCTGGCTAGCGTTAGCCAGACAAAAACTGAGTAAAAACGCGGCGAACGAGATCTTTTTTAACATATAAAACCTTTGTTTAAGTCTAAAGTAAATATAATTTGAGCATTATAACATTTTAAATTTAAGCGCAAGCTATAAAGGTAAAATTTAATGCAAAATCCAAAAATAGTAACCAGATTTGCCCCCTCTCCGACCGGATATCTGCACATCGGCGGGCTTAGGACGGCGCTTTATAACTACTTATACGCTAGAGCAAACGGCGGGAAATTTCTGCTACGCATCGAAGACACCGACCTAAAACGCAACTCCGAAGAAGCCACGCAAGCGATAAAAGAGGCCTTTGCTTGGTGCGGACTAGATCACGACGGCGAGGTGACGTATCAGTCGCGTAGATTCGACGTTTATAAAGAGTATGTAAACAAGCTGCTAGCCGAGGGCAAAGCCTATAAATGCTACATGAGCAAAGACGAGCTAGACGCTCTGCGCGCCGAGCAAGAAGCGAGAAAAGAGAGACCCAAATACGACAATCGCTACCGCGAATTTACGGGTACGCCGCCCGCGGGAGTCGAGCCTGTCATCCGTATCAAAGCGCCTCTAAGCGGCGAGATCGTGATCGACGACGGCATAAAAGGCGAGGTTAAATTTAGAGTCGAGGATATCCTGGATGATTTTATCATCGCGCGTAGCGACGGCACGCCGACTTATAACTTCACGGTCGTGATAGACGACGCGCTGATGGGCGTAACCGACGTCATCCGCGGCGACGATCACCTCTCAAATACCCCGAAACAAATCGTGCTTTACGATGCGCTGGGTTTTAAAGCGCCGAAATTTTACCACGTCGCGATGATAAACGGCGAGGACGGCAGCAAACTAAGCAAACGCCACGGCGCAACCGACGTGATGGAGTATAAGCGCATGGGTTATCTGCCCGAAGCTCTTTTAAATTTCCTCGTGCGCCTAGGCTGGAGCCATGGAAACGACGAAATTTTCGGTATGGACGATATGTTAAAGTATTTTGATCCGCACGATATAAACAAGAGCTCAAGCACCTATAACGCAAGCAAGCTAGAGTGGCTAAATGCCCACTATATCAAGACTTTGCCATACGAGAGGCTGGCAAGTGAGATGCTTGAATTTGACATAGATTTTAAATCGATGCCAAAGGGCGAGGTGCTGTTAAATTCATTGCGCGAGCGCTCAAAAACGCTTGTCGAGATGAGCCAAAGCGCAAGGACGATTATAAACGCTCCAAGCGCATACGACGAGAAAGCGTATGCTAAATTTATCACGCCCCAAAGTAAGGAAAATTTGGCTAAATTTGCCGAAATTTTAGGCGAAAATTTAGACGCCAAAGGCTACGAGGAGATGACAGCTAAATTTTTAGAAGCAAACGGCTTAAAGCTAAAAGACCTAGCTCAGGCGCTTCGCGTCGCGCTAACGGGAAATAGCGTAAGTCCGGGGATATTTGAGGTGCTCGAAGTTTTGGGCGCGGACGAGACGAAAAAAAGAATAAAAAATATTTTAAAGGAGAATAAATGACACACGTAACTAACGAAGAGGCGCTCGCGTATCACGAGGGCGGCAAAATAGAGATAAAAGTAAAAACTCCGTGCGCTACGGCAAGAGACCTATCTATGGCCTATACGCCGGGCGTCGCGGTACCGTGCAAGCAGATCGAGGCCGACAACGAATTAGCCTACAAATACACCAATAAGGCAAATTTAGTAGCCGTCATCACCGACGGCACGGCCGTGCTAGGCCTAGGCGATATCGGCGCGGTAGCGGGTAAGCCCGTGATGGAGGGCAAGGCGGTTTTGTTTAAAAAATTTGCAAACGTAGACGCCTTTGACATCGAGCTAGACGAGCATGATCCGGATAAAATCGTAGAGATCTGCAAGGCTCTAGCTCCGACCTTCGGCGGTATAAATTTAGAAGATATCCGCGCACCGAAGTGCTTTGAGATCGAGCGCAAGCTACAAGAAGCCGTCGATATCCCGGTCATGCACGACGATCAGCACGGCACGGCGATGATAACGAGTGCGGGCATGATAAACGCGATGGAAATTTCTGGCAAAGATATCTCTAAAATCAAAATCGTAGTTAGCGGCGCGGGCGCGGCGGGTATCGCATGCGCGAAGATGTATAAGGCTCTGGGCGCCAAGCACATCGTGATGATCGACAGCAAAGGCGTCATACACAAAGGCCGCACCGATCTAACTCCGGAAAAGGTCGAATTTGCCCTTGAAACCGCAGATAGAACACTAGCAGACGCGATGAAGGGCGCGGATATGTTCCTGGGTCTCAGTAAGCCCGGCGTCGTGACCAAGGAAATGGTCGCGTCGATGAACGACGAGCCGATTATTTTCGCTCTTGCTAACCCGACTCCGGAGATCTTCCCCGAAGACGTCGCTAGCGTGCGAAACGACGTGATGATGGGCACCGGTCGTAGCGACTATCCAAACCAAGTAAATAACGTTCTTGGCTTTCCGTTTATATTCCGCGGAGCGCTTGACGTCAGAGCCAAAAAAATCACCGAAAATATGAAAATGGCTGCGGCGCGCGCGCTTGCAAATTTGGCCAAAGAGCCCGTGCCTGCTGAGGTTTGCGCGGCGTTTGGCGTAAAAGAGCTAAAATTTGGCAGAGACTACATCATACCAAAACCGTTTGATAACCGCGTGCTTTTAGCCGTGGCTCCAGCGGTAGCGCAGGCTGCGGTCGATGACGGCGTAGCTAGGGTAAAAAATTTCGATGTAGAAGCGTATAGAGCGAGTCTAGCGAAGTTATTTTAGTTAAATTTACGGGGCGCTTTGCTCGCCGTTCTTAGCTTTTAACGGCTATAGCGCGGCGAGCAAGACTAGACCTATGCTAAATTTATTAAATTTTGCTACGCGCTTTGGCTTTATTAAAAAGTCTCAAATTTAAAGCGGCGCGCCGGGCTAAATTTAGCCTTGTTTGCTCTAAGCTAAACGCCCTAAGCGCGCAAACCCGTCTAACGGGGAGCCAAATTTAGCCCGTTCTAGCGTCTTAGCCGCTAGCAAGCCTTACGCGCGAAACTAGCTATTTGCGAATTTTACGACTCAAAACGGTAAAATTTAAAAAGCCCTAGCCTAGCGTTTTTTAAATTTTATCCGCTAAATTTAAGGATCTTTATGAAAAATTTCACCGCCGCCGATGCCGCCAAACTACCAAACGTCCAACTAGTCTCTCACCCGCTCATCGAGCATAAGCTAGCTATTTTGCGAGACGCCTCGACGCCGACCTTCCAGTTTAGGATGCTAGTCGACGAGATCAGCCATCTGATGATATTTGAGGCGACGCGCGATCTGGCGCTAAAAGACGTGAGCGTGCAGACCCCTGTCGCGCAGGCGCAGGCTAAAAAGCTAGCGACGAAGGTCATGATCTGCCCTATTTTGCGCGCCGCGCTGGGGATGTTAGAGAGCGTTTTTAAAATCATCCCAAACGCCAGCGTCGGATTTTTGGGCTTTCAGCGAAACGAAAAGACCGCGCAGGCCGAGTTTTTCTACGCTAAACTGCCCGCAGACGCTAGAGAGCGCGCGGCTATCGTCATCGATCCGATGTTTGCTACCGGCGGCACTGCGATAGACGCGGTCAAATTTTTACGCGAAAAAGGCGTAAAACGGATCAAATTTATCTCTGTTATCGCCGCGCCCGAGGGCCTAAAAAGATTTAGCGAGATTTATCCCAACGTTAGCGTTTATACCGCCGCGATCGACGAGAAGCTAAACGAAAAAAACTACATCGTGCCGGGGCTGGGCGATGCGGGAGACCGCGTGTTTAATACCTTATAAATAGTGCGTTTTTTTGAGCGCCTTTAAATGAGCTAGAAAATTTCGCCCTGCGACGGGCTACACGTCAAGTCTTGGGATGAAATTTTCGTCGCGGCATTCAAATCCGCCTAAAAATATCGGCACTCGTTTTTCTTGCGCCGTTTTTTGGCAAAAGCCGACTTTTCCAGCATTTCGCGTACTTCCGCTTATCTTTTTACGTTCAAATTTGCGCTCGTCCGAATTTTGAGTTAAATTTTTGGTTAATACTTAAATAGAGCATTTAAATTTATCCATCTTCGGCTTTATAAAATATGCTAAAATTATAAGTAGAAATTTTATTTACAAAGGACTAAAATGATACAGCAACAAGTTGGAGGCCTTAGGCCTAGGAGTATCAATATAAACGGATCCGACGAGGATTTGGCCGAATTTGCAAAGCTTTTAGCTGGGAAAATCGTAGTCTATAAACTTGTAGAAAGCGGCGGCGAGCCGCTTGCACATAACTTAAGCGGCTTTAATAAAAAGAGCTACGTTATAAGCAAAAGAAACGAGGACGACAGCAGGGTCTCTACTATGTTTAGCGTCCCGCACATGAAGCAAGGCGCCGGTCTTAGCGAGGTAGAACAGGTTGTAGTCGGAGCGTTTGATTGCGGATACGAAGATGATATGCACGTAAAATGCGACAAAATTCTTTTGAAATTTAGCGGCGAGTATAAAGGCTAAAAATGGCAAAAAGTATAATTAAAAATATTTTAGGCATTAGGTCGTTTAATTTCGCGTTGCCTGCGGATGAAAACGCGTCAAAAATTTTTGCCGATAGATTTTTGGAAGGACAATACGAAATTTACAAACCCGTCTTAAAAGACGAAAACGAGGTCGGTAGTCAAATTTGGGACATAACCGTTACCGGTAAAAGCAACGAAGGGCGCAAAACCACGTTTTCGTTTTACCTAAAAGATGATTTGCACGAGGGGCATGTAAAGGAAATGCTTCGCGGCAAAACCTTTAATAATGTAAAATTCGACACTGTGTATATCATAAATATGGAATGCATAAATCTCGGCTAAATTTGCGTGGCGCAAGCTAAAAAATAGGCGCAAAAAGTAAGCGCGAATTGGCGCCGTTAGTCGCCAAAGGGCAAATTTACCGAGTGGAACGCGCTTTAAATTTCACTAAAAAGGTCTTTTTTGAATAAACAAATTTTACGAAACGTCATCTTGCCGCTAGCCGTTTTGTTGCTAGCGGCGCTGTTTAAATTTCTATCTCCAAGCGACTTGGCCGCTCCAGGTCAAAATCAGCCGCAAAGCGAATTTAGAAGCGGCGGCGCAGAGAAAAATGTAGCCGCCGCGCCGAGCGTAAATGTCGTAAAAGACAGCGTCTACACCTCAAAAGACGAGGTTGCGGCGTATATTTATAGATTCGGCGGGTTGCCGCAAAACTTCATCACCAAAAAAGAGGCCCTCGCACTCGGATGGGACGCTAAAAGCGGCAATCTGTGGCAGGTCACGGACAAAAAAAGCATCGGCGGCGACCGTTTTTCAAACAGAGAAAAGAAGCTGCCAGAGGCTAACGGTCGCAAGTGGTTTGAGTGCGATATCGGATACCGTGGAGGGCGGCGCGGAGCCCAGCGTATCGTGTTTTCTAACGACGGGCTGATCTACTACACGCCCGATCATTACGAGAACTTTTATCTACTTTATGAGCGGAGGCGGCAGTGAAAATCATAACTCTAAACGGCGCGAAAATGCGCGAGAAAACGGCAGCCTTTGAGTATCTGACGCGAAAATTCGGACTGGGTCCCGAGATAAAAAACCTCGACGCGCTTTACGATGCGCTCGGCGAAATAAACGAACCCACGCAGATAAATCTAAAAAATCGCTCCTCTCTTGCCGCGCTAGGGGGATATGCTGACGATCTGATCGCCGTTTTTACCGACCTAGCGGAGGAAAACGAGCGGGTAAAATTTGAGATTTTATCTTGATTTTTCGGGCCGAATTTCGATCAAACTCACCTTTTAAAACCTCAAATTTAACCTCGCTAGAGGATGATTTTAGTTTGCGCTTAGATTGTAGGCGTATGCCTCTGCCGCTAGCGCCCGCTTTTTGGCGGGCATAGGCGCGCTGCAAAAACCGGTCAAAGCCAGGCGCCAAGCAAAGACAAAACGGCCATCAAGCCGTTTTATAGCCGTTTATAAAGCCGCATATTTAGCCCAAAATACTCAGTCTGGCGTTAAATTTAAAGCTCCGAGTCAAGCTTTAGTTTGCGATTTTGCCAAAATCCAATTGCAAAACTAAGTAAATTTAAACGCCAAATAGCCGTAAATTTTGCGTTTTTTGCCCTATTTACGGCATAAAGTGGCAAGTAAGTTTTATGGCACAAAAGCGCAAAAAAGCAAATTTAGCCTGCGATAAAACGACGTAAATTTATCCGTTTAGCGGGCCTGCGCCTTTGCTCCGGGCAAACCGTATCCGGCTCTGATACCGACTAGCAAGCGACTTTGTAGCATAAATTTAGCCAAAATAATATAAAATCGGCCAAATCAAATCCAAGGAAAATTATGACCGAAGTAGAAAAATTTATAAAAAAGCTCCACCGCCTGGAAAAAAGCGGCGATCTGGAGGTCGAGCATCTGCTAAAAGCGCTAAAGATACCGGACCCGGCTCTCATAGAGCCTCTGCGCGAGATGTCTAGGCAGTACGACTGGCAGCCGATGAACGACGACCTCATAGCACCGATGGCTGCGTGGGTCGATGCGATCTGCATCTATCTAGAAAGCGGCGTAGCAGGACTGATCAAAGCGATAAACCGCCCAAAGCAATTCTTCCGCATAGTTTTTGGCACCATAGAGGAGCTACCGCCGCACGAGGCCTTGGATGCGTTTTTACAGCTGGGAGAGGAGTTCGCGCGCGGTATCTCGCCTAAGAAAAAGAGCTTTGCAAAGTGCTATATCTACGCGCTTACGCACTCTTCTCGCAGCATAAAAGACGAAAAAATCAGTGCGCGGACGCATGATGCTTTCGCGCCTATTTTAAAGGGACTCATCGGGGCAACGATCGGCACGAAGGACGAAATCGTGGCCGAACATGCGGCGATTTGCTTTGAGGCTTTGGGCGATACGAGCGATACGGAGTATCTAAAGTCTCTAGCCTTTAACGAAAAACGCTACAAAAACATCGGCAAAACCGTCGCAAAAAGGATAATGAAAAAATATGAGCAGTAAGTCCGGAGTTTGGTTTAGCTCGCGCTTTTGCCGGCTACTAGGAATTTAAAAATGCGCTTTGCTAGTTTAAATTTACGGCGCGAGCGACCCAAATAAAATCCGCCCAAAACAAAGGCCTTGGGCTAAATTTATAAATCCGCCGCTAGAAAAAAGTAATCGCATCTTACAAAAGCGGCTCTGGCGACGCTACGCCGCAGCGCAAAATTTAGCGGCGATGCACTCAGGCGCATAGAAAAATTATGATTATTTTACGTTAAACGCGCTATGTAATTCTTTTAGGCTCAATTAAACTTAAGCGGATTTTCTCTTATCAGTTTCAATAGTTTCTGATATAAGTTTTCCTGTGTAGTTTTAGTATTATATCTAAACCCTACTTCACTACGTTCGTGGCCTTTCAGGAAGCGGTAGCAAGACGAAGTCGCAGCTAAAAATCCGCTTAAGTTATGTTGAGCCTTAAAAAATAATGTAGAAAAAATAAAAAATAGAAGTTTGAGTTACCTATCGGGTTACCTTTTTAAAGCTTAAATCCTAGAAAGTCGTATTTTAGGGATTTTTGGATGGTGCGGATGAAAGGACTTGAAAAAGCGGTTTTATAGCGTTTACTTAAAATAATAAAAAATAATTTTAAAAAGTGAGTTTATGCCCATAAATACGGGCTTTTAAAAGGG
>CAURKB010000058.1:0-12963 GCA_963525315.1 uncultured Campylobacter sp. | reverse complement strand
CGGGTAAGATACTAGCCGACAATACATACATCTACGAGTCTTATCACTCTTGGCTGATTCAAGCCTTAACTAATGCTTTGGGTCCAGAGTCGGGCGGTCCGTTTTGGATGTGTAATAAAAACAAGACTACCTCGATAGAAAAATGTAATCAAAAAATGATAGAGGAATTCTTTAAAAGCAGCGGGCGGTAAAATTTGTATATCCGTCGCGGCGATAAAAGTACGGCGTACTCGGCGACGCAGCATAATTTAAATAAAAAAGCAAAACGCGCATAAAGGCGGCTAGTCTCGTAAATTTAGCGTAAGATGCGAGAAGCTACGGACGACGAAAGCTGAAAGCAAATTTAAAAAGCCGCACTAAATTTTGACGCTTAGATAGTCCGCCGTCTCAGACGTAAATTTAAGCGGAGAGGGTTTATAGATTTATAAAATCTAGAGAGTTTTAAAACAAGTAGGCGAGCCAAACTACTCGCGCGCAAGATCAAGAGCGACCGTCAAATTTGGCCCAAAGGGCGCAAATTTACGACTCGTTTAATATCGAAAGCAACTCTTTGTTATCCTTGGTTTTTAGCATCTTGGCGTATAAAAATTTAAGCGCCTCTACGTCGTCCATCGTCGCGATCGCCGAGCGGATAGCCCAGATCTTTTGCAGTTCGTCGGGTTTTTGCAGTAGTTCTTCTTTTCTGGTGCCTGATTTTAGTACGTTGATGGCCGGGTAAATTCGGCGGTCGGAGATGTTGCGATCTAGTACGATCTCACTGTTGCCCGTGCCTTTAAACTCCTCAAAAATTACCTCGTCCATACGCGAGCCCGTGTCGATGAGCGCGGTGGCGATGATGGTGAGGCTGCCGCCGTGTTCGATATTTCTCGCCGCGCCGAAAAAGCGCTTCGGTTTATGCAGGGCGTTTGCATCCACGCCGCCGGTTAGCACTTTGCCGCTAGGCGGAGTTACGGTGTTATACGCGCGCGCTAGGCGGGTGATGCTATCAAGCAGGATGATGACGTCCTTACCCATTTCTACGAGGCGCTTGGCCTTTTCGATGACGAGTTCGGCGACGCGCACGTGGTTCATCGCGGGCAGATCAAATGTCGAGCTAAATACCTCGCCCTTTACGCAGCGCTGCATGTCGGTGACCTCTTCTGGACGCTCGTCCACGAGCAAGACCATGAGATGCGACTCGGGGTGGTTGCGCGCGATGCCGTGGGCTAGCTCTTTCATAAGCTCGGTTTTACCGCTTCTAGGAGGAGCTACGATTAGGCCGCGCTGACCCTTGCCAAGAGGTGTAAAGAGATCGAGCACGCGCCCTGTTAGCTTCACCGGGTCGTATTCTAGGCGAAGTTTTTCCGTCGGGAAAAGCGGGGTTAGGTTGTCAAATAGCGGGCGCTCTTTGGCCTCGATTAGCGGCATATAGTTTAGCGCCTCGATTTTTAGCAGGGCGTAGTACTTTTCCTGATCTTTTGGTTCGCGCACCTGGCCCGTCACGATGTCGCCTACGCGCAGGGCAAATTTGCGAATTTGAGAGTTTGAGACGTAGGCGTCGTTTGAGCTGTCGCTGAGGTTTGCGTCTACCGAGCGCAAGAAGCCGTAGCCGTCTGGCATAATCTCTAAAATGCCCGTAAAAAGTATAAATCCGCCTTGTTTGGTTTGGGCTTTTAGTATCTCAAATATCAAATCCTGCCTGCGAAATTCGCGCGGATTTTCGACGCCGACGCTGTTTGCTATCTGCACTAGCTCGTCTAAGCTTAGCATCCTTAGTTCTTCGATTTTGTGGCCGTCGACGGGGATATGAGTGCGCGAGTTTGGATATTTTTTGGTCGTTTTTTGATTTTCCTGCGCCGAATTTGCAGGCTGGGTTGCGTTATTTTCCATTGTGTCCTCTTTAAAATTACGGAATAATTTTGTAGATAAATTTAAGTTTCAAAAGAAGTTTTGAAAGCCCGCATTTTATAAAATTTTGGCTTTGATGTCAAGACGCGGTATAATACGCCAAAAATGAAAAGGAATCTCAAAATGATGGATTTTAAAGACGGCAAGCGCGAAAAAACGATCATAAAAACCGCGCTTATCGGCATAGTTACGAATTTTTTCTTAGCCGGAGCGAAAATCTTTATTGCCATGGTCTCAAACTCGGTCGCTCTGATATCAGACGCCGTAAATAACCTTAGCGATGCAGGCTCAAGTATCATCACGATTTTCGGCTCAAAACTAGCTAGCAAGATGCCGGGCGAAGCCCCACCCCTACGGCTACGGTAGGACCGAGTATATCGGCGGTCTCATCGTTTCTGTTATCGTGCTGATGCTTGGATGTCAGTTTCTAAAAACTTCGGTCGAAAATATCTTCTCGCCCGAGCCTACAAATTTTACGATGCCGTTTTTGGCGTTTTTATTCTGCGCGGTATTCGTCAAATTCGCGCTCGGCTTTTACTACAAAAAGATCGGCAAACAGACCAAATCTATCTCGCTTAGAGCCGTAGGGCAGGAGGCTTTGGGTGATGCGATCATATCTTGCGTGATCCTTGCTTCGGCCGCGCTATCGTACTTTGCCGATATCCAGATAGACGGCTACGCGGGCGCTTTGGCCTCGCTTTTTATTATCGTAAACGGCGTGCTTTTAATAAAAGAAACCTTCGACAAAATCATCGGCCAGCGCGTCGAAAAAGAGATCAGCGACGAAATTTACGCCGCCGTAAATCGCTGCGAGATCGTGCGCGGCGCATACGACCTGATCCTGCACAACTACGGCGCGCAGCGATACGTCGGCTCGGTAAACGTCGAGATAGACGAGCATTTACCCCTTAGCGAGGTTTCGCAGAGGCTAAACGAGCTTCAGATAGAAATTTACAAAATTTACAGGATTTATCTGGTTTTCGGCGTTTATAGCGTAAATTTGGGACAGGAGCAAAGCCGCGCTTGCGTAGCGAATTTACTTTCGCGATTTAGCAGCGTGCGCGGATTTCACGCGTTTTTTATAGATACGAAGAAAAAGAGCGTGAGGTTTGACGTGGTGGTCGATTTTGCCGAGAAAAATCTAAGCCGTCTGCGCGCCCAGATAGAGCGCGAGATCTCGCTAAGCTTTCCGGGGTATAAAATTTTCATCGTGATAGATAGGGAGTTTGCGTGAAAATATTTATTGCCGTGGTATAATTTTATTGTTTAATAAATATTTCAAAGGAGGATATATTGAGAAAAATAATAGCCGCTTCGCTGGCGTGCTTGCTGTGTTCTAGCGCAGCGTTTGGGACGGATGCGCCTGGTTTTATGGCGGGTTTTAGCAGGGACGACGCCAAAAACGTCATCACGGATAGCGTCTATAAACTGATGTGGCAAGACGGCGATGAGATATTTAAAGGCGATTACGACAAGGCGATAAAATATTGCAAAAATTTAACCTTCGCGGGCTTTGAGGACTGGCGGCTACCTACGTTAAACGAGCTAATTAGCATCACGGACGATACTAGGTTTGAGCCCGCTATAAACGAATCCTTTAAAAACATCGCATACGAAACGAACGACAAAGACGAGAAAAGCTACGACTGGTGGAGCTTTACTAAGTATGCCGACGATCCGTTTGATGCGTGGCTCGTGTCTTTCAGATTTGGTGACGTTAGCTGGAGCGACATTTCTTATCGCAACTTCGTGCGGTGCGTTCGGGACTATTGATTTTTGAAATTTAGATAAAGGAAAAAGTATGAAAAGATATATAGCCGCTTCTTTGCTACTTTGCGGCCTGCTAAACGCAGAGGCGCTAAGTCCTACGTGCTACCGAGATAACGATAAAAACGTAGTGATATGTAGCGACAAAAAGCTGGGAAGACTAATGTGGCAGGATGAGAATCAAAATTTTCAAGGAACGTGGGATCAAGCGCAGGAGTACTGCAATCTAGCAAACCTAGCCGGATACAAAGACTGGCGGCTGCCCACGAGAGTGGAGCTACTAAGCATAGCGGATAAGAGTAGGGAAGAACCCGCTCTAAATACGGCCTTTAAATACATAGAAGACTTCGATGATCCGCACTATTGGAGCCAGACTAAAATCGCCGACTTCTCGTCCGGCGCGTGGCTCGTGCTTTTCGGGAACGGCTGCGATATCTGGGACTTCGTTTCTAGTCGCGGCTTCGTGCGGTGCGTAAGAAACGATTGATTTGGCGGGTTATGCGCCTTAAATTTGTTTTTTATAGTTAAATTTGAGGCTGAAATTTGACGAGCCGAATTTTATTTAAACTCGCGACTCGTAAATTTTGCGAGGCTTTAGGAATTTTACGTATAATCTAAAATCTTAAAACGAAAGAAAAAAGTAATTTATGGGCAAATTTAAGTGTGCGCATTGCAGGGGAGAATTTGAGCGCGAGGCGCTGATAGAGCGCGGCGGGGAGCTGTTTTGCTGCGAGGGGTGCGCGGGAGTTTACGAGATACTTAACGCAAGTGGGCTGGGCGAGTTTTACGAAAGGCTCGGCAAAACTACGCTAAATCCCGCCATAAGCGCGAAAAATGCGGCGCAAAAGTCGCAGGAAGACCTCGCGGCTATTTATCAAAATTACGTCAAAAACGAGAACGGGTTTAACAAAATCTCTCTCATCATCGAGGGTATCCACTGCTCGGCTTGCGTCTGGCTAAACGAGAAGGTTTTATTTGCGCAGAAGGGAATTTTAGAGGTAAATATAAACTCGGTTAATAACAAAGCCCTCATCGTCTGGGACGAAAACGAGATAAATTTAGCTCAAATTTTTGCCCTCATCCGCTCTATCGGCTACGAGCCCTATCCATACGACGCGCAGGCTCAGGAGCAAAGACTCGCGGGGCAGAGGCGAGAGTTTTACGCTAGGCTGCTTGTGGGGATATTTTGCACGATGAATATCATGTGGCTGGCCGTCGCGCAGTACGGCGGCTACTTCACGGGCATGCGCGCCGACGTGCGCTCTATCATAAATTTCGCCGAATTTATCCTCGCTACTCCTGTGCTTTTTTACACGGGAAGCGGGTTTTTTAGGGGTGCTTGGACGGCGCTAAAAAACAAAACGCAAAACATGGATAGCCTCATCGTCACAGGCACGCTCGCGGCTTATATTTTCTCGGTTTATGCGATGTTTTCCAGGCAAGGCGAGGTATATTTCGACTCGGTCGCGATGATAATCACTTTCGTATTTATCGGTAAATATCTGGAAATCTTGAGTAAGAAAAAGGCCGCCGACACGCTCGATAATCTAAACTCGCTAAATTTAAACTCGGTGAGCGTCAAAAACGGCGACGAGATAACGCTAAAAAGCGCGCAGGAGGTGCGTGTGGGCGAACTCGTAGTCGTGCGAGTCGGCGAGCGCGTGCTACTTGACGGCGTCGTCACAAGCGGGGCGGCGAGCTTTGATCTCTCTAGCCTTAGCGGCGAGAGCGCGCCTGTATATCTTAGCGCAAAAGATGGCGAAAACGAGATAAAAAGCGGCTCCGTGTGCGTGGACGGTACGCTAGTTTATGAGGTCGGCGCCGTGTTTAGCGAGTCGGTGCTAGCGCGTATCATAAATTTGCTAGAAACCGCCGCAGCCAAAAAGCCGCGCATCCAGGCGCTCGCAGACGCTATCGCGGCGAGGTTTTCGGCTGCTATCACGGCTCTAGCGCTAGCGACGTTTGCGTTTTGGTTCTGGCGCACTGGCGAGCTCTCCGCCGCGCTCATCGTCGCGATCTCGGTCGTGGTGATCTCGTGTCCCTGCGCGCTGGGGCTTGCTACGCCGGTTAGCACGCTCGTTGCGCTTGGAGCGGGCTTTAGGCGCGGGATACTTTTTAAAGAAGCGCGCATCATCGAAAGTCTAGCCAGGTGCGATACGGCCGTGTTTGATAAGACCGGCACGCTCACGTCGGGGCGGCTTAAAGTGAGTAAATTTACGCACTCGGACAAATTTGACGCAAGCGCGCTTTTTTCGCTAGTTAGCGGCTCGGATCATCCCGTTAGCCGCGCCGTGGGCGAGTATCTGCGCGTAAATTTTAGGGATTTAAAACTTTTAGAGTTAAGCGGCTTTGAAAACATCGCGGCGCGCGGAGTAAGGGCTAAATTTGACGGCATAAATCTAGCCGGCGGGAGCGAGAAATTTATGCGCGAGCTGGGGCTTTATGACGGCGAAGCGGTGCGCGGGACTTGTTATTTTTTTGCCGCAGACGGGCAGATTGCGGCGGTATTTGAGCTAGAGGAGAGTCTAAAAGATGGCGCCAAAGAGTGCGTAGTCGCGCTAAAAAACGCGGGCATGCGCGTGGCGATGCTAACGGGCGATAACGAATACGCCGCAAAGCGCGCCGCAGAAGGGCTTGGC
Organism: uncultured Campylobacter sp.; assembly: GCA_963525315.1. Taxonomy (GTDB): domain Bacteria; phylum Campylobacterota; class Campylobacteria; order Campylobacterales; family Campylobacteraceae; genus Campylobacter_A. The sequence continues at coordinate 6,670 of CAURKB010000058.1, read as the reverse complement.
ATCGAGGAAACGGTCGCAAACGCTCTGCCCACGGACAAGGCCGCCTACGTAGAGAGACTGGCACAGCAGGGGCGAAACGTGCTGATGGTAGGCGACGGGATCAACGACGCTGCCGCGCTTGCGCTCTCAAGCGTGGCCGTGTGCATGGGTAGCGGAGCGGCCGTGAGTATCGCAAAAAGCGACGTCGTGCTGATGAGAGACGATCCCGCCTCACTCGCGGCTGCGGTTAGGCTCGCGCGCAAGACCTACCGCATCGTGCGGCAAAATTTGGCCTTTTCGCTCGTTTATAACGCCGTGACGATACCGTTAGCTATGGCCGGCTACGTAGCGCCGGCAGTGGCTGCGCTATCGATGTCGCTAAGCTCGGTCGCGGTCGTGCTAAATGCGATGCGGGCTAGGAGCGAGCGATGAGCGGGGCGGTCGTGGCGATGATGATCGGCGTCTCGACGCTGCTTGGCGCGTGCGGGCTGGCGGCGCTGCTGTGGGGGCTTAAGACCAGGCAGTTTGACGACGAGCGAAAGTTTTTGGACGGAACGAAATTTGACGACGAAGATGCGCTAAACGATGCCTATGAGCTAGAGCTGCGCCGTAAAGAAAAGGGCTATAAGCCGCCGGATTGAGGTTTAAATTTATGGCAAATTTTTCGAGACTTTGCCGCTAAAATTTGGTTATTTTGGGTCGTAAAATTTGCCGCGAAATTTGATTTTGAGCGTGGGCAACATTTGCGTTTTAAATTTGACGGCAAGGATTTTGGAGTTAAATTTGGACTATAAATTTTAATTCATTGCGGTTAAATTTTGGTATTAAATTTTGACTAACTACGGCATAATGACGGGCAAAAATTTGAGTATTGGATTTTGGCGTCTTGGACGGCAAATTTACCGTGCAAAATAGCAAAAGCGCGCAAGCGTAAGCTGGCAGAGTAAAAATCGGTTGTCCTTTGCCGGCAAGCGGGTCGCCAGTAAATTTAGCCTCTCGTTGGCCAAATTTACTCAGTATAACGATGCCACGCCGCCGCTTGACGCACCCACCGGGTATGCCGCCTGCTTGGAGTTTAGGCGGCCCGGAGCCGTTTAAATTTAATCTCCGCAATCGCCGAGCGGGCGCGGCTTAATCCTGTAAATTTTAAAAGCTTCACTCTCGCAAGCCCTCTTAATCTACTTTTAGCTTTTTAACGATATGATTCCGCAAATTTTAACAAAGGAAACAACATGAAAACGCTTGTGATTTTATCGCACCCAAATCTCGCCGCCTCGCGCGTAAACAAAGCCTTATCTCAGGTAGCAAAGTCCGCCGCGGACGCTAAAGTGCGCCATTTGGAGGGGCTTTACGGCCTAGATATCGCGCGCATAGACGCCTGCGCAGAGCAAGACGCGCTAGCGGGTGCCGAGCGCATAGTATTTTTGTACCCGATGTACTGGCTAAACGTGCCGCCTATGCTAAAAGCCTATATCGACATCGTCTTTTCGCACGAGCTGGTGGGATCCGGCGCGCTTAAGGGCAAGGTCTTGCAGCTTGCGCTAAGCGTCAGCACTCCGCTTGGCGAATACTCCAAACAGGGCGCTATCGGCTTTAGCCTGGATGAAATTTTAACTCCGCTTAAGATCACGGCAAACTATTGCGGGATGGACTTTGCCGTGCCGTTTATCAGCAGCGGGTTTGAGCCGGGCGAGTTTGGCGACGATGCCGTAGAGGCCGCGGCCGCGCGCTTTGGTAAGCTTTTACGAGGAGAGCTAAGTCCTAACGAGTATCAAATTTAGCCTCGTCTTTTACGACCGCGAGTTAAAATTTAGCGACGGAGAATTTGGCTGTGAAATCCGTTTTTGCCGAGCCGACCGCTAAAAAGCTCGAATTTAGCTCGGTTTTGCATTAATACGGGCGTTTTTATGTCGCCGCTTGCGGGCGTGCGATTTTGTAAACCCGCGCTACGGCGCGTATCTTAAATTCCTTTAAAGACGCGCCCTAAATTTAACCTTAAGCCCGAAATTGCGGTATTAAATTTATCCGTCGATTTTCGCGCCTCGATGCAAGTATAAAATCAAATTTAAAGCCTGATTTAAGCGAGTAAATAAAACCTGCGCCGAAACAATCTCTCGCGATTATTGTAGATGCTTGCCGCTACTTGTTTTGTCTGCTTGCGGTAAATTTGCGAGCTTAAACCGCAAGCTTATTTTAGGCTCTCTATATACTCGCTAACAGCCGCCATATCCTCGTCGCTTAGGTTTTTAGCGTGCAGCTGCATGACCTTGCCCATGCCAAAGGCGTTATTTGAGCCCTCTTTGTAGCCTTGTAGCGCTTTTATGCGGTCTTCTTTGCCGATGCTAGTTAGCGCAGGCACTTTGTTTGCGTATTTTACCTCCGCTTTTTCGCCGTGACAGGCTGAGCATTTTTTGTAAATAGCTGCGCCGTCGGCCGCAAGTAGAGATAAATTTAGCGCCAAAACAGCGGTAGCGATGTGATAGATTTTCATTTTTCGTCCTTTTTGATAGAAATTTAGACGAGATTATAGTCTTAAAAAGTTAAAAGAAAAATTATAAAAATGTTGTAAAAATGAAGCGTCAAAGAAAGAAAAATCGGCGGAAAAACTCCGCCGAAGGGATTATTTTAGAGTAGGGATGTACTCTGAAAGAGCGGCGATATCCTCGTCGTTAAGACCTTTTGCTAGAGGTTTCATCATCGCAGAAGACTTAAATTTATCTAGGCTGCCCTCTTTGTAACCTTTTAAAGCTTCAGCGATCTCTTCTTTAGAAAGAGACGAAAGCGCAGGAACTTTGTTTAGATACATTTTTTCTGCTTTAGCTCCGTGACAGGCTTTGCATTTGTTGTAAAGGGTCGCGCCGTCGGCGGCAAATAGGCTACCAGCTAGCAATGCGGCAGCTCCTGAAACAATGATAAGCTTTTTCATTTTCAATCCTTTTTGATAAAATTGCAAGCGTATTATAGTCTTAAAAGCTAAATTTTACATTATTTTTTTATATTAGTTTATATCGCGGCGCCGGCGGCGATTTTCGGTTAAATTTAGATTTTTTCTGTATAATTTTCGCTATGGATAAAACAAAGCTTAAAACGCAGCCGCAAAAGGCGCTATTTCTTGATCGCGATGGCGTGATAAACGAGGATGCGGGCTATGTTTATAGACGCGAGGATTTCGTTTTTAAAGATGGCATTTTTGAGGCTTTAAGGGAGTTTGCGCAGGCAGGCTACGCGCTAGTCGTGGTGACGAATCAATCAGGCATCGGACGAGGATACTACACGCTAGAGCAGTTTGACGAGCTTTGCAGATTTATGCTGGGCGAGCTAGCAAAAGAGGGCGTAAAGATAGAGAAAATTTACTTTTGCCCGCATGCGCCGGAGGCTCTTTGTAGCTGCCGCAAGCCAAAGCCAGGCATGCTGCTAAAGGCCGCAAACGAGCTAAACATCGACCTTGCGCGCTCAATCATGATAGGCGACAAGGATAGCGACGTGCAGGCGGGGCAAAGCGCGGGCGTAGGGGTAAATTTAAAGCTCGGAGACCGGCTAAAAAGCGTGGCTGAGGCGCTAGAGTTTTTAAAAAAAGAAGGAAAAATATGAAAGATATAAAAAGAGTCGTAATAACGGGCGCTGCGGGCTTCATCGGCTCAAATTTGGCGCATTATTTCGATGAAAATTTAAAAGACGTAGAAGTGCTCGCCGTGGATAAATTTAGAAGCGACGAGAAATTTAGCAACGGTAACTTGAAAAGCTTCGGGCATTTTAAAAATTTGCTCGGATTTTCGGGCGAAATTTACGAGGGCGACATAAACTGCGCAAAAACGCTAGCCATGATCGAGAAATTCGCTCCGGATGCGATCTTTCACGAGGCGGCGATCTCGGATACCACTGTAACCGAGCAAAGCGAGCTAATGAGGACTAATCTAAATAGCTTTAAAGATCTGCTGGATATCTGCGAAAAAACGGGCGCGCGCATGATATACGCGAGCTCGGGCGCTACGTATGGCAACGCAAAAAGCCCGCAAAGAGTCGGCGAATGCGAAGCGCCGAATAACGTTTACGGCTTTTCAAAGCTAAAAATGGACGATCTGGGCCGAAAATACGCTAAAAAGGGCGTAGAGGTCGTGGGGCTGAGATACTTTAACGTCTACGGCGCGAGGGAGTTTTATAAAAACAAAACCGCCTCGATGGTGCTGCAGTTCGGTCTGCAAATTTTAAGCGGTAAAAATCCGCGCCTCTTTGAGGGTAGCGACAAAATCAAACGCGACTTCGTCTATATAAAAGACATCGTGCAGGCAAATTTGCTAGCCCTAAACGCGCCAAGCGGCGTGTATAACGCGGCGACCGGCACGGCAAGAAGCTTCCAAGAGATCGTGGATATCTTGCAGCGCGAGCTGGGGTCGAATTTACCTTGCGAATACATCCCAAACCCGTACGCGCGCTCGTATCAGTTTCATACGCAAGCAGATATCGAGCCGACCAAAAAGGCGCTGGGCTACGAGCCTAAATTTAGCCTAGAAGAGGGCATAAAAGACTACGCGGCCGAGATAAAAAGGATATACGAGGAAGAGATAAATGCGTGAAGTACGTGCTTTAGTCGCGGGCGATCTGATGCTAGATCACTACATCTGGGGCAGCTGCGAGCGTATCTCGCCCGAAGCTCCCGTGCAAGTGGTAAAGATAAAAAACGAAACCAAACGACTAGGCGGAGCCGGCAACGTGGTGCTAAATTTGCTCTCGCTAGGCGCAAAAGTGGGCGTCATGAGCGTGCTAGGCGATGACGAGACGGGCGACGAGATAGAGCGGATATTGCGGGAGCAGGGCGCTAAACCTGAGTTTATCAAACGCGAGATCGGGCGCACGAGCTCGATAAAAAGCCGCGTGATGGCGACGCATCAGCAAGTCGTGCGAATCGATAAAGAAAGCGTCGAAGCCGTAACGTGCGAGGACGAGCTAGCGGCAAATTTCGCCCGCGCGCTAGAGAGCTACGACGTCGCGCTGCTATCAGACTACGGCAAAGGCGTGCTGACGCCGTCGCTGTGCCAAAAACTCATAAAAGCCTGCGTGGATGCGGGCAAACCCGTGCTCATCGATCCAAAGGGCGCGGACTACTCGAAATATAAGGGCGCTACGCTACTAACGCCAAATAAAAAAGAAGCGGGCGAGGCCGTGGGCTTTAAGATAGAAAACGACGAGCAGCTTTTTACGGCGCTAAATTTACTAAAAAACGAGCTAAATTTGACCCATTCGCTGATCACGATTTCAGAGGAAGGCATCGCGCTTTTAGAGGACGGACGGGCGATTAAATTTCCGGCTCTGGCAAAAGAGGTCTTTGACGTCACGGGCGCTGGAGATACGGTGCTAGCGACGCTGGGCGTGATGCTAGGTGCTGGCGAAGGCATCAAAAAGGCGATCGAAACGGCAAATTTAGCCGCCGCGGTCGTCGTGGCCAAGGTCGGCTCGGCAACGGCAAGCTTTGAGGAGATAAACGAGCTCGTGCGCCGTAAAAACGCGGCAGGCTTCGAGGAGAAAATCAAAAGCGCGGACGAACTGGCCGCGACGCTGGCAAATCGCGGCGAAAAGCGGCTGGTTTTTACAAACGGCTGCTTTGATATCCTGCACGCGGGACACGTGAGCTATCTAGCTAAGGCGCGGGAATTTGGCGATATACTAGTCGTCGGGCTAAACTCCGACGCCTCGGTGCGCGCGCTAAAAGGCGACACTCGCCCCGTAAATTCGCAGACCGACCGCGCTACCGTGCTGGCGGCTCTGGGGGCGGTTGATTACGTGACGATATTTGACGAACTAACGCCCCTAAATTTGATCGAAAAGCTGCGTCCCGACGTGCTCGTAAAGGGTGCGGACTACGAAGGTAAAGAGGTCGTGGGAAGCAGCGTCGTAAAAGACGTGCGGCTGGTGGATTTTGTAGCGGGTAAAAGCACGAGCGCGACGATAAAAAGGATAAAAAATGAAGACTAAAGATATGATAAAAAGCGAGCTAGAGGGACATCTAGCGACGATAAAAGCGACATTTGCGCTGGAAGCGGATATCAAAAAAGCCTGCGAAACGGCGGTAGCGACGCTAAAGGCGGGCGGTAAAATTTTGCTTTGCGGAAACGGCGGAAGTGCTGCAGACGCGCAGCATATCGCAGCCGAACTAACGGGTCGCTATAAAACCGAGCGCGGCGCGCTAGCTGGCATAGCTCTAACGACCGATACTTCCGCGCTCACGGCGATCGGCAACGACTACGGATATGAGTTTGTTTTCTCGCGTCAGCTGGAGGCTCTGGGCCGCGAGGACGATCTGCTCATCGCGATCTCTACTAGCGGAAACAGCGGTAACGTCGTAAAAGCGCTCGAGCTAGCGCGAAAAATCGGTATCAAAACGATCGGGCTAAGCGGCCGCACGGGAGGCGCGATGAACGAGCTTTGCGAGCTAAATTTGGTCGTGCCATCAAACGACACGCCGCGCATCCAGGAGATGCATATCATGATAGGGCATATCATCTGCCAAGCTATCGACGATGCGTTTTAGGCTAAATTTAAAAGCATTTGCGGCGGCGGAGTCAAATTTAACCCGCCTTGCCGCTTTTTAACGCCGCTTGGCGCGCAAGCAAATTAACTACTCATGAAAACCCAAACTCCCACCTACGCCGTCATCGATCTAAAATCCTTCTACGCCTCGGTCGAGTGCGTGGAG
>CAURKB010000057.1:0-12976 GCA_963525315.1 uncultured Campylobacter sp. | reverse complement strand
AATGATAGCTGAATTTGGCTTAAATTTTACAGTAAAACGTACGGGAAATAGCGTAAGGTCGGTTGCGGAGTTTATATTTTTGTTGCGTTGGACGAAGCGATCTTCGACTTTAAATTTATAAGGCAAAAAGCACTCGAAAAGCTCGTTTTTGTGTAAATTTAAAAACTCTAGCGAGCTTTGAGCGGGCTGCTTGGAAGCGCCTATTTCGCATAGGTATTCGTACTCTAGCCCGCTTAGAACCATTGCCTTTGAAAGCGCGATATCGTCATAAACTATGATGTGATTTTTAGTGGAGATTTTGGCCCAGAGGATAAACTCCTCCGAGCCGTAGAGAAGCGCCGCAGCGGCAATCAATAAGCAAAAATTTCTTGCCACTTGTTTTGGTCGATTTTCATTTCCATTCTGACGCGATAAAGCCCGTCTTTAAAGTCGTGCTCGACAATGGAAGCGTTTTTGATGAGGCCTGCGACCTGAGACGTGATAGTTGAGTCTCTAAGCATCGCGTCTCTAACCGTGTCTTTAGAGTTTATCTTGACGCCGTAGAGCTTCTCGGCTAGTTGCCTATGCGCATCGGCGATAGCTGCGCGCTTGGCTAGAGCTAGCGACTGCGCTTGCGAAACGGCGTTGGTCGGAGCGATACCCTCGCCCACGGCGCCGAATACCGCATCGACCGGTTCGATATCGTATATCATTTTTTCTTGCTTCATTACGTTTCTGATATCTTCTTTATCGACCTTTTGTATGACGATATCTTGTTTTGCCGACGTGGCGTCGTCGGAGGAAAAAGGGTTGTTAAAGGAACAACCGCTTGTCAAAAAGGCCACCGCACCTAAAACCGAGAATGTAATTTTTTTCATTCTTGAACCTTTAAATTTAGTTTTTTCTTCATTTATAAATCTACTAGCAAATTGTATTCCAAAAGCACTAAATTCATTCTAAATTTTCTAGCGTCTCTTCGCCAATATCTTCGCCGTCTTCCTCGGCTTTAGGGCATTTAGCGATACTAACTACGTCGTCGCCGTCTACGTTTACTACGATGACGCCACTGGTGTTGCGGCTGGCTTTGCGGATGCTTTGCATATCGACTCGTATCATCTTGCCGCTTGAGGTCAGAGCCATCAGATCTTGTTCGTCATCGACCATTACGACGCCGATTAGATCGCCGGTGCGATTTGTTAGCTTCATGCAGATCACGCCCTTGCCGCCGCGATTTGTTAGGCGGTATTCGTCTGCGGTAGTGCGTTTACCGATACCTTTTTGAGATATGCTTAGCACTTCTTGTTCATTGCTTTCGATGACGGCTGCGCCTACGACCTCGTCGCCTGCTTCTTTAAATTTAATACCCGTCACGCCGCGAGCCGTTCTGCCCATCTGGCGGACTTTGCTGAGTTTAAATTTGAGGCACATTCCCTTTTTGGTTACGATAAATAGCATCTTTTCGCCGTCGTCGCTTCCTTCAGCCGCATTCTCGTCGTTTTCCTCGCTATTTTCTTCATCGATCTGAGCCTCTATCGCCTCTATCTCGTTTATCTCGGTCTCTACGCCAAGCTCATCGATTAGATTTATCGGCTCTTCCTCGCCTTCTACGATGAGAGCCGTTACTAGCTCGTCGTTCTCGTCTAGGCTGATAGCGCGTACGCCAATAGAGCGGATATTTTTAAATTCGCTCAAATTCGTGCGTTTTACGATGCCGTTTTTAGTGAAAAACGCGAGCGATTTACTCTGGGCAAAATCAGTCGTCGGGATGATCGCCTTGATCTTTTCGTCGGGCTGTAGTTGGATGAGATTTACTACCGCTTTGCCTTTTGCCGTGCGGCTTCCTTCTGGGATCTTATAGACTTTGAGCCAGTAGAGCTGTCCGCGGTCTGTCACGAACATCAGCGTATCGTGAGTGTTGCTAGTAAAGAAGCTCTCGATAAAGTCGTCGTCGTATGTAGTTACCGCGACCTTGCCCTTGCCGCCGCGTTTTTGCTTCTCGTACTGCTTGCTCGGCACGCGCTTGATGTAGCCTCGGTGCGTGATAGTTACGACCATATTTTCGTTAGGGATGAGATCTTCGATGTCGATGTCGTCGTAATCATCCACGATCTCGGTGATGCGCGGCACTTTAAATTTATTTTTTATCTCAAGTAGTTCGTCTTTGATTAGTTTTTCTAGCAAGGTTTCGCTCTTTAAAATTTCATCAAGGCGCGCGATCTCAGCCATCAGCTCGGCTAGCTCGGCCTCTAGTTTTTCGCGCTCAAGACCCGTTAGCTTGCTTAGCCTCATATCTAGGATGGCGTTTGCTTGTAGCTCGCTAAGGCCGAATTTTGCCACCAAACCCTCGCGAGCGCTCGGCGTGTCGGCGCTATTTTTGATGAGCTCGATCACCTCGTCGATATTATCTAGCGCGATCTTTAAGCCCTCTAAAATATGCGCTCTAGCGCGGGCTTTTTCTAGGTCAAATATCGTGCGGCGGATGATGACGGTTTTTCTGTGATTTAAAAATAGCTTCAAAAGCTCAATTAGGTTAAATACCTTCGGCTCTTTGTTGTTTATCGCAAGCATTATGACGCCAAACGTGCTTTCCATCGTCGTGGATTTAAAGAGATTATTTAGCACGATGTCGCTCATCGCGTCGCGTTTTAGCTCGATGACGACGCGGATGCCGTCCTTATCGGACTCGTCGCGCACTTCGCTGATGCCTTCGATCTGTTTTTCTTTGACCAGCTCGGCGATCTGCTCGATGAGGCGGGCTTTGTTCGTCTGATACGGTAGCTCGTCTACGACGATGACGTCCTTGTTCGGCTTTTTTTCGATGTGGGTTTTGGCGCGTAGTTTTACGCGGCCGCGTCCCGTGCGGTAGGCCTCGATGATGCCTTTTTTGCCAAATATTATCCCGCCCGTCGGGAAATCCGGCCCTTTTATGTACTGCATCACCTCTTCTAGCGTCGCGTTTTTATTTTCAAGTACGAGTAAAAGCCCGTCGATTAGCTCGTCAAGGCTATGCGGCGGGATATTCGTCGCCATACCGACGGCTATACCGCTAGATCCGTTTAGAAGCAAATTTGGCACGCGGCTAGGTAGGACGTCGGGCTCGGTCTCTCTGTCGTCGTAGTTTGGGATAAAATCAACCGTGTCTTTTTCGATATCGCGCAAGATTTCTTCGGTGAGATTAGTCATCCTAGCTTCGGTATAACGCATCGCCGCCGCGCCGTCGCCGTCGATGGAGCCGAAGTTTCCTTGGCCGTCGACTGCTGGATAGCGCATGGAAAATTTCTGCGCCATACGCACTAGTGCATCGTAAACGGCCGTATCGCCGTGCGGGTGGTACTTACCGATGACGTCGCCCACGATACGAGCGGACTTCATATACGGGCTACGGCTGCCGACCCCGAGGTTGTTCATCGCGTATAGGATGCGTCTATGAACGGGCTTTAGGCCGTCTCTAGCGTCAGGCAGGGCGCGACCGACGATGACGCTCATCGAGTAGTCGAGGTAGCTCGTTTTTATCGACTCTTCGATGTCGACGGTTTGGATGTCTTGATTTTGATTGAGTAGATTTTCTTCCATTTTTATCCTTAAAATTTACTGCCTGATTCTAGCTTAAATTTGATTAAAATTTAATTTAATACCTCGCATCCGCAAGCGTTAGCACGAAAAGCGCTTATGCAAACTTCTTGCGCCGTTGTTTTTGATATCGTCGACGATTATTTCATATGCGCGACTTAAATTTATTATTTTTATCTCGTCCTCGCCCTTTTCGTTTATTTTCATGGCTTTTGATTTTAAAAATAGCATTTCAAGCGGTTTTAAATCGGTTATAACGCCGTCCTTTCTAACAAACATCGAATATGTTTTACTGCTTTTCTCGCCGTTTTTGTCTACGTAAACGCCGTTAAAATCCTTTTCGAATCTATAATCTATACCGCAAATTTGCTCGGCGTGATGAACGAAAGTAAAGGAGTGGTCAAGCTCTAAATTTACGATTATCATCTTTGCTTTTAGGCGGCGCATAAAACCGAAAGGCGAGTCGTCCGCAAAGCTGCTTACGTTATTTAAATTCGCAAGCTCGTTTTTATATCTTCCCCAAACCGCAAATGAGTAAATCGGATGTGCCGTACGCGTAAAATCTTCCCTTTTTAACGCCAAATTTCCCAAAGCGCCGGTTTTTGACTTCGTGTCTTTTACGCTAAAACCTAATCCGTGGCAAAAATCCCAAGAAAAAGTCTGAAAAGCAAGCGTTCCGCTCCGGCCTATTTTTAGGATTATTTCATCGATAAGAGCGTTTGCGTCGTATTTTTTATCTTCGCGTTTTCGCTTAAAAATAAATCTATTAAAATTTCCGGTTACTACGACGAAATCGCCGCTTTTAAGTTCGAATTTATCTATCAAATCGCTCATTTGTCTTCCTTTATTAGTTCAAATTCTACGCATTTTTCTATCGTCTCTTTTAGTTTTCTCAACTCGACGCCTAAAATTTCGGCGATTTGCAACGCGTCTCTTTTACCGTCGCAGTACGCGAGAAAATTTCTTACGTTCATCATTTCCTGCGGGTAGGCGCCGGCGTTTATCGTGGCTATTAGTCCGCGTCGCCCCAAATTCGGCTCGCAGACGAAATTGGGTTTATAAACCGTATTCGCTTCCAAATTTAAAACGATATTTTTAGCGTATTCAAATCCCCCTTCAAGTCCTTTTTGCGTGACGAAATTTAAATCGTCTAGACTAGTGTGATACTCTTCGTATTCGCCGAATTTTGAGCGGCAAATAGCTACCGCGCCTAAATTTAGAGCCGGCGTATTAAACTGCCTCTCGTCGCTTCCGCGGTACAAAAACGAGTAAATCTTAGGCTCTTTTGCAAGAAATTTAAGCGTATGTAACGCGGCGCGGTCGCTTAGGCTATTTTCGCTAGGACTTAAAACTACGCTGTAAGCGCGTTCGTCTCCGAGACAACTAAGTACGAAGCAAGCCTTGACGTTTGATTTTAAATAATCAAAATTTCGGCTGACGTAAGCGATAGAGCCGATAGTTTCCGGTACGACGATAAATCGATAGTCGTAGCGGCGTTGCGGAAGCTCGCGGATAAATTTAATAAGCTGCGTCCAGACGGCAGGACCGCTTAATTCGTTATTTGCCATTTGCGGATGACAAAGGTAGGTAGAAAATAAAATCTCTCCCTTGCTTTTTCGTTCCGGTTTTATCTCGTCGGAGTTTAAATTTTCACTCGGCTCGTCGCTCGTAGCGGGGATAAAAATTTCGCCGTAGTTTAGCTCGCCGTCCTCTTTAAACGCGGTGTCTATAAAGACTTCGTAAATACCGTCCTCTAAGGCGTCGCGCTCGTTTTGGCTAATGCAAAATCCCCAGCGTCTCTCGTAGTAGCTAGTCGCGTACGGGATAGCGCGCGGAAGGCTCGGTAGCGAATATAAGTGCCCTTGTAGCTCATTAAGGCCGATTTTAGCATGAAAAGGTACGGAATAATTTAATAAATGCAGATTATTTTTGTAAAATTCGCATATCTTTCGACCGCTCGGCGTTATGATATACGCATCTTTAACGATCCATTCCGGCGGAACGATCCAGTCAAAGCATTTTTCGCCGCTTTTTACAGAGTAAATTTTTAGATTACTTGAAATCGCGGGTTTGCCGCCTTCCTTATTTCGCGAAGCAGAGCTTTTAAGCTCTTCTTTTATTATGTTTAAACTTTTGCGAAAGCCCTCGCCTGTTATGGAGCGAGGTATTTTAAACAACTTTGTTACAAGTTCGTGCATCGTCATTTTTCTCCTTTTTTGGATTTTTAGTATCTTGCATCCGCAAGCGTCAGCGCGAAAAGCGCCTCGCAGCCTGCTTTTTGCAGCGTCCGTCTGGCTTCGTCTATCGTAGTACCCGTCGTCACTATATCATCTATCAAGATAACTGGAAATTTAGGAGTTTTTAAGAGCTTAAAATTTCTCGGATTTTTTAGGCGAAAGGCGAGGTCTTTACCGTGATAGCTGACGTTTGAACCCGCGTGCAAACAGGCGTAAAGCGGACGGATTTCGGCACTTTTTAACGCGCGAGCCAAGATTGCCGTATGCGAGTAGCCGCTAGTCGCTCTATCGTCGATCGGCACGGCGTTTACCGGCGAGCCGAAGCTAAAATTGCTAGCAAAAATCTTAAAACTCAAATTAGCAAGCGCGCCGTAAACGAAAGAGCCGTGAAATAGGTGCTTTGAGTGGAGTAAATTTTTAATCTCGGAGTAGTCAAAAAAGCTGTAAATTTTAAAATCGCCGTCCAAAACGCGCGTCCTTGCGGGCGAGGAGAGCAGGTGATCTTTGCAAATTTTACAGATCACGCCGAGGCTCAGATGCCCGCAGTTAGCACATCTCATCAGCTTTTTAGGATCTGGATCGCCGCGCGTTTTACGATGTCTTGCAGTAGCTCGTCAAAAAAGCTCTTAAACGCGCCGCTCGTGTGGATCGGGGCAAATTTAGTCTGCTCCTGCGAGACGTTTTTGGTGATAGTCTGATCGCCTCTGTGCACTGTTATCGCAAGCTTTGCCGAGCCTTTTAGGTTGTCCGTGGAGTAGCCGCTTAGATTTGCTTTAAGCTCGACGATCCTCACGTCCACGACGATATCGCCAAAGTCGCTCAAATTTGCACCCAGGCGCTTTAGCTCGGTGCTAAGGCCGTCTTGTAGCCAGCTTTCTATGCTATTTTGCAGCGTGACGTACTCTTTGACGTCGCCGTTACTGCCCGTGATCGTGGCGACGATGCTTTTGTTGGCGCGAGCGTCCTCGATGCTATTTATTCGGATATTTTTTTGGTAGCCCATCTGGTTTGAGGTTGATTGATACGGGGTTAAATTTAACACCGAACTGCGCTGCGAACATCCGCTCATTACCGCGGCAAAAAGCGCGGCGGCAAGGGCGAAAAAAGCTAGTTTTTTCATATTTTTCCTTTATAGTTTTGATATCTCTTCGGCGGCTTTGTTGGCGGCTTGTTTAACCAGAAGGTAGACGTAGAGGTTAAAGTCCTGCGTATCCTCGGCCTCGAGCTTACGCACGTCTTGTCTGGTGGAGATGTTTAGCACGCGGGTTTTGTTTATGTTTTTGACGCCTAGTTTGCCCTTCATCGCCGCGCTTAGATACTGCGACGGCTCGCTATAAGACGCCGCGTAGTCGGTAAATGCAAAATCCACGCGGTAGGTGTAAGGCGAGGTCTGGCTATCCACGACCATGATGCCGCGGTTTAGCAGCTCGTCTTGCAAGAAAAGATGAAAAAGCTTTTCAAGGCGCTCTTTTGGATATAGCATTTTTGCGCCGTTATTAGAGATAAATTTTATGCCGCTATCAGCTGCTCTTTCGTCGGCTATTTTGTGGATATAGACTTTTTTGATAGCCGCACCCGTGTCGATCCTGCTTTGAGCGATGCAGCACTTTATCGCGACGTCGCCTGTGTAGTCCGTACCGTTTATCTTGATATCCTGACCGCCGCTAGCGCATGAGGAGCAGTCTGCTTTGATACGCATCACTTCTTTGTAGCCTTTGGCGTTGCCGCCCTCGGTTTGAGCGACCTCTGGCGAGCTCTCGAACAGCCCGAAACATCCCGTAAAAAGGAACGTTGCAAATAAAAGTATAAAATTTTTCATAAAAATCCTTTCGTAAATTTTACATCACGCAAGCAAAATTCTATCCAAATTTGAGATGAAATTCCAAATTTGCGTAAAATTTGGGAGAAATCGGAAATTTGTATAAATTTTATTAAGTTTGATTTTTGAGATTTTAAAAGCGGATATAACGTCAAATTTGGCATTTTTGCGGTGCGGGTCTGGGAGGGTCAAATTTTACCGAGAGATAATAAAAAGCGGCCGCGAGCGTAGCGAATAACTCCGCAAAACGCTCGCAAGACGCCGTTAGTCTATTTTTAAAACGCTTAAAAACGCCTCTTGCGGCAAATTTACCTTGCCGATAGCTTTCATGCGCTTTTTACCCTCTTTTTGTTTTTCGAGTAGCTTGCGCTTACGCGTGATATCGCCGCCGTAGCACTTGGCGGTTACGTTTTTGCCCATAGATTTTACCGTTTCGCGCGCGATGACTTTGTTGCCGATGCTGGCTTGAATAGCCACCTCAAAGAGTTGGCGCGGCACGATCTCTTTCATCGCTTTTACGAAGTCGCGTCCTTTGGACTGGGCTTTGCTTTCGGGCACGATGATAGAGAGCGCGTCCACGGTCTCACCCGCGACCTTGATATCAAGCTTCACCAGATCGCCCACGCGGTAGTCGCTAGGCTCGTAGTCAAAGCTCGCATAGCCTTTGGTGCATGATTTTAGCTTGTCATAAAAGTCCATCACGATCTCGTTCATCGGGATGTCGTACTCGAGCAGCACGCGCTCTGGCGTGATGTAGTCCATCTTAGTCTGCACGGCGCGGCGGTTGTTTAGCAGCGTGATGATGTTGCCCAAAAACTCGCTTGGAGTGATGATCGTGGCTTTGACGTAGGGCTCTTTGATATGCTCGATTTTATTGACCGGCGGGAGCTGGCTCGGGTTTTGGATACGTAAAATTTGACCGTCGGTTTGCACCACCTCGTAGGTTACGGTTGGAGCCGTGGCGATGAGATCGAGGTCAAATTCGCGCTCCAAACGCTCCTTGATAACCTCCATATGCAGCAGCCCCAAAAATCCGACGCGAAAGCCAAACCCAAGCGCTACCGAGGTTTCCGGCTCGTAGCTAATGGAGCTGTCGTTTAGCTTGAGTTTATCCAGAGCGTCGCGCAGATCCTCAAATTTATCCGTTTCGATCGGATAAAGCCCCGCAAATACGAACGGCTTAGCCCGCTCAAAACCGCCTACGGGCTCTTTTACGGGATTACGAGCTAGCGTGATCGTATCGCCTACCTGCACGTCGCTGACGTTTTTTAGCCCTAGCACCACGATGCCGACTTCGCCCGCGCTCAAATTTGCCGTTTTTATCGGCGCGATCGGGTTTGGATACATGAGGTCTAGCACGATGTGTTTTTTGCCCGTGCCCATGACTAGGATTTCGTCGTTTTTCTTTAGCTCGCCGTCATAGACGCGCACGAGCGCCAAAGCGCCTAGGTAGTTGTCAAACCAGCTGTCGTAGATGAGCGTTTTTAGCGGTTTTTCCGCCTCGCCGCCAGGGGCTGGAATGCGCGTGATGATGGCTTCTAACAGCTCTTTGATGCCGATGCCGCTTTTAGCGCTAACCTCGATCGCTCCGCTGCAGTCAAGCCCTATGACGTGCTCGATCTCGTTTTTTACGCGAGCGGGATCTGCTGCGGGGAGGTCGATTTTATTGATGACGGGGATGATTTCGAGGTTGTTTTCTAGCGCGATATAGACGTTTGCGATGGTTTGCGCCTCTACACCTTGGCTGGCATCCACCACGAGCAGCGCGCCCTCGCAGCTAGCTAGCGAGCGGCTCACCTCGTAGCTAAAATCCACGTGGCCCGGAGTGTCGATCAAATTTAGGACGAAATTTTCGCCGCCAAGCGCGTAGTTTAGGCGCACGGATTGGGCCTTGATCGTGATGCCGCGCTCTTTTTCGATATCCATCGTGTCCATGATTTGGCTGCTCATTTCGCGGTCGCTGACGGCGCCGCACTCCTGGATCAGACGGTCTGCGAGAGTGGATTTGCCGTGGTCGATATGAGCGATGATGCTAAAATTTCTGATGTTTTTCATGAAATCCCTAGTTAAATTTTGGGCGATTGTATAAAAATTTTCGTTAAAGTAGAGTAAATTTATGTTTTATTAAGCAGACGGGTTCAAATTTGGCGGGAGCGGGGCAGCTTTACGGCGGGGGATTTGAAGTAAATTTGACGCAGGCTCGACCCGTAAAATTTAGCGTAAATTTTGGAGTTTTTCGCGCACGGCGCAGATAACGACGCAAAGCGAACACAAAAAATAAACATACGCCGCCAGCGGAGCAAAAGCTAAAAATCCCGAGGCGTAAACTAGAGCGCTTAGGCCGTATGTCGCGTTTGCGAGCGCGGGTATATGATACGTCCAAAACTCAGGCTTTTCAAAAGGAGTGTCGATAGCGTTAAAATACAAAGCTAAATTTACGACAAGCAGTAGAAAAAATATATAATTCTTTTTCATAAAAGGAAAAGCGGCGCAAACCAAGGCTACCGCGAAATTTAACGCGATAAGAAAACCTATATAATTACCGTCTCCAAGGGCGCAATGCAGGCCAAAAATCACGACTAGTATATATTTTTTCATCTAAATTCGCCCCTTTTATAAAAATGAGTCGATTTAAATTTTAGCAAAAATTTATTCGTTTCGGGTTGCGGATTTGATTTGATATGCTAGATCGCGAAATTTCGCTCCAAATTTGCCCAAATTTTAATGACTATGCCCCAGATGCCCGCCCGTATCGCTTGATCTTACCTCGCAGATGAGTTCGTCCGCGCATTCGTTCTCGCTACTTTCAAGCTGTAGCGTCGTGTGCGTGATGCCCAGATGCTCCATTTCGTGCGATATTTCGGCCATGATCCGTTCCGCTTCGCGCACGCTCAGCTCGCCACTAACCACGATGTGCGCCGTGAGCGCGTTTGCGCCGCTTGTTATGCTCCAGACGTGCAGGTCGTGCACTGAAAGCACGCCGTCCACGCCTCTGATCTGCGCGACGAGCCCGTCCAGGCACACGCCCTTTGGAGAGCCCTCCATCAAGATGTTTAGGCTGTCTTTTAGCACGCCCCAGCCGCTTTTTACGATGAGCGCGGCCACGAGCACGCTAGCCGCCGCGTCCGCCCAGCCCCAGCCAAAACACATCATCAGCAGTGCCGCCGCGATCGCGCCCACCGAGCCCAGGGCGTCGCCCAGCACGTGCAGGTAGGCGCCGCGCATATTGACGCTTTCTCTCACGTCGCCGCCGCGTAGCATATATAGCGCCACGATGATGTTTACGGCAAGACCCAGCGTGCTGATGGCGAGCATGCCAGCGGTGGCTACTTCTGGCGGATTTTGCAGGCGCCGCGCCGCCTCGATGACGATAAAAACGGCGATCGCGACGAGAGCGAGGGCGTTTATCGTCGCGGTTAAAATTTCGATCCGCCTGTAGCCGAAGGTCTTTTGCAGGTTGCCTTTGCGTTCGCCGAATTTAAACGCAAACAGCGAAAGCCCGAGCGCCGCGGCGTCTGATAGCATGTGTCCGGCGTCGGAGAGCAGGGCGAGCGAGTTTGTCGCGAAGCCGCCCGCGACCTCAACCAGCATAAAAGCGGATATTATAATGAAAGAATTTCTCAAAACGGTTTTATTTGACGTGTGCGAGTGCGCGCAATGGGCGTGATTTTCGTGCATTTTGACCTCGTTTTTCGGTAAATTTTAGGTACATTATACCCCAAAAAAGCGATTAAATTTTATTTATATCGCCTTCTAGTCCGGCATCTACGCGCTTGCCGATGTCTTTTAGCTTGCTAAACTCCTCTATCAGTCTCGGCGTGTTGTTGAATCGATCGCAAGCGTCTTAAATGCGCTATTTTGCATAAAAATTTATTCGGTTAAAATCGCGCGGATTTTAGCTGATTTTAAAATTCGCGTCAAATTTTTTGAAAATTTTTGCTGTAACTATTGACATTACAACAAAATTTGATTATACTTCGCTCATCGGTTGTAAGTTATAACATTACAACAAAAAAATTACAAGGAGACAAAGATGTCAAACTACAAGATCGTTTCAACGAAAAATGAACCGAGAGTCGAGCTAAAAGAAGTTCTAAATTTAAGCGGCTGTGAGCTTTCTATCAACGAGCTTCCGGCAAACGTGAGCGTGCCTTTCGTGCATTCGCACAAACAAAATGAGGAGCTTTATTTGGTGCTAAAAGGCGGCGGCATGCTTTTTATAGACGGCGAGGAGAAGGCGGTCAAGGAGGGTGACGCGATCCGCATCGATCCGGCGGGCAAGAGATGCTTAAGGGCGGGCGCGCAAGGAATGAAGTTTATCTGTATCCAAACTAAACGCGGCAGCCTGGAGCAGTACACTAACGGCGACGGCGTGATAAACGACGATGTAAAGCCAAGCTGGCTGTAAATTTACGCGGCAATAAAAACAAATCAAATTTGAAGGAGATACAATGAAAATAGCAATCATCGGAGCAAACGGAAAATCAGGTTCAAATTTGGTGCAAGAAGCCCTAAAACAAGGACACGACGTAACGGGCTTCGCGCGAAACAAAGAGTATAAAAACGGCGACGTAAAAGTCGTTTATAAAGATGTTTTTGAGCTTAGCAAAGCCGATCTAGCTGGCTTTGACGCCGTTATTAGCGCATTTGCGGCATGGACGCCGGAGACGTTTGGGCTTCATAAAAAGGTAGCAAAATACCTTGCAGACGTGCTTAGCGGTACGAAAACAAGGCTACTAGTGATCGGCGGCGCGGGTACGCTATACGTGGACGATAAGCAGACGATGGTTATGGATACGCCAAGCTTCCCTGCCGGGTACATGGGCGTCGCAAAGGCTACGGCGGAGTCGTTTTCCGAGCTAAAAGGTAGAACGGACGTGCTCTGGACATACGTCTCGCCTGCTGGAGACTACGACGCAAACGGCGCTCGCACGGGTAAATACGTCCTTGGCGGCGATAATCTAATACTAAACTCCAAAAACGAGAGCTACATCAGCTACGCAGATCTCGCGCTTGCGGTCATAGATGAGCTAAAAAACGGGGCTTTCGTGCAAAAGCGCTTTACCGCCGTCGGCGAGAGAGCTTGAGCTTAAAATTTTGCGTAATTTAGCTAAAATAAGGCCGCGCAAAAAGGACGCGCGGCTTTTAAATTTAAACCAAGGCTGATTATGCAAATAGGACAAAAATTTTCCATCGCTATCCATATCCTGCTTAGCTGCGAGTTTTTTAAGGACGAGAAAAACACGAGCGAGTTTTTAGCAGGTACGATCGGCACTAACCCCGTCATCGTGCGAAATATCATTAGGCTTTTAAAATCTGCAAATTTAATAAACGTAAGCGCAGGTACGGGTGGGGCGAGCCTGGCCAAAAA